>MVCR01000102.1 GCA_002050035.1 Planctomycetales bacterium 4484_113 | reverse complement strand
GTGATGGCGGAATCATCAGGAATCCGCTTTCCCGCCGCAGTCTGCCGCTTGCCGTCCACGAGCACCCGCCCCTGCATTATCAGGGAACGAGCGGTGCGAGGGTCGGTGGCCAGACCTCGTTCTACCAAGAGCTCAATCAACGGGCGTCCACTCACGGAAGACCCAGCACCATCCCATAAGCGAGCAAGAAGCCGATGACGGAACCAACCGCCACTTCCATCGGAGTGTGACCCAGCACCTCGCGCATCACCCTGAAGTCGAAGTTCTGCACCAGCTTCCCTCGCAGAAGGTCAGGTATCACGCGATTGAGCGTGTGTGCATGCTCGCCGGTGGCTCGCCGCAGATTGGTGGCGTCGTACATCACTACCAGAGCGAAGATAAGCGCCACACCAAACAACGGTGAGGCTATTCCTTCGCGCAGCCCCAGCACTGTCGCCAGCGCCACCACCAGCGCGGAATGGGAAGACGGCATCCCGCCGATGTCAAAAAGGCGGGCGATATTGAGCTGCCGCTCCGCGAACAGGTAGAAGACGACTTTGAGCAGCTGGCACAGGAACCAGGCGATGAAGGGCGCCACAAAGTAGACGTAATCGCCGAGGAACTCTCTCAATCCGTGCTCCTTTCCGCAAGCACTTGCCGGCAAACGAAAGCGCACATGCCCCGCAAGTGTGCTGATTATAGACGACGCGAGTTCACGGAGGCAAACTGCCAGCCGTGACAGCAGGCTCGGCGGAGGTCCATACACACCGCTTGACGCCCCAGTCCGGCGGTGTTACATTGTGTTGCGTCACCGATCGGGCTAGTAGCTCAATTGGCAGAGCATCTGACTCTTAATCAGAGGGTTGGGGGTTCGATTCCTCCCTAGCCCATAGAGTCCTGGCGTGGTAGTGACGGGAGGCTGTATATCAGCTTCTCCATCAGTGTCCACCACATACACCGACGAGACATGACACTGTCGACTCCTGTGATCTTGCTCACAGTGCAGCCCTGGTACATCGCGTTTGCCACCGTGCTGGGATTGCATGCCATCTTCTTCGGTGGGCTTTTCCTGCGCAAGCAAAACCCGCGCTTCATTCTCCTGGCACTCGCCTTCACTTGCTGGAGCGTCTACTGGTATCTGCGCAGCTTCCGCATGGTATTGCCGCATATGCCATGGATACGCCTCGGCGGCTACGCCTTCGCCATTCCAGCCATTATCTGGCTGATTGTCGGATGGCGGCGGCGCAGAGATGCATCCGCACACTAGCAAGGATAGCAGCCCATCCACCAAAGCCGAGCGCTCTCGCCACGAAGTCGGCGAGCAGTCACTGTTAACCCCCCGCGCTTGGCCAGTCCAGCCCGTAGGCGTCGTTGGCGATGACGTATTTGAGGTCGCCGTTAGTGCTGTCGTAGTAGCTGATGGCGGGGCGCCCGTTCACCAAAGCCAGCGAAGTGTGATACCCCACGATTCCCTCGGTGTCGATGGCTATTGGAGAATACCATTCGCTGCCTTCCGCGTCCTTGGCGACCACATAGCGGAGGTCACTGGTCTCGCCGTAGAGGTAACTGACCGCCGGACGCCCATTGATGATGGCGAGCGACAGCCAGTCGCCACAACTACCTTGGTCATCGAGGGTTACCGGAGCGCCCCATGTGGAACCAGCATCGTCGAGTGCTCGCACGTATTTCAGGCGCGACTGCCCCTGATGGCGGTAGGCCACAGCGGGATTGCCGCTCGCGACCACGAGGTGGGTGTACCAAGCCTCGCCGGTTGCGTCGATTATCACCGAGTCACCCCAACTAGTCCCCGTGGGATTGGTGGCTCGAATGTAGCGCACAACATCATCGGACAGGTCGTTGTAGCTAATCGCCGGCGAGCCCTTCACCAACGCCATCCAGCTGAAGGTGCCGCGGTCTTCAGGCGTGCCGTCCACATGCACGGGGTCGTTCCAGCTCGCACCGTCGGCGTCTTTGGCATGCACGTAGTAGAGGTCGCACCCGAGGACGTTCACGTAGTTTATCGCCGGGCAATCCTCGACGATGAGGATGGAGTTCTGACGCGGCACCCAGCCTTCAGTAACAATGGGTTGCGGCGCGTTCCACTGGCTGCCAGTCGCATCCTTGGCGCGGGCGTAGTAGAGATCCTGGTCACCACCTTCGTAGGAAACCGCCGGTCGTTCACTAACCGTGGTCAGAAAAGTCCAGCCACCTTCTGAAGGATCGATAGTGACCGGCGTCATGCTCCACGCAGTGCCCATCGCGTCATCCGCGCGAATGTACTTGGTGACCGCAGCGCTATTGTCTGAGTAGGCGATTGCTGGATGCCCGTCAATCACCGCAAGCGAGGTGTATTTGCCCACATTCCCGGCATCATCTACGACAACCATCACCCCAGGCTCCGGCACCTCAGTTACGGTTAGCCTAAACTGGAAGGTGTCTGAGCCGAAGGCGTTGTCCACCTGAAGCGTCGCATCCTCGTAGGTACCGGGAGCTCCAAGGGTCACCGTCGGCGATGCTTCAGTGGGCTTGTTCGGAGTCGCACCATCGTCGAAATCCCACTGGTAGCTCATCGGTTCATCGCCACTCACCGTCGCCGTGAAAGTAACCTCCGTGCCCGTTGCACCGGAGCGTGGCTGAACATCGGTTATTTCGGGGGGTTCGCCGGAAGGAGGATTCACCCTCAGCTTGAACGGGAAGGTGTGGGTTCCATAGATGCTGCTTGCGGTTACGCTGGCATCATACTCCGCCTCGGTCTGAAGCGTGACCTGCGGGAACTGTTCGTCCGAGGTACTAGGATCGGCGCCTCCGTCAAAATCCCACGAAAAATGAAAAGGAGGCGTGCCGCTCAGGGTGGCGTGGAACTCCACACCAGCTTGTCCAGCTTCGCCCTCGGTCGGCTCAACCGCAGTTATCAGTGGCGGGTCGCCGGGAGGATAGACGGTGATTTCAAACTCCAGCGTATCCGACCCCGCAGGGTTAGTAACCGTTAGAGAGGCATCGACCGGTTGCACCACGCTGAAACTAACTTGCGGACTTGCCTCAGACGACGAAGGCGGGTTCGCCGTCTCGCCGAACTCCCAATCGTAAGTGAAAGGTGGATCGCCGTTCACGGTGGCGGTGAATTGCTCCAGCCGGTCCTGCACCACCTCCGCCGGCTCCACGGAGGTAATCTCCGGAGGTTCCGGCGGCTCGGCGGTTACGGTAAGAGTGAACTCGTAGACGTCCTCGCCGAACACGTTCACCGCTGTAAGCGTCGCCTGACAATCACCGACCGCTCCCAGAAGAACGGTTGGCTCCTCATCGATCGGATTGTTCGGCTCGGCACGCCCGCCGAAATCCCACTCAAAGCTCATCGGGCGAGCGCCGGAAACGGTGGGAGAGAACTGCACTTCCTCGCCGGTGACTCCTCCTGTGCGATTGAGACCGACGATGTGAGGCGGGTGAATGTCGTAATAGAGCACATCGCTCGGCTCGCCCCGGTTAGCCTCTCCGTCGATGGGAATCACGCGGAAGTAGCGATAATCGCAAAGCTCCACCGTAGCCTCAACTCGCGTGCGCCCTTCTTCCGGCGGCGGTGGCAGGTTCACCGTCGCTAGATCGTCATACGTGCCTAAGTCGGGAACCTTACCTTGAACCACGTAGCCGGAGCAGCTGGCGAAAAAGTGCGCGGCCAGCGGAGTGATATCGGCGACATTGATGAAGGTATCGTTGTTGCCATCCACCGGGATGGCCGCCGAGGAGTATTCGGTGCTTTCTCCGAAATGCACCGCCAGCGGCGTGAGGTCGGCAATGCCGACAACTCCGTCCTGATTGTAGTCACCCACATTGATGTATGACCAGGCGAGGGTGAGCTGACCATCGGCGAAGCCGGCGGCCGACAGGTTGCCCACCGCGTTGGCGGGACCTTCCGGCGGCGTGCCGACAATCTTCTCGCCCCGCTCGACAAGTTTGGTGCTCAAAGCCTGCCTCAGCTGCTCGAAGAGCGCCGGTTCCACATCCGGAGGTGGATCCATCGCTTCCAGCTCTGCCAAGGCATCGCTCACCACCAGCACAGGGGCAGCGCCGCCACTTTCAAGCGAAGTACCAGAGGCACCAGGCGGCCCGCAAGCAGCAAGCAACCCATAGCAGGAAAGCAGAATCAACGCTCCGCCAAGCAGCCTCAATAGAGAGACCGTCAGCGGCTTCAACCCTTTCTCCCGACAATGCATAGGCAATCCTTCAGGCGGCGTATTACTGCAACGCCGGAGAGACCATCTCCACCTGCCGACCGACCAGTGCATCTACAGCAACGACATATGTGTGGGTTATAATGCGCCCGCCGAAACGCTTCTCGATTCCCTCCGGGGAAGGATTCACGATACTGACCTTTTCATTCCAGCGACATTTTGCATCGATTGGCGTGAATTCATCTTCCACCGGCTGGAGGTCCTTGCTCCAGAAGTAGGAGACGTCCGCCGGCTTCTTCTCGCCATCGAGAGCCACTTGCACATACTCATCCAGAAGCGGGATGCCGCGATAGGTCTTGGTAACGCGGTAAACGAACAGGCGACCTTTCTCTTTCTGGAACTCAGCGGACTCCACCAGATCGAAATCTCCGCTCACGGTTCCGAGACCGGGCGTGTACCGGTCGATCATCTTTTTCGCCAGCTTGATGCCCTCCTGCTTGCTGAAGGCATACTTCAGCTTCGGCGTCTCACCCTCGTCAGCCACCTCTTCAACCACGGCGGGAACGCCCACGGTATTGTTCACAAACTCAAACCCAAACCGGTACTCATCGAGATAGAACGAGATGCCGGTACGCTCTTTGCCCTTCTTCACCACGGTGATGCGCGGGCCCATATAGCGCGTGCCAGGACCGTATGTGGGGCTGATCACCTTCTCGCTGCCCTCGGGCATCCGTTTGGAGGTAAAAAACTTATGGTAGGGGTCGCCGATGTCGGGAAGCCCCGGTCGGCTGAGAAAGCGCAACTTCGGCAGGGACTCGGTGGGAAGCGGAAAGTCCACCGAAATTACAGACGAACGGAGCAGCAGGTCAACATCCTCGTCGCCCGAAGGCCCGCCTGCCGCCGGCTCCTGGGCATGAATGCTCATCGACACCAGGACCAGAGCGAGCAGACTCACCGCGAAAGCGACGATAGGGAGTTGCGGCCCACTGCGGCGCCGAACGACGCCGACACTCGCCCGCCATGGATGCGCTCCTCGCATAGTATAATTATACTCAAAGTGCAAGTGTGAAGCCCGTTTGAAGCAAGAGGCCGAGGCTTTCTGCTAGAATCAGCATGTGAAGAGATGCTTTCTCCTGCTTCTTTTCGTAATGGCAGCTCTGGTTGCGTCTTGCAATCCAGGAGCGGGGGATGAGGTTGCTGACAAAGACAAAGCAACCGCGCCATCGGACAACATCACAGCTTCCCCGACGACGAAGACAACCGGTCGCGTCCTGGGAACCGCCAAGAGCCCGCTGATACAGGCATTTGTGCCTTCCGTTGAAGCGCAGAAGGTAGTGGAGAGCGCGCGCCCGCTGGCGGAACTGCTGCGGAAACGCACCGGCTACTTCGTCAAGAATATGACGGCGACTTCCTACATTGCTGTGGTTGAAGCGCTGGGACAGGGGCACGCCCACATCGCATGGCTTCCGCCGATGGCGTACGTGCTGGCGCGTCAGCGCAACGGCGCACGGGTGATTCTCAAGGTGGTGCGACACGGGCAGGCGGTCTATCACGGTATTATCCTCGTGCGCAAAGATTCGGGCATAAACACCCTTTCCGACCTGAAAGGGAGGACTTTCGCCTTCGTCGAACCGGCTTCCGCCAGCGGTCATCTCTACCCGCGCGCGCTGCTTATGAAGAACGGGATTGACCCGGATCGCGACCTCAAGCGCTGCATTTTCTCCGGCAGCCACGATAGCGCGGTGCTGGCGGTATTCAACGGTAGCGTGGATGCCGCCGCCTGTTACGATGACGCACGCACCAAGCTCGCCAAGACGATGCCGGAACTGCTTTCGGAAACCAAGGTGCTGGCGCGCACGGCGGACATTCCTTCAGACAATGTGGTCGTTTCGAAAGACGCCAAAGACTCGGACTACGACACCCTTCGGGAGATGGCGCAGGTACTGGGGCTCGATATCGAGAAGCAGGTGAGAGGAGAGGACTGAATCTCCTGAGCTTTCCCGAAGGGGAAAACCAGCAGCATTCTAGCAGGTGACGCCGCAGCGAGGAGCCAAGCATGGGAAAGGAGCGCACCCTGGCAACTACCGGGCTATGCGGCTTGCGCCGCGGTCGGGCGTGTCTCCAGCAGCACCTCCGCTTCCAGCCTGGCGATGACTTCGCGCTTCACTTCCTGGAAGACCCGCGTCATCTTGCATTCGCACCGGTCGGGCAGCCGAATGGATCCGGT
>MVCR01000004.1 GCA_002050035.1 Planctomycetales bacterium 4484_113 | reverse complement strand
GAGCGAAGGTCAACGCTCGGCTGAAGAGAATCGGTCGCGAGTACAAAGGCACCAGCCGGGTGCGCCATGTCGCAACGCTGGTGCGGGATGAAGTTGGCTACGACGCCGTTCGCAAGACCGTGGTGCGCCCGCTGGAAGGAATGAAGATGGCGATCCACTATGGATGCCACCTGCTGAAGCCGAGCAAGATTATGCAGGTGGACGACCCCAACAATCCGGAAGTGCTGGAGCATCTCGTGGAAGCCATCGGAGCGACTCCGGTGCGGCATCGCAACTGGTATCTCTGCTGCGGCAAAGCCTGCCAGGTGGAGGACATCCCGGTGAATATGATGCACGCGCTTCTCTCCACGGTGAAGGACGTGGAGGCGGAGATACTGTGCCTCATCTGCCCGACCTGCTTCAGCCAGTTCGACTACGGACAGATGAAAGTGGAGAAGCGCTTCGGCGAGGGTTTTCACATCCCGCCGGTCTACTACTTCCAGCTGCTGGCGTTCGCCCAGGGCGTGCCCTACGAGAAGCTGGGCTTCGACCGCCACCGCTTCAAGCCGGAATCGCTGAAGAGGTATGAGACGATGGCGGTATCGGCGGGCGCGACGAGCGCCCAGCCGTCGAGCGCCCAGCCGTCAGCGGATGATTCAGGCGAGGCAGCAGAGGAAAGATAGGGGGTGGCACCGCAGCGGGGAGCGAAGCGCGGGAAGGGGCGGCTTCCCCGACAGCTACCGCCCTAAGCAGCTTGCGTCGCGGTCGGGCGCGTCTCCAGCAATCCCTCCGCTTCCAGCTTCCCCATTATCTCGCGCTTCGCTTCAAGAAGCGCGCGGGTGATCTTGCACTGGCAAGGGTCGGGCAGCCGAATGGAACCGGTCGCCTCCCAGTTCACCGCCGGGCATCCTCCCGCACAATCATCCGTGAGATCGCAACTATGGCACGGCTTCCGCTCGTCGTACCCGAAGGCGATAAACCTGCGCCGGGCGTCTAGGTTAGTGAATCCATCCAGCACATTGCCCAGCGAGTATTCTGGAATCCCCGCAAGGTCATTCAGCCCCTGTATCTTCGCGCACGGCTGAATCTCGCCGGTTGCCGATACGCTCAAACGACCTCGTCCCGCTCCGCATCCCCATAAGCCATGGAATCTCCCGAATTTCCCGTCGAGCTCCGGCTCGAAATCAGTCATCCTGAAAGGCGCCTTGCGCTTCACCTGTTCGATGTAGTAGTCGCCCACCATTAGGAACTGCCGCTTGAATTCCGCCACGTCGTCATCGCTGTAGTGAAGTCCCGTTGCCGGGCCAATAATGAACTGAGTAATGCCGAGGTCATGGAGATGGCGCACATTATCATACAGCTTATGCATATTCTCAGGCGTCGGTGTGACCCTCGCCCCAAGCCAGGGCTGATAGCTCTTCATCAGCGGAATCTTGCTCGCAACCGCATCGTACGTGCCGCGCCCATCAGCGAACTTCCGGTGCAGATTGTGCGTTTCGCGGTCGCCATCAATGGAGAGAAGGAACCGAATGCCGTATCTTCTGCAAAACTCCAGCTTCTCTTCATCGAAGACTGTGCCGTTGGTGGTCATTGAATAGGATATCCGCTTCCCCATCAACGCTGCCCGCCAGTTACCGTAGTCCACTGCAAGCTGCATCAGGTCGAACGCCATCAGCGGCTCGCCGCCGAAGAACACGAATTCCGGTTTCCGTAGATGCCTGGACTTGAGCAGGGCGAAATCAACGGTCGCCTTGAGTATCTCCTCCGTCATCCTCCTCGGACGCTTGCCATGGATGAAGCAGTAGTCGCAGCGACAGTTGCAGTCCTCGGTGATGAGCACGTTCAAAAGCCCGACAGGCTCGAACTCGTGCTCGCGCAGAAGACGCGACACCAACCGGGGCAGTAACTCGGGGGGGCTCAATCGATTGGCTGTTTCCTCTTGAACCATCTCTGGCTATGCCCTCGCCTTGCCGAGGACAAAGGAAGCTAATAGGGCAACCATCGAGGGTGACTCACCTCTCCACGGAGATACCGTGTACTTTGTACCGTGAAACCGTCAAATGCCCTTGACCCAGGACGGACATTCTCGTTCCATTATCAAGCATCCAGAGACCATCGACCAGTTGGAATCGGAGCAAGACATAAACCACGCCGCTCTGTTCGACGCATACCTCCACCGGATACCCGCGCCCCCGATACCTGTAAGTGACTTCCGTGGTCGCTCCAGCGTCGTCTCCATCGCTCTTCGGTGGACAGACCCTAATGAACTCCTTCACCAGCTTCATATCTTCCTTTGCGAACCACAGTTCGTATTCTAACTGGAAATCAATGCCTGTTTGCTGCCCGATGGCCGCTCTCTCATCGAAACTCATCCATGCCAGTGGTTTAGGGAAGGGAATCGCCCATAACATATGGTGCGGTATTCCACCAGAAGACCGGTGCTTGTACGGTCTGAGTATCATCTTGAAGTAGTCTATGCCCTCTTGGTAGTCATAACTACTGACGTCACCGTAGTAAAGCATATACTCGCTCGGAAGCATCAGATAAACACCGCGGTCGTATTTCCCTCTTGTAGGGTATGTGTGCCTCTCCCCGCTGGGACCAGTGTATTCGAGCGTGTACGAGACCGACTTGTAATCGTTCCGGTGTTCGCAAACCAGCCAGAACGCATTGCGGTCCCGAGCGCGGATAATGTCGTGAAGGATTGTTCCTGGCAATGCGTATTCGATCTTCCCTGAATCCCTGCCCGCAGCCCACCGCAGAAATGCGACCTCCACTGGCTGCAGAATCCCAGGAAACGAGACGTGACTCCCCAGCTTCGAGTCATTCACACTCAACTGCCACCTTTCCCCCGCCTCAACAGAGTGACCGGCGAGCCACAGCAGAGCCATAGCAACGATGAGCGAAGTGAGACAGCGAGCGGTGCAGGGGCCCGCGCCTCTCCGATGTCCAGCCAGTGTTGACCGCATATCATTTCCTCCTAGTAAGAAGCGTTCAGTTCACTACCACTCGTACGGCTGGGTCGGGCATACCTTGTGAGCCGAATCGGGGACACAGTCGAAGGTGTAACAGTCACCATCGCCCCAAGTAAAAGCCGAGCACCTAAATTGACCTGTGCACACGAATTCAACACCGTAGCAATTGTGGCCACCTGTGGGACCCGGGTCACAATCGAAGTAAGCGCAGATAAATCGCACCTGGCCTGAGCAGTAGAAGGGGTCAGGGCCGCAACCATGTATATCAGGGCCAAGGCAGACCTCCAGACATGGGTCCCTAGTCTCCTTGCGCCCCTTGGTCGTCTCTCCAGTATCACTCCCGCCTTCCCCATACAGCCTCACGCCGTTCACCGCCATATGCATGTAGTTGAGGGCCTTCGCGGCGGCGCCGGATGGGGGCAGGCTCGCGCCAAGCCCAAAGGGGGATGAACAGGGCAGCCGGTCTCCGACCTGGCGGGCGATGCCCCGCCACTTCTCCGGGGCCTTCGCCATCTTCTTGCCGATGAGTTCGGCGAGCTTCCTCGCGTCCTGACGCTCCAGTAGCATCTCTCAGAACCTCCGTCTTGTTTCCTGTTGAGCGGGGACTCATCCCCCGCCGTCTCGTTCCCATATGTGGGCACGGCATGCCGTGCTCCTACTCGGATGGCGGTTCCGGCGCGGTTTCCATTCCGCCGTCTGCTGTGGTTGGGGACTCGGGAGAGGTCGCGTCGTCGCTCCTGCTCTGCGCCAGCTTCTGCAGTCGCTCCTTGTCCTCTTCGGATAGCTGCTTGAGAATCGCCTGCGCGAGCTCATCTATCTGCTGATACCACTCCAGCTTCTGCAGCACCTTCTCGGCGAGAAGTTCCATCTCGCGGTCGCCCATTGTCATTGCCATCATCAGCCCCGCACCTGAAAGGTAACACATTCTCTGCGTTTTGGCAACCCTTTGGGACGAGATTTTTTCGCCCGAAAGCGACTTCGGCGCGCACGCCGATCAGTCGTCAGGCGTCAGCTTTCAGTCGTCAGTCGGCGGACGGAATCACGGGCGAGGACTCCAGACAGTCGTCAGCTTTCAGTCGTCGGTCAGACGACCGCAATCGTTGTTGGTCAGGACTTCCTTCAACTCCTTGATGAACTTGAGATGCCCATAGCTGGACTCTTGCTCAAGCGCTATCACCAGGTCCCTAAAGATGTAGAAAAGGCGCGTGAGCCCCGCCTCCTGGGCGTATTCCTCCAGGTGATGCGCCAGTTCGATTTCCTTGAGGATGCGCTTGAGCATCCTGATATGCATTCCGTAATAGCGGGTTTCTTCGGAGAGAATGGGATCCTCAAGCCGGATGCTGGCGTCCTTCTCAAACTCCTCCTCGGCCGAAGCAAGCCAGTCCTTCTGCTGCTGAAACTCGTCCGCGTTCATCGAGAAGGATTGTAGCAGGGAGCTCGAATTGCTCAGCCGTTGGCGGTCATCGAGAAGGCAATCCGCACGCCCAGACCCGCTGCCTACTCCCGGGGAACGAATGCCAAATGCGGCTCCAGCACGATGAGCGAGATGTTGTCGGTGCCGCCGGCAGCGAGCGCTTCGGCGAGATACTTCTCCGCGAGTTCCTGCGCGTCATCCGCCTCCGCCGCCAGCTCGATGAGCCGCTCCGACCGCACCAGATCGGTCAGCCCGTCGCTCGCCATCACGATATATGCATCCAGGGGCACCGCTAGCGCAAAAGTATCCGCTTCCACATCCTGCTGCGTTCCCAGCGCCCGCGTGATGATGTTCTTCTGCGGATGCGAAAACGCCTCTTCTTCGGTGATATTCCCGCGGTCGAGAAGTTCCTGCACCAGCGAATGGTCGCGAGTGAGGGCTCGCAAGCCGTCTGCACTCACGGCGAAGGTGCGCGAATCACCGACATTGAACACGCGCCCGCATACACTCCCCCAGGACACGCCACGCTCGATATCACCGCGAAAGCTGAAGATGCAACCGGTAAGTGTGGTTCCCATCCCCGCAAGGCGCGGCTCGCGATTTCCCATATCCAGTATCTCGTTGCCGATGAGCGCGATGTGCTGGCGCATCATCGTATCGAGACCTCCCGCCTTCCCACCAGCGTCCAGCGGTTGTGCCAGCGCCCAGAAACCGCTGTAAAGGCGCAGAAGCTCCAGACTTAGCGTGGAAGCCACCTCTCCCGCCTGATGCCCCCCCATTCCATCAGCCACAGCGAAGACAGCACTGCCGCTTCCGCCATCCTCCACCCGACTTCGGAGCACGAGCAGCGCGTCTTCGTTCCCATCACGCACCAGCCCTACGTGTGAAAGCGACGCCACGTCCAGCCGCAGGTTCAGGCAACGCCCAGCATCAGGCGCCTTCGAAGGCTCTTTCGCTACCCAGTGGAAAAGGGATTCCAGCGCCGCGTAGTTCTCGACGAAATGAGGGTTCGCCTTCTTGCGTCGCCCCATCTCCTTGTGCGCAAGCTCTGCCAGACGCCCCACAAGCTCCAACCGTGCCTGCCGCTTCATCGGTGCGAAGTCTTCCAGATGATATAACCGCAGCGCGAATCGCGCGTGCCCGGACAGACCGGTCGCATTTTCGTCGGCGAGATAGACGTGCGAACGGTCGAACCGCGTCAGCCCCACCCCTGCACGGTCAAAGAGAGCCAACTCCAGCGTGTGCGCATACCGAAGCAGCGCCAGCAGATTGTGCGTCGGCACATCGGTTACCAGCTCGGAGAGCGTGTTGTCGAAGCCACGTGCGGTGTAGGCGGTTTCTCCGAACACCAGGTCCTCCACCCAGGGGAAGACCTCCGGCAGCAAAGGTAGCAGTTTCCGCACGCCGGCGGGTACGCGGCGACCGGTGAAGGACCACTTCACATTCGCCTGCGGCTGCGGTCCCAGCCTGATCAGCCGCGAGAAGCGGCTTTCCGCCACCACCGCTTCTTCCTCCACCACCGCCGGGAGGAAAGGATCAGTGCGGTCTTCGCCGCTCTCATCGCCCTGCTGCATCTCTTCACCTGCCATTCTACAGCCAGCCCTTCCGATAGAAATAGTAGATGATCCCACCAGCGATTCCCAGCATAATCGCGTCCAGGATCCAGATAATCGAGAGCGAGTGCCCCATGGCGGTGCCGTGCAGATTCGGCAGATTCATCCCGTAGAAACCAGTTATGAACGTGAGCGGCACGAAAATCGCCATCACAATCGTGAGCAGAGTCATAATCTCCTGGGAGCGCACGTTGATGACGCGATCCTGCAAATCCATAAACTGCCCCAGGCTATCGCGCTCCCGCTCAATCACGTGCAAAGCCTGTTCAAGGTGGTTCGCCAGCGTGCCCAGATAGACCACAATCTCCTCGCGCTCCTCCTCCGGCATCGGCAGCGGTTCCTCCGGTTCCTCATAGGTCTCACTAAGCTCGTTGACTATCTCTATTTCCTGGGTCAGAGACCTGCGCATCAGCAACAGATTCTGCCGTAGGGCAATGACCTCCTCCATCAGCGAAATGCCTGGTCGCTGCCGGCGCTTCAACTTCAGAAGCGGCACTTTGACTTCCTTGCCGGAAAGAAATCGCATCTCAATCTCATCACCCTGATTCTCAAACTGAGCCAGAATCCGCAGATAGTCGTCAATCAGCACATCCAGGATGTGGTAGAAGAAGATGATTGACTTGTCCAAGAAAGCAAATAGATCATTCGGGATATTCGCCAGAAACTGCTTCAGATAGGTCGGGATGGCTTTCCGATGCAGTGTGAGCACGAAGTTGCGCCCCAGGTAGATATTGATCTCGCTGGGCTTCAGGTAGTTGCGTCGGCTCGTGGAGAAGTAATGGAAGATGAAGAACTTGTATCCTCGTTCCTCCTCCATCTTCGGCTGGTAAATATCGGGAGTCACGCAGTCCTCGACCGTCAGGGGGTGAAAGTCCAGCCGCTTCTCCAAGAGCTCCTGCACCTGCTGCACCGGTGCTCTCTGGAGATCAAAGTCCAGCCACACGAATTCTGGCGACTCAATCGCCGCAACCACCTCGTCTTGGGTGTGAGGCTCAATCGCCCCAACTTCGCCGTCAAGTACGCGCAATCCGCTCACGGGGATTTGCATAAACTCCATTGTAGGCTAAAATACGAACTGCTGGCAACGCGTAGCGTGCATGAACCCGGCATCTAGGAGGGAAACAACTTTGGCTGTTTACGAGTGTGATGGACACCGACCCGAAATCGGGGAAGGAACCTATGTTCACGATTCTGCCACCGTGATGGGGAATACACGACTGGGTCGGAACTGCTTCATTGGTCCCGGCGCGCGCATCCGCGGAGATTACGGTCGCATCGAAATCGGGGACGAGAGCAGCGTCGAGGACAATGTCGTCATCCACGCTCGACCGGGGGAGATCACCCGGGTCGGTGGGCACGTGACCCTGGGACACGGCTGCATCCTTCACAACTGCACCGTTGAGGACTACGCCGTCATCGGCATGGGAGCTATCATCTCCGATTGGGCGGTGATACACGAATGGGGAGTCGTCGCCGAAGGCGCAGTGGTGAAGAACAACTTCGAAGTGCCGGAGCGCCGCGTGGCGGTGGGAGTTCCGGCCAAGCTGCTCGACTTCACGCTGACGCAGGAGTACATGGACGAGTGGCTGCACTTCAAGCGCATCTACGTTCGCCTTGCCAGTGAAGTCTACCCCCGAACCCATAAGCGTTTGGACTTGAGTAATCCCCCGCTGTAAACTGAGCGAGCCGGCGTAATCGCGGCAGCGGCGTGTCCTTCGGGTGGTAACCGAGTTGCGGCAGTTCGTAGAAGAGAGCTTCAGCAACAGAGATGACGACAGTTAACGGCATTGAGATTCGTCCGATGGGAGAGGACTTTGTCCTCAGTCTCTGCCCGCAGATTCTCCTCAACGGCCCGCTGGACCGGGACGACCCCGCTGCCTTCCAGGGCTTCGTCTCGCAATGCCCGCACCTCAATCAGCAGTTTTTCCAGCGACAGATAGCCGTAAATGGGACCTGCGCCATTCTGGCATGGGACCAGCATCAGCTTGTAGGCGCAGTTCTATTCTTACCGGAACAAGAGGTAACTGCCAGCATTGGGAAGGTCATCGGAGATGAATCTTACCCCGAAGAATGGTGGAAGTCCCTGCAGAAGAAGTCGCCTTCCCTTGTGGCAACCTGCTTCACGGTCGCCAAAGGCTACCGTGGCATGGGCATCGCGCGGGGGTTGGCGCAGACCATGATTGACTGGGCGCGTAAGGCGAAACGCTGGCGGGCTATTGTTGTGCCCGGCGTGCAGACTGAAATCGTCGGCTACAACCACCGAATGGGGCTGCCCTTCTGGGAGCGACTGGGCTTCAAAATCGTCCGGGTGAATGACCGTGCTTCACTTCAGCCGGGCTGGGCTGCCCAGATGAAAAACCAGATAATGCGCAAGCAGGAGATGGGAGCCTTCATGGTGGAAGGCATTGACTTCAGCCTGCTTTTGCGCAAGATGGGCTGGGACGGACTCCTGGCGAGCTATGACATGGAGCTGAGATTGAGCGAACGGCAATGACAGGACGCACCTGAAGACTCACTCCCGCGACCGCAAGATCAATCGCCCGTCATCCACCGAGACCTCTGCCACAGCGTCAGCCACAAAGGGTATCAGCAGCTCCTCGCCGTCGGGAGTCTCAATCGTGAGAATCTCGTGCGCCTTGCCCTGATTCACATCCACCACCCGTCCTATTACCCGACCACTACCCTCCTCCACTACTGTCAGTCCGCTCAACTGGAAGTAGTAGAACTCACCCTCCTCCGTATCATCAGGCACTCGTCGAGCATCGATTTCCAACCACCAGCCAATGAAGCGGCGTGCTTCTTCCGGGCTCGAAATCTCTTGAAAGCGGATCAGGAAGTGTCTTGGCAGCAGTTTCAACTCGGACAGCGTGACCAGTTGTACTTCCCCTGTCCGCGGATCGCAGAGGAGAAAACTCTCCCGCTGACGCAGACGCTCGGGGAAATCAGTCTCGTAGGTGCAGCGCAATGCGCCACGCACTCCGTGAGGTCGCCCCACTCGCCCCACGGTCACGGTCGAACCCACAGCTTTGGCTTGCCTCCTACGAGATCAGCTCGATCGTGATGCGCTTGCTGGCCTTGCCGGCAGCCGCACGGACAATCTGTCGCAGCGAGTTGATGATGCGTCCCTCCCGTCCGATGACCTTGCCCACATCCTCGGGTGCCACCTTGATCTCAATGATCGCTGCACGTTCACCCTCAACCTCCGTGACCTCGACCGCACTCGGATTGTCCACGATCGCCTTCAGGATCTCGGTTACCAGTTCCACCATCGTCATTGCGCCTCCTCCTCGTTTGGTGAATCTTGTGTTGTTTCAGGGGTCACTGCCTCAGCGGACGTCACTTCGTCCGGAGCCTGGGTTTGAGCTGCTTGCTCCTCCGCTGATTGCATGGAATGCACCTTCGCCCTGCCATCATCAGGAACGGAGAGACTTGTATACTTTCGCAGCAGCCGCGCCACTGTCTCGGAAGGACGAGCCCCCACGCTCAACCAGTAAGCAATGCGGTCCTCATTCAGTTCCGCCGCTTCCGGATCGCTGCGCGGGCTGTAGGTTCCCACCCATTCCAAGTACTTGCCCTGCCGGGGGCTGCGCGCCTCCTTGACCACCACCCGATAGCTCGGATGGTGGCGCTTACCCACACGCATTAGTCTTATTCTCAGTGCCATAACACCTGCCCGATTCCAGCCGCCACTATGCGGGATGTAACCTATCATTATACATAACGCGGCACCAATGTAAAGCGCAGGCGCGGTTCGCCTTTCTGCATCCATCCTCCAGGCTGATCCTCACCGACTGGCTTTGCTATACTCAGGGCGATCGATGCCACGGTGGGTCGCCAATATCCTCGTTCTGCTGGCGCTTTTTCTCGCCTCAATCGCCACGGTTCACATCGCTTTCTTCTGGTTCGGAAGCTGGTTCCACCCGGCGAGCGCCTGGCGGGTCTGGACTGTCGTCCTGGGAGTGCTTCTCTTCGCCGGCGTTTGTTTGTGGTACTGGCTGGACCCGCAACGGAGCGCCATCCTTGCCGCAGCCGTCGTCGTAGTCGCCATCGAACTGGGGGCAATCATCTTTGCGTCAGGATGGGACTTCACGCGCCTGAGTTACACGCAGGGTTTCGATGTGGAATGGGCAATGATGTTCTTCCCCGTCGGAGCGTACGTGCTGACCAAACTCATAGCTTCGCGAAGGCAGCGCCGAATTGCTCTACGCGGAAGGGAGAGGAAACCACATCCGCGTTCAGCTTCGCCAGCTCAGGACGAGCATCCAGCAGAGCCACCGCCTCGATGAGCGGTATTGGCTCTCCCTGGTAAAGCTCCTCGTAGACCGTTCGCAGAAGCTCGTAATCCTCCTCCGTGTCGAGGGTGAGACGGTAGTGCGGACGGCGAAGCCCCTGCGGCGGCTCCAGCACCTGCACGCTGAAGGCCTGCGGATGCTCTAGTAGATAGTAGGTCACGTGCTTCCTGTACTCCAGCGTCCGCGCGAGGTAGTCCAGCTTGTCCAGCGTCCTTTGGTGAAAGCTCTCCACACCAGCGCCCTGGGGCAATCCCCGCGTGAACACATATTCAACCTGCGGGTTCTCCTCCAGAAAGCGAAGCTGCTCATCCATCATCTCAACATCCACCAGCGGGTTGTCCGCCTTGCCTCTAACCACCATCTCCGCGCCAGTCTGATAGGCGGCGATGCGGTAGCGGGAGAGCACATCGTGCTCCGGCCCGCGAGCCAACGTTGCCCCAGCCTTCTCCACCACCTGCGCCAGTTCATCCTCACCCGGCACCTCAGGTATGGCGACACAGATCTCATCAAGTTCTTTCGATTTCTGGAGGCGGTCGAGAATATGGAGAAGAACCGGTCGTCCCGCGAGGTCTGCGAGCACCCTTCGCGGCATTCTTGAGGAATTAAGCCTGGCCTGCAGGATAGCGACCTTCTTCATTCACTAACTCCTTGAGGGAAGATAAAAAAAATAGGCCCCCGGCCAATGAAAAACCCATCACCATCAGGCCCCACGCACTGAGCATCGTCAGAAAACCACTATAGCGCATTTGCCTGCCGCTAGCAAGCCCCCCGAAGCAACGATTTCTTATTCGTTATAATCGGCGGGATGAGAATCTCCTCCCGGCGCTTTCTGCCATCGAAACAGGTCTACGAGTTCAAGCTCGCCAGCGGCGAGAAGCTATGGCTGCGTCCGGATGATGCGGCTGCTCTCGAAGGCGATGAAGTGGCAGCGGAGCGGCTTCCCGCACTCATCGCCACTTCGGAATACCTGCATGCCCGCGACTATGCACTGCGATTGCTCGGCAGACGCGAGTACTTCCAGCGCGAACTCAAGGACCGGCTGTTCAAGAAGGGCTTCGGCGGTCGCACCGTCGGTCGCGTGATGGCAGAGCTTGCCGAGGAGGGCTATCAGAGCGACGACCGTGCCGCACGAACCCTGGTCAGCGAGAAGGTGTCCAGAGGCGGTGTGGGGCCGCTCAAGCTGCTGTCGCTACTCATGCAGAAAGGCTATGACAAAGCCCGTGCCAGGCGTCTCATCGATGAGCTTTTGCCGACTGATTTCCAGCAGGAGCAGATGCGCAAGTTCGTCAGCCGCCGGGGAAAAGTCTACCGCGAGCAGATGGCGCGCGAGTTGACGAAGCTGCTGGCAGATGAAGGCAAACGCAAGAAGCTGGGCGGCGAGTCGGGCGTTCGCTTTCGCCTGCGCAACAAGTATCGCGCGAAGATATACGCGAGGGTGCGCGCTGCCGGCTTCGGGAGCGAAATCGCTACCCAGGCAGCGAAGGAAATCATCCGCGCGGAAGAATAGGCTGGCGCGACTCAATGCCAGCATCCAACCGGCAGCCCGTGTTGCCATGCGCCGCCAGCATCACCCTATTTCAGCTTGCGGCTCCGGTTTTCCTCATCGACAACGCTACGGGTCGATGATTTGAATCCACCAGCATTCGACTCCGACCATATCATAGGCTTCCAGCGCAAACCCGAGGTAGGGAGTACCTTCAGGCGCCGGTGGCAGCTCCAGCGTCTCGTGAACGGGACCGCCTGCGCCGGCAGTGTTGCCGACGGAGTTGGAACCGCCTTCGTAATAGCCGACGAGTTGGATCGCGCCCGCTTCCATGCTCGAGTGGTCGATTTGCACTTCCACTTTGCCCACGGGGAAGCTACCGGGAATCGTCGACAGGTCGAACTCAACGCGCCCGCTGCTGACGAACAGGAAGTCGCCCTCCTTGCTGTAGCCCACAGGAGCTCCGAACTCTGCTTCCGTCAGGAAGTACGCTTCCACGGTGTCGCCGGTCTTGGTGGTCTTATCGTCCAGGTAGACGTCCAGGTCATGGAAACTGCCGGGCTCAACTGGTCCCGGAGAGATCGTAGAGAGGTAGATGTACCAGATGGTCCAGGGCGGACAGAGGTCTCCATCCTCACCATCCTCGCCGTCATTGACATCATTCGGGTCGCCGGTTCCGGTGCCCTTGAGACCTTTCAAGCCAAATCCCCAGCCGTCTCCGCCGTCACCGCCATCGCCAGCCTTTCCACCATTGACCCCACGCACGCTGCCGGGGCTACCTCCGTGGCCGGCGGTGGAAGTAGCATCGCCACCATCGCCGCCGTCACCGCCCTGTTCTTCAAAGAACTTCACGCAGCAGCTCGCGCCGTCGCCACCATCACCACCGAAAGCATCGGCGTTACCGCCGGTGCCGCCAGTCTTGGTCCCGTTGCCAGTCGCATCTCCGCCGTCACCGCCAGTCGCAGTACCATTAGCGCCGTCGCCACCGGCACCCGCGGGACAGGTGTCGCAATCTCCGCCATTGCCGCCGGTAGCATTAGCGATACCGCCAGCGCCGCCCGTGGCATTGGCAGTACCATCACCGGCGCCAGCGCCGCCTTTCCTGCCCTTCTTGGCGTGAGCATCTCCGCCATCTCCACCGGTGGCGGTAGCGCTCTTGCCGTTCTCGCAGGGACCACCGTGCTCGGGGTTGGCGATAGCCATCCCACCGGTGCCGCCCCTGGCGTCAGCATCGCCACCGGCGCCGTTTCGGTATCCTCGGCCTCCCTTGCCACCAACAGCGGTTGCTTTGGCACCATTCCCGCCGTTGGCAGTGGTCGGACCAGGCGGATTAGCGGTGGCACTGCCGCCGCCGCCGCCCGAGGCTTCGCCCATGCCGCCGTCGCCAGCCGTGAACGCATCTGGGGCAATGGCTCCGAAGCCTCCGAATGCGCCGGAGAGCCTGGCATCGCCGCCTCTGCCACCGCGAGCGTAGGCTCGCTTGCCATTCCCGCCGGTGGCAGTAGTCGCGCAGTTGGCGGCACCACCAGCGCCGCCCGTGGCGTCGCCTTTACCGCCGTCGCCGCCTTTGCCGCCCTGAATCTCCACATTCCCCAAACCGACGACATTTCCTCGCACGGCAACGGTCTTGGAACCTTTTCCGCCTCGACCGCCGTACGCTGTCGCCCTGCCGCCGTCCTGGCCACGAGGACACTGCGCCGCGCCATCGCCGCCGGTCGCATCCCCAATGCCGCCGTTGCCGCCACTGCCGGGGTTCATCACCACCATACCGGCGCCAGCCTGGAATGAAATGCCCTGGGTCGCCGCGAGCCTGAGCAGCCTGCCGGCATTACCGCCGTTGCCGCCTCTCGCGTATGCGTTTCCCCCGGCGGGAGCAACTGCCGTCGCATTCCCACCGTCACCGCCATCGCCGCTATGGAAGGTTGCGCCTGCGCGAACCGTCAGCGTACCCGCAATGAGCACTTGCAGGCTTCCGCCGCGGCCGCCATTACCGCCTCTGACACTGACGCCGGAGCGACTCACGCCATCGGCGCCATCCTGCGCCTGCACGCTGGATGCGGCGCCGAAGATGATGTTGCCCCGTCCGCGCCCGATGATACCTCTGCCTCTTCGACCCGCGCGGGGCGCCACCGGCGGATTGATGGCGGCACGAGCGTTCCACAGCCTGGGAGCACCAGCCTGCGACACCGATGAAGGAGCGCTTGCGGAATAAACATAGACCGAGGCGGTGGCGGTGGACTCGTTCGTATCCGTGTCCGTCACCGTAAGCGTCACCTCGTAGCGCCCGTCAGCGGCGTAAGCATGGGAAGGATTGGCGTCGGTGGAAGTCCCCATATCGCCGAAATCCCAGGCATAGGTGAGCTCCTGTGCCTGCGCGTCCGCAGCGTCCGAGCTGAAGAGAACCTCCTCATCAATGCCCACCACGATGTCGGCGGGTTCCATGCACAGCCCCGGGGACTCTGGCAGATTCGAATCTCCGTCATCTATCACAATGCGAAGCGACGCTTGAGAGCTTTCCGCATCGTCATCCGTCACCGTCAGCGTGACGTCATAGACGCCCCAATCGGTGTATTCGTGCAGCGGGTCTCTTTCCGTAGAGAACTCGCCGTCACCGAAATCCCACTCGTAGGTAACCGGTCCGCCGTCCGGGTCCGCCCCTTCGCCCAAGAAAGCAACTTCCACCGGAAGATCCGGAAGCACCGTATCATGAATGATATCCGCACTAGCCGAGCACACCGGCGGCAGTGGGCTGATAGAACGCTCGTCGGGCAAGACGTCGAGCTCCCATTCTTCGAGGTCCGGCGCGTCCGCGATGTCGATATCGCCCGAGCTCTGGATGGTCGCCGGAGTATCTTCAGTGCCCAGCGTTATCTCGCCGCCGTTGCTGTGAATCACAAGGTCGCCCGGCTCATCGGGGTCGCTCTCGGTGCTGTTATCCACCGTACCGGTGATGATGATGTTGCCGTCGGTTATTATCTCCAGTCGGGTGCCGTCCGCGGTGAGCGTGCCGTCGATGATAATGTCGCCGCTGCCTTCGAACTTCGCGTCCCCCAAGACCGTCACCGTCACATCCGAGGGGATATTCGCCGAGGAGAAAGCATAGCTGCCTCCGCCGAGCTCGGTATCCTCCACGGGATTGAACGCCATCTCCGAAGTCGAGACCACGCGGGATGCTTCGCCTTCTGCGCTTGCCGAGTCGAATGGCACCACCCGGTAGTAAACCTTGGAGAGCTCCGCAAGGTCGACGCTGAACCGCAGGCGATTCTCGCCAGTGGCATCGGCGAAGTTTACCCGGTCAACCTCGGGGAAGACGCCTCCCGGGTCATCATCGGCCTGGATCGAGTATCCGGCGAGCTCGTTGAAGAAGCCCGCTGCCAGCGGCGTGATGTCGCTGATGTTGATGACGGTATCGCCGTTGCCATCGATCCATTCATTGGTGGGATCAGCCGCCTCGTTGAAGTGCACCGCGAGCGGCGTGATGTCGCTTATGTTGACGATGCCATCCTGGTTGTAATCGCCGACGTTTGTGTACGACCAGGTGAGCCCGTAGTTATCATTCCCGTAGTCGACGAGCGTGAGGTCGTCCACGCTGTTGGATGGGCCTATCGGCGGCCCCGAAGCGAGTTTTGACACGCCCTTCGCCGTGAGGGCATCGCGCAGCGCTGCTTTCAGCTCCGAGAAGACCGCATCGCTGACGCCTTCCGGTGTCGGCATCGCCTCCAGTTCCGCCAGCACCTCATCCACTGCCTGCCCGCCTGGAGGGACGGAGGGAGCGGGCTGCGCCGTCGCGGGTGGCGCCAACTGTCCCCCTGCAGGAGGCGCGATGGATCCGCCTTTCCTACCGCCGCCGCACGCAAGCAGCAGCAGCGCCAGTGCAATGCCTATAACCAACCTGAAGTGCTTAATACTCATACCTTAACCCCTTGAATGATGTGGATGCACGCATTATAACATCTCGCAAGTTGCGAGCCGGTAAGCTACGAGCTTCCCGATTCGGGCGCTCGCGCATCACCGATCCTCAGAAGCATGGGTGCCGCACAGAACGATTTGGCTTTCCTGGAAAGAGACACCGACCCACGTTCGCAACCCGGCAATCTGGCCTCACTTCGCTTCACGCCGGTTTTCACCCGTACCTGTTTCTTCTGTTCCTTCTCTACGCTTCCTTCCGCAACTGGGGGAACAGGATGACCTCGCGGATGGAGGTCTGGCCGGTCAGCAGCATCAGCAGGCGGTCAATGCCGATGCCCAAGCCGCCGGTCGGCGGCATGCCGTACTCCAGCGCCAGCAGAAAATCCTCGTCCAGCTCGCGATACCCTTCCACCGCATGCGCAATCTGCTGCTGCATCCGCGCACGCTGGTCGATAGGATCGTTCAGCTCCGAAAACGCGTTCGCAATCTCCATCCCGCCGATGTAAAGCTCGAACCGGTAGGTGAAAAGCGGCTTATCGGGAATGCGCTTTGCCAGCGGCGATAGCGCGAGCGGATAGTCCATCACAAACACCGGCTGCACAAGCTGCGGTTCCACCGCCTTGCTCCAGAGCTCATCCAGCAGCTTCTCGTAGGGGGCGTCCTTGTTGAACTCTAGCCCGAGTTCTCGCAGCTTCGCCACCGCCGCATCTTTGTCCGGAAGTTCCTCCAGCCGTGCGCCGGTGTGCGCGAGCAGCAGATCGTCGAACTTCGCCTGCTGATACGGCGGGCTTAGGTCGATCTCCGTGTCGCCCAGCTTCACCTTGCGCGTTCCCAGCGTGCTATCTGCGAGCTGCACCAGCATATCCTCAACCAGCTTGAGAATCGCTCCATAATCCACATACGCCCAGTAGAGCTCCAGCATCGTAAATTCGGGATTGTGCCGCGTGGAGATGCCCTCGTTGCGAAAGATGCGCCCGATTTCATATATCCTCTCAAAGCCGCCCACGATGAGGCGCTTGTGCTTCAGCTCCATGGCGATGCGGAGGTAGAAGTCACTGTCCAGCGCCTCGTAATGAGTGATGAACGGATTCGCCGTCGCCCCGCCGGCAATCGGCTCCAGCACCGGCGTCTCCACTTCCATGAAATCGCGTCCGTCCAGAAAGCGTCGCATCTCGGCGATTATCTGCGAGCGCAGCCGGAAGCGCTGGCGCACGTCGTCGCTCATGATGAGGTCGAGGTAGCGATGCCGATACCGCTGCTCCACATCGGTAAGACCGTGCCACTTCTCCGGCAGCGGTTCCAGCGCCTTTGCCAACATTGCCAACGCCTTCACCCGCACTGACTTCTCGCCCGTGCGCGTGCGAAATAGCTCACCCACCACGCCAACAATGTCCCCCAGATCCAGCTCCTTCACCCACCCGAAGTTTCGCTCCCCCAGAACATCCACATTGCTGAAAAGCTGGATGCGCCCACTCGCATCTGCCAGATCGAAGAAAATAGCTTTACCGTGCCCGCGCTTTGCCCGAATCCGACCCGCAAGACGCACCTCCTCGCTCGCGAGTTCGTCGAACTTCGCCAGGAGTTCTGCAATCGTATGCGTGCGGTTGAACTGCACCGCATCAAAGGGGTCGCGTCCAGCCTCCTTCAGCTTGCGGAGCTTGTAGCGGCGCATTGCTGGCTGATCGTCCGGCGGCGGCTGCTCTTTCGGCAGCCATTCGTCCTCAAAAGGCTTCAGTTTCGACATATGGCATTTCCCTGCTGACCGGAATGCCACCCATTATAGGTTACTTCACCTGCGAAGCGGAGACCGCGCGACTGAGAACCCCCGCATGCTAATATCAGTGCGTGCAGGGTTCACCCCGCAATGCGAATAGGACTTCCGCCGCAGGCGTCCTCGCCCCACCCCGCCGTACGCGCCTTCTGCTCTTCATCTCCAGCCTGCAAAGCGGCGGCACCGAACAGCAGATGGTTTACCTGCTCAAGCACCTCGACCGCAACCGCTTCGAGGTGCATCTTCTTACCTACTATCCGGAGAACTTCTTCGCCGACCAGCTTGAAGGCTGCGACGTGACCTATCACTATGTGCCTCGTGCACGCGGGCGGCTTCACTCCGGCTTCAATCGCAGGATCGCCGCCTTCTTCCGGCGCGAGCGCTTCGACCTCGTGCATTCAATGCTGGACGGTCCCAACTTCTATGCCCGACTGTTTGCACGACGCTACTCGGGAAGCAAGGTTATCACCAGCCTCCGCAACATCCGCCTTGCCCGCTGGAAGTACCCGCTGGAATGGTTCACCCGTGGCGGCACCGACCTTGTTATCGCCAATTCCTACGCGGTGCAGGATGTGCTCATCCACAAGTTAGGCTACCCAGAAAATCGCACCCGCGTAGTCTACAACGGCGTCGATTTGAGCCGCTTCTCCGCGACTCCGTACGCGCAGCGGGCATCATTGCGCGAGCCCCTCGGCTGGCGGCGCGAGGGCATCCACCTCTCCTATCCCGTCCGCATCTGCGCCCACAAGAACCACTTCATGCTCCTGCGTGCGCTCAAACTGCTGCCCGCGAACGTGCTCAAGCAGGTCTTCATCCACGTGATGGGACGCGTCCATCAGCCCTCCTACGCGCAACGCTTCTTCGCCGCAGTAAAGGGGAGCGGGCTTTCCCCCCATCTCATCTACGACGGTGAAGTACGTGATGTTCCACAGCGCATCGCCGCGTCCGACGCCTGCTTGCTTGTCAGCAAGTACGACGGTTTCTCCAACGGTCTGCTCGAATCATGGGCGTCGGCTCGCCCCAGCATAACCTGCGAGGTCGCCGATGTCCCGCGCATTCTCAAAGACTGGCGCATCGCCCTATCGTTTCCCATCGACGATGACGCCGCCTTTGCCGCTCGCATCGCTGAGTTCGTCAACATGCCGCCGGAAGCGCGCGCCCAGATGGGCGCGGAGGGTCGCCGCTATGTGGAGGAAGTGCACACCATCGAAGCTCTGGTGCGAAACACCGTGGCGGTCTACGATGAAGTTCTCAGCTCATCATCAGCGGCTGCCCAGAGCAACCCAAACCGCTGACTGTGCGCCATCACCTACCGGTCATTCGCCGCCGTAGCGCGCCCCCAATCCATCGCCGAAACTCCGATCCCTCAGTGAGAAAGACGAACGCGCCCAAGAGTAGTTGCATCGCCACCCAAGAAACCAGGAGTATCCAGACACTACTCCCCCATTCATGGCGTGCGAACAGCGCGACCGCACCCAGCAGCGCCGCCAGCAGCAAGAGCCCCCCCAGCCTCCAGGAGAAGGAGGTCAGACCAAACACATACTTGCACTCCACCTGCTTCACGGTCTGGAGACAAACGTAAGCAATTGCCCACACAACCGCCACCCCAACGATTCCATAGGGCTTCACTACCAGGATGAGTGCAACTGCGCTCAACGTCCCCACCACACCCGCGTTAACCGTATCCAGCCACTGCCAATTAAGACCGTTCAGCAGATAGCCTGCCAAGCCAAAGACACCGCCAAGCGCCCGCGAGAGAATTAGCCACATCAACACCATCGCTGCCGCTGCATACTCTGTTCCATAGATCCCCATCACGGTCGATGCAAAAACGGCGCCAACAGCGCCCAGCGGCAACAGCACTGCTGCCAGCCATACGCTCACCGTGCGGAAATAGTGATCTAGCGCGGCGCGGTCGCTATAGTAGAGGTGCACGATATGGGGTGCCAGATTCCGCGCCACCGTCGCCACGAAGAAATCCACCACCATTGCAATCATAAGACCGGCGCTATAGATTCCAAGTTGCGTCTCATCGAGACCAAACGCCACCACCCAGCGGTCCAACCGAATGATCAGCCAGTTGCCGAGCATCGTTAGCAGAATGGGGAAACCGTAGGCGACATAGCATGACCACGGCATTCTCAGTCCCGGCTTGCCTTCGCCGATTCGTAGAAGCTGATTCAGCGCAATCAGACCGGCAATCCACCGACCGAACGCGAAAATCATTGCCGCCACCAGCAAGGTCAGCCCGAAAAACGACGCCCCCACCAGCACCAGCGCGTACAACCCGATTGGCAGCACGCTCTCGTGCATCACATACCCGAGCATCTGCTTGCGCGCGAGGAAGAATGAAGCCAGGAAGACGTTAAAGACCTGCAACGGCAATGAGCTCAGCATGATCGCCAGAATGGTGCGCGAGCCGGGAAGTGTGAGCGCCAGCGTGAGCAGAGGATACGCAACAAGTGCAATGAAGCCGGTCAGCACAAATGCAATCAGCGCCCCCCGCTTTACGAAGACGCTGGTTTCAGCGATCTGCTCCTTCCTCCCCTCCGCCACCCCTTCCTGATAGAAGCGCGGCACCACAATCGCGAGGATGGACATCATTATCGACGGCACGAGCAGCGTCGCCATCACGCCGAAGACAAACACGCCGTAATTCTCCGGACCCAATTGACGTCCGACGAGAATCTCCGAAGCCAGGCGAATCACTCGCACCAACCCGGCAAACACGGCAAGGATCAGCACTCCGCGAGCGGTCGTACGCAGTGCCGCATCCAGCCTGCCGATGCCAGCAACCGCAATCTCGGAAGTCTCAAGCGGTTCGTCCAAAGTCTCTCTCCTGTAGGGCGCGGACCCGCGCCTCGCCGCCGAGCACAGAGTATACGCCCCGATAGCGAATGCGGCAATCGTCTAGGCGGGCTGTCCACGCCTCACTTCTCCTCGCCACCAATATGTGATATAAGACTATGGTTGCATATTATGAAATCACATACCGACACTACATCTTTAACTACCAGGCTCTCCTCGAAGCTCGCTGCGGAGGCGAAGCGGCTTGCCAGAAGCAGAAACGTATCGCTCAACCGACTGATCGCCGACGCGCTTCGAAGTGAGTTAGAACGCGAGAAACTCAAGCTCGCCCGCGAAGGCTACGCCTACTACGCCGCCGAAGACGCAGCGGAAGTCGAGCAGGGAATGGCTGAATGGAGCGAACTGCTGGAGCGCGAAGATGCCCGTTGACGCGCGCAGGCTCCACCTCGGCTCCATCGTGCGCGTTCGGCTGGACCCGGTGAAGGCCAAGGAAATCGGCAAGGAGCGACCGTGCGTGGTGCATCAGCGATTGGCGCATCCGGAGGGCACGGTCACGGTGCTTCCCATCACTACGACATCCCCGCCGAAGCCCTACCCCTTTATGGCGCGGCTTCCCAAAGGCGCCGGCGGATTGAGAAAAGACTCGTGGGTGAAGTGCCAGCAGGTGCGCACGGTTGCAGTCAGCCGGCTGACACGGCACCTCGGCGGCTTGACTCCATCTCAGCTCTCCGAAGTCACGAAGGCGCTCATGTTCCATCTCGGGATTGAGCAGTAGATTCATCGCTTCCGCCGGTCATCTTATTCTGTGGACGCGGCGGGAGGCTATCCTAGGTCCTTCTGGGAAAACCCCGCCATCTTCAGGAAGAAGCTCAAGAGTCCCTTCCTCATAGGCTTGTTGCCATGGACAGGAACCGAAAGCCTCACTACGCTGCCTTCTTTGGCGTACACGTCGTGGCTGCCCTTCATGCGCAGAAGCTTCCAGCCATGGCGTTCAAGCACTCTCGTGAACGCCTTGCCGCAGACGGCTTTCATATCGCGATCTCAAGCACACGCTCGGCGCCCGTCACCTGCGGCTTCTTAATGTCCGCCGAAAGGCAGCCTTCGATTGCCTCGTAAAGGTTCTGCAGAAGTTCTTCGAATGCATCGCCCTCGCTCGCGCAGCCGGGGATGGCTGGCACTTCCGCCCAGCATCCGCCTTCTTCGGCGTCATGGATTATCATCTTGAGCTTCATAGCACTTGCCTACATTACACCCTCACTCGCTCTGTAGGCTTGTCCCCCTTTGGAGGGATGGTTCTGCTCCTTACCTCTCTCATATCACCCCATCAGCTTGTTGAACTCCTCTACTGAAATCCCCGAGTCCTTTACGATTCTCCTGAGGCTCCCCTTCCCCACATCCTTCCCGCGATGAATCGGTACCGTCGTCCATCTACCGTCGCGATGTCTGTAGACCGCGTGGCTTCCACTTTGTCGGATAAGGGCGAACCCCAGCTTCTCCAGCGCCTTCTGCACCTCATGCGGCTTTGCCGGGCTCAGCTTAGGCACTCACCTCGACCTCGTCCACGGCGACCTCGAAGGGAATGGGCTCACCGAGGCTCAACCGCGACTCGATGTGAAGCTTTATCGCATCCCGGATGTTCTCGACCGCCTGCTCGTAGGTGTCGCCCTGCGAATGGCATCCTTGAAGCGCAGGACAGGATGCGACGTAAACGCCATCCTCGTCCCGCTCCATAAGAATGGTGAATCTATACTTCGGCATAGATTGCTCCGTGAGACTCATTATACCCTCTCTCCCCGCCTTCATCGCCTTCTTGCGCTGGACGATGAGCGCCCCCGCGCCCTGCGTTAGCGGGTGAGTCCGCTTGACGGCATCTCAGCTTCCCCGGAAGTAATACCGCTTGCCTTCGCGGTCTTCGCTGGCGATGGCGCCCTCGCTCTCTAGCGCCTGCAAGTACTTGATGACTTCGTTGCGATGCACGCCCAAGCCCTCGGCGATGTCGTCAAGCGTGCACGGTCGGCGCGACAGCAGCGCCACAATCTCCTCCCGCGTCACCGCGAACAGCTCCTCACCCTCCTTCGCCTCGTAGGGCGCAATGACCTCCGCACTATCCCAAAGCGCTTCCGCCAGCTCCGCCAGCTTTGCATCGGGGATTCTCTCCGCGAAACTCTCCGACGGCGGTCGCACCACCGTATTCACCTGCACGCGCTCCGGCTCAATCCGCTCGATATGCTGACGCATCGCTCGCATCTCATCCAGCGTGTCGGTGAATCCGCCGACGAGCATCACTTCCAGCCAGATCTCACCGGAAAACTGCCGGCGGAACTCCGCCAGCCCCTCCACCATGCGTGCAAACGTGAGCCCGCGAGCGGGACGATTCACGCGATAGAAATTGCGCTCGGTGCCCGCATCGAGCGACGGTATCACCAGATTGGCTGACAGGCACGCCTGTCGCACTTCCGGCATCCAGAGCAGCGCGCCGCTGGTAAGCACCGCCACCGGCACCTCGGTCATCCCCTTGACAGCATCGACCACCTCGCCAATACGACTGTTCAGCGTCGGCTCGCCGGAGCCGGAAAGCGTGATGTAATCCGGTCGCAGGTGGCTGTCCAGATACTCGCGCACCTCGCGTATCACCGCATCGACCCGCACATACTCCTTGCGCTCAATCGTCTTTTCGGTCGTGCGTCCGAGCTGGCAGTAGATGCAGTCGTAGCTACAGACCTTGAAGGGAACCATGTCCACGCCCAGCGAGTGCCCCAGTCGCCGCGACGGCACGGGACCGTAGACGTAGCCGGTTTTCGCGCTTTCATTCACCGGATTGCCAGGCGCAGCCCATCAGGGCAGCGTTACCCTCTTCTTCCACCCCCGAGACCGCGCCCGCCGCCAGGACCAAGTCCACGACCGCGTCCACCGGCTCCACGTCCCCGACCGCCTCCAGGACCCAAGCCACGACCACGTCCACCGGCTCCACGACCCAAGCCCATGCCCCCTCCGCGACCCAGCCCAGGACCCAGCCCCAAGCCGCGCCCTTCACCGGACTGCGGGGGCTCTCGCTCCGGGGGATGCTCTTTTGGAGTCGCCGGCTCGCCTTTCGCAGCATCGCGTTCCGACTCCATCTCCTGGATGCTTCGCTCCATCGTTGGCTCCGCGGCGGGCACAATCTCGCCGCTTCGCACCTTCTCCACCGCTTCCCGCACTGTCATGCCGCGACAGATGTAAGCGCGCAGACCAGATGCTTGGATATCCGCATAGGCACCGGGGCCGATGTTAGCCGTAATAACCGTTGTCAGCCCTTCAGTTGCGAATTGCGCGACCGGAGGCGACGCCTCGTCCTCACCCACGCCCGGCAGTGCCCTGAATTCCATCGTTTCAGGCTCGACAATCAGGTAGTAGGGAGCGTGACCGAAGCGTGGGCTCACTTTCGCGTCAAGTCCGGAACCCTTCGCCGCAACCAGATATTTCTCCTTTGTACTCATCACTCTTGATACCCCGCCCAAAGCTCGCCTATTCTGAAACTCCCCCATCGGTCATTCGCCTCCGAACAGGCGGTGCTAGCCAGCGCCGCCAAACCTCAAACCTCTTTCTCCCTGCACGACCGGCGCGTCCGGCGCGATCTCAGTCGGCAGGCGAAGAGCCTACGGCTTCCACCCAATGCAGCGTCGGGATACTGATGCGTTCCCGAATCGCGGTGGCGTTCAGATGCCCGATGCAGCCGGCGGAATTAGTGAGCACCAGGTCGATCCCTTCATCGCGCCAGAGCCGCAGTTTCTTCGCCGAAAGCTCCGCCGCATCGTCGGGATAGCGCAGATAGAACATCCCGCCATAGCCACAGCAGCCCTCCACCTCGCTGTATTCCGTGATATCGAGGCGCAGCCGCTTGAGCATCGCCAGCACGCGACTTCCCTTCACCCCTAGGGCATAATCGAGGTTGCACGGGTTGTGCCACGCCACCTTGAGCGACCGCAGCTCATCTGAAAGCTGAATCGCGCCATCGGGAAGTCCCGCTAGTTCCTTCTCAAGGAACGCCACATCCAGCACCGGCTGCGGAAGCCGCGCTAGCTCCTCCGCGCCCAGAATCTCCGCATACCGCTCCGCCACCGTCTTGTAGCAGGTGGGATTAGTGAAGAGCAGCGTTTTCACCGGACGCCCGCGCTCGTCACGCAAATCCCCAAACTCCCTCGCCAAGCTCCGCGCCATCGCCACAAACGCCCGCTCATCTCCCGTGTTGAGGGCGCTTGCACCGCAGCAGCTATTCGCGGAATGGGTAACCACACGATAGCCCAGCCGATTCAGCAGCCGCGTCGTGCCGTAGAAAACCGCCGGCATAAAGGCATCGCTGAGGCAGTCCAGGAAATAGCCCATGGGACGAAGCTCCCCGTTCCTCTCAGAAGCATCACCGAACGGTGGCGCCAGCGGCTGTGCTCGCACAATCGCCTGCAAAACCTGCGAACGCAGAATCGGCGATGCGGGAAGGGAGAACTCGCGCCTGCCGAGAAACACCGTCGGGAACGCTGCCGCCAGCGAATTCATCCTCGCGTCTCGCTCCCCAAGCGAAAGCAGCCACCTCGTGAGCTTCCCGCTCATCCGCACACGCCGTGCGAGAAACGGAAACACGGAAAACGGTATCGCGCCCACCGATGCGACAGCTCGACTGAGCGAACGATTTGGCATCACGCTTCCCATCAGGAAACGGTGCAGCGCTGGAGGCGGCTGCTCGCGCGCCAGCTCAAACCGCATCGTTTCGAAGATGGGCACCGTCGCCATATGCGCTGGACATACTTCCAGGCAGTGGTAGCAGCGTACACAGTAGTCCAGCGCTTGCAGAAGCTTGCGCGACTTCGCCAGCGCTCCCGACGGGAGCGACTCCTCCAGCGCCGAGGGCGGAATCTCCCCGAAATCTCCCTTGAGCGCCGCCCACAGGAGAATCTTGCCCCGAGCGGAGAAAGCTTCGTCTCCCGTTGCTTCATAGGTCGGGCAGCCGTCGTGGCATTTCGCGCAGTATGCGCAGGCTTGGGGATCGAGCTTGTAGTCTCTCAACAGGCGCAGATGAGCTCCGCCGGCATCAGTGTCGGCAGCGGCACTTGGCAGGCTCATCGGTGGAGATTTCGTGTCCATTCCCTATTTCGCCAACGCAGGACCGCTCATTCGTGTATGCAGCATCCGACGGCATCGCAACGACCGACCGGCAGCGTCCCTGCTTTACTTCCGTCCAAACAACTTCTCCACATCCACGCCCTTGAAGAGGTAGTCCACTTCCCCGTACTTGGCGAAATAGAGGTCGGTGAGCTTCACTTCAGTTCCGGGCGCGAGCAGGAAACCGAAGCCGCCCGGGGGAAGCGGAGTTTCGTCCACCAGCACACGCTCTTGACCGTTCACTGTAAGCTCCACTCGCTCCCGCCGCTTCAGTAGATCAACGCGCACCACTCGCGGATGCTCCCGATTCAGAGTAAAGCGCCCGTGCGAAATCGGGTATTGCGTTCCCGAGTGAACCGCGGCGAAGAGGACCTCTCCGTGCGAACTGACGCGGCAAACCATATAAGTGGGACGCTCGCCCTTTGCGTAATCGGGCTGCACGTTGAAGATAACGCCGACGCATCCCCGCTCATGGGTTGGGGCAAAGTGAATGGTTACCCCGAGTTCTAGATTCTCCTCCTCGTACGGACCGATGACCAGCACGGTCTGTGAGGAGTCATTGGTTACCGTGCATTCCTTTTCCCCGAGCTCCGCACCCTTCGCGTCTGGAGGATAAAGCTCCCAGCGCAGGGACGAAAATCCCTTCAGCGAGTACTTCTTCTCCAGCGGAATCGCCGAGATCAGAAACGCGCTGGCGAGCAGCAGCCCGCCGAGAAGAGCCAGTATACGCGCGCGCGGCATTGCCTTAAGAGAATACCACGACATCCCGCCAAGAGCAATCGCTCAACCGGTGAAGAGCTTCCTCTATCGCCACAGCGCCGCAACCGCTTCAGGAACGCCGTCGATCCATCCACCAAGTCAGGAAATCGTTGAAATGTCGTCCAGTGCCACCAATATGCGGTCGCTGGGCACCTTGCTGCCGTTCTCGAAGTCTTTCGGATTACTGCTGTAATCTCCGGTTTTTGAATCCAGCCGCACCTGCACCTCCAGGAAGCGGTCATCGAAGTCAATCACCCGCCCCAGAAACACCTTCCCATTGCTCTTCAGCGTGATTGTTACAACCAGATTGCGAGCCTTATTTACCAGTGACGCCATAAGTCATCAACCTCCAAACGCCAACGGCATTGCTGATTCAGGACTTTGCCGCGAAGCGCTTGAGTTCCGTTCCCGACCACCAACTGGTTTCATCTGCTGACTCCACGGTGAGTCATCGGCGGCAGTTTGCGCGGTGGCAGCAGGTGCAGCATCGTCAACACCACGCCTGCCAGCAAGAACCACCAGAAGTACGCCGGCGAGAGCGCGAGTCCGAAAACCAGCGCCACCAGAAAGCAGAGTACCGCCAGGGTCATCAGCATAGTTCACCTGCTCCAGCCTGAGAACCGAAGCCGCAAGATTCTAACGTCGCTTCGCCCGATTGTAAACCGCCCAGACCCCGCCGCTCCATCATCCTAATGGACCGCGGGCATCCCCGCCCCTGGTTCCTCGCGCTCAGCAACACCACCAGTGGCAGAGGCCGATGGGCTGAGTACGCGCCACTTCATCGTGAGCTCAACCGACCGGCTAACCAGCCGCACTCCCATACTCATGCATCATGCACGGGAGCAGCATCCCGCCGAGGCGGGACTACTGCGCTACTTCCACTTCCCCCTCTGCTTGCTTCTCATCCCCCGGGTATTTCAGGCGCGAATGGTGCAGATTCACCAGCACCTGAGTGAAGGAATCAACGATGCGATTCAAGTCTCCGGCTGTCAGTCCGGAGCTGTCAAGGTATCCCTGCTCCAGCTTGTCCCTCACCACCTGGCGCACGGTGTCTCTGACTTCTTCTTCTGTGAACGACTCGCGAGCGCGAATCATCGCCTCGCAGGTATCCGCCAGCATCACCACGCCGGTTTCCTTCGACTGCGGATTCGGCCCCGGGTATCGGTAGTCCTGTTCCGTTATCTCGAATCCTTCCTCAAGACCCTCTCTTTTTTTCGCCGTCTCGAAGAAGTACTTCATTACACCGGTGCCGTGATGCTCTGGAATAAACGCCAGCACTTCCGGCGGCAGCCCGTACTTCCGACCCAGTTCGACTCCTTCCACCACATGCTGAAGGATGATGTTGTAGGAGCTTTCCGGCGGCAGGTTGCGGTGCGGGTTGTGCGCCTCATCACCGATGTTCTCGGCGAAGAAGCCCGGACGCTTCAGCTTGCCAATGTCGTGGTACATCGCGCCCACTTTGGCGAGCAGTCCGTTGGCTCCTATCTCGTTACACCCTTCCTCCGCCATGTTCGCCATAATCAGGCTGTGGAAATACGTGCCCGGTGCTTCCTCCAGCAGGCGTTTCAGAAGCGGATTCTCCGGGTTCAGCAGCAACTGCAACTTGCCCGGCGTCAACTGGGTGGACAGCATCTCCAGGAACGGGGTAACTCCCAGCGCGATAATGGCGGCGGCGACACCGGCGACGAAAGCGTAGCTCAGCGCAAACCAGCTAAAGGTCTCCACCGACACCAAAATCACCATCAGCACCATCGCCACATTGAATACGCCCAGATTGAAGCCGAAACTCACCAGATGCCGAGGCTCGCTCTTGCGGGAGAGAAACACCACTGGATAAACCGCCGAGAGCAGCATGTAGGCGGTGAGGTTGGAGTTGAAGTTCAGGGAAAGGCTGAGAATAAGCGTCAACCCGATGCCGAAGTAGAGCGCCAGGATCGCGTCGTAAACGGTAACGAATATGATGACCGCAGCGGCAATCGCCAGCGGCACCATATAGAAGACATACCTGAAGGGCACCCTCCCCAGCACCAACGCCAGCACCATCGCCACGAGGAAGATCAGCGTTATCTGACCCCAGAGCACCGGGTGGTAGAAAATGCTCGGCTTGAAATAGAACAGGTGGAAGAACCAGATAAGCATCAGCGCCGCCAGCAGCAGGAGCAGACCCGCAAACTGATACTGCTTCTGCCGGACGAAACCGTCGCGCACCGCCGCTAGCTTATCGAGCACAACCTGGTCAACCACACCCCCTTCTCCAAGGATGATCTCACCCTTCTTGATGGGGCGGGAGACCAGGCGCTCAATGTACTCCTGCACCAGCTGTGGTCGCGCCGCCGGCTTAAGGTTCACCCGGAGAAAGGCGAATCCCACCTGCTCCGGCAGCGTGAGCGTGGAGCCCTTATGAATCGTCTCCTTGTAGGCCGCCAGCTTCTCTGCATCAATGACGGCCTTCATATTGGTGCTAATGACCTGTGCGGCGAAGGTCTCGACCTGTTTCAGTTCCTGTTCGCCATAGGTGAGCAGAAGGCTGACCGCCTCCTCATCCACCCCGTATTGCGACGCCAGCTCCTGCACAACCTCACCTACGTTACCGGCCTCTATCTGCGCACGACGCAGACTATCGAAGAATCTATGCATCTCAGCTACCGCGGCATCCCCTTCCTGCGGATCGATAATGGTGGGAGTGCCGCTGGGAGTCAGCTTCGCCAGCTCGGTGGTGTCTGTGTATACGCCGTCCTGCGGCGAGATGATGTTGTACGGCACAACCTGCCCCAGTCTCAGGTCAACCGGCACCAGGAATAGATGCACATAGAGTATGCCCGTGGCGGCAAGCAGGAAGAGGGCTGCCGATGCGATCTGCCAGAGGGGCGAGCCTCGCTGCTTCTCCACCTCAACAGGCGATCGAACCTCCATCGGACTCACCGTTGCACCTCTGGAGCTTTCCTCGAAGGTCGCTTCTCCGCCCCTCTCCTCCGCCGGCGCTTCTCATGCCGCTCATAGGCACCGATTATCCGCTGCACTATCGGGTTGCGCACAACGTCCACTTCCGTGAGCTCAATCGTCTCAACTGCCGGACTCAACTCTCGCAGAATCGCCACCTCCACCACCCCTCGCTCGATGAGCTTGCGAGCACGGTCGAAACCCAGAATATCATTGAGTGCGTCAAAGAGCGGTATCAAATACGGGTTCACCTTCTCGGCGATGCTGCCAGGGAGATAGCCCAACGATTCGCCAGCTTCCACCGCCGGACGAGTGAGCACGATGCGGTTCACCAGTCCGCGCTTGAAGTGGCTGATAGCTGCCGCCACCGAAAGGTAGGTCTTGCCGGTACCCGCAGGACCGTAGCACAGGGTCACATCATGGCTCTCGATTGCCGCGACAAACTCCTTCTGCCCTGCGGTGCGGGGCGCCACCTGGGGCACCAGCGGAAGGAACTCCCCTTCGGTACTGCCCGACTCAGCTTCCGGCTCGTCCGATACGCCGCCAAACCCCTCCAGGCGCTCGCGCACTTCCTCTGCACTGAGATGACCCAGCCGCCGCATACTCTTCACCAGCCCGTCGATGAAATTGTGCGCTGGCGCCACCTCCGCCGGCTCTCCCACGATATGAAGTTCCAGCCCCTTCACATACATCTTGAGACCGAACCACTTGCGCAGAATCCGCAGATTCGCATCCACATCGCCGATGAGCTCCTGCAGCTCATCACGGCTTCGCAGCCGCACGGTCTCGCAGACCAGCTCCTCCCGCGATTCCCGTTTCGGGCTCATGTGTCCCTCGCGCAACTTCGGCACCAACCTAATTCTATCAGAGAGCCCACTCAGAAGCTAAATCCCGCCCGCCTCCACCTGCCACCCCTCATAACTGCGACTGCTCCGCTACGGCGTCAAGGATATCTTCTTCTCCCGTCATACGCGCGGCATTCACGAGCAGGTCCAGTCCTTCCTCCCTCCCCCGCAGGTCGAAATACGCCAGACCGGTTACTGCCTGCTCAAATGGCAGTACAAGCACACCAACAAAGGTGCCCACCACCAATTGCACTGTCGCAACCCAGGGCGGCGGAGTGAAAAACACGCTTTCCAGGTTGATCGAGCCCGCCTCCTGCCAGACTCCATAGAGACTCACGATAATCTCCAGCGGTCGCGCCACCATGAACCGGAACAGCATCATCAGCATCCAAGCGACAATCAGAATGCCCAGCAGATGCCAGAAATGCCGCCGAGCCAGCCAGAAGGTATGCGTCAGGTACCCCCGCGCGCGGTAGTACAGATTCCCCGCCGGTCGGTCAAAGGCGATGGCGCCATTCAACGGCGCCACCATAATCGTCAGCGCAACCACGCCGATGCCCACAACGAAAAGCGACAGCATAGACAGTCCAATGGCGACGAATTCCATTCCCGGTATCAGCGCCAGCATCATCAGCAGCAGCGGAATCACAAACAGCCC
>MVCR01000023.1 GCA_002050035.1 Planctomycetales bacterium 4484_113 | reverse complement strand
CCCAGGTCTTGTCTGACACGCTGATTAGTGCGACCTTGATTTCGCCCATAAGCGCCTCCCTGACATCACGCCCTTGGGATTGCGGCGCGTTTGTAGCAGAAATCCGGTCGATTGTCTAGATGAGATCGCATCTCCAGTCCGACCTTGTGAATTCGGTTACCTGCCCTATATACTATGTGAAACGATTCTAGAGGCAATCGACTATGGGATTAGATGGATTTCCTTCGGATCAGCTCGCCAACCACCTGCAGAAGGAGCGAGGCGACTTCACCGCAGCCGACTTAAGACGCTATGTGCTCGACCACGATATTCATATGATGAACTTCCGTTACGTGGGGGGTAACGGCAGACTGAAGACCCTCAGCTTCGCACTACGAGACGAGCAGCACATTGATGAGCTGCTCCACGATGGTGAACGGGTGGATGGTTCAAGCCTGTTCAGCTGTATCGAGCCTGCCGCAAGCGACCTCTACGTAGTCCCGCGTTACGCAACCGCATTTGAGGACCCGTTCTCCGAGGAGCCGACGCTCAGCGTGCTTTGCAGCTACTTCGACCGGAAGGGCGAACCGCTCGATATGGCACCGGAGAATCTGCCTCTGAGAGCAGAGGCAGCCTTGAGTGATCGGCTGGGATTGCAGATGCATGCTCTGGGCGAGATTGAGTACTATGTGGTGTACCATGCGGAATCGGAGCTTTACCCGGGGGTTCCGCAGCACAATTACCACGAGTCTCAGCCGTTCGTGAAATGGGCGGCGATGCGGGAAGGAGCGATTCGTGAGCTGGCCAGACTGGGCGCACAGGTGAAATACGCCCATGCGGAGGTGGGCGACGTAGTGACCGAAGGAGACCTTCGCATGGAGCAGCATGAGATAGAGTTCTTGCCAGAGCCGCTTGCGGTTGCCGCGGATCACGTGGTTCTTGCGAAGTGGCTGCTGCGGAACCTCTCGTCACGGGCCGGTGTGGCGGTGACTTTCGCACCCAAGCTGGTTACAGGTCACGCTGGCAACGGCATGCACTTTCATCTCGGGCTTTCGCGCGACGGCCAGAACGCACTCTCGAATAAGGATGACAAGCTGACCGACAGCGCACTGAAGGCGATTGGGGGTCTGCTGACGTTAGCACCTGCGCTCACCGCTTTCGGGAATAAGAATCCAGCGAGCTATCTGCGTCTGGTGCCCCGTCAGGAAGCTCCCACCTACATCTGCTGGGGTGAGACTAACCGATCAGCCCTAGTACGGATTCCGCTATCATGGTTTGGCGTAAGTGGGATGGTTGCTCGGGCGAATCCGAGGGATCCCGATGCGCGGAAATGGGAGAGTGTGAGCATGCAGACCCTCGAATGGCGTGCCAGCGACGGCTCCGCGGATGTCCATCAGCTCGTCGCAGGTCTGGCTTCGGCCATCCTTCACGGTCACAGCGATGCTGCCGCGGTTGCCCGCGCGAAGAACCTCCATATAGAGGGGAACCTGTTCGACGATGACGCACAAGTGGATCGACTCGACAGGATGCCCGGTTCATGCGCAGAGTCGGCGGAGGCGTTGCTTGCCCATCGCAACGCATTCGAGCGAGACGGCGTTTTCCCGCCGGCGCTCATCGACGGCATTGCCCGTGAACTAGCCGCTTTCGACGACCGCGAGCTTCTGGCGAAGGCGCGAGGCGACGCCGAGCTGAGCGCAAAGCTTGCTGAGGAGTACTTCCACTGCGGATAAGACGGATGTCCGGTCGTCTAAGGATGCCGATGCTATAATCTCTCGTATGGAGGGAAGGGTAAGCCTTGCGGTGCTTATCTCTGGCGGCGGCACCACGCTCAAGAACCTAATCGACCACATCAAGGCGGGAACCTGCCGCGCCCAGATTGTCTGTGTCATCGCTTCCCGCGAGGGAATCAAAGGGCTGGAATACCCCAAGCAGGAGGGAATCCCCTGGTTCGTCGTTCCCCGCAAGAAGTTCAAGAGCGCTCGGCAGTTCTCGGACGCGATTACGGAGATTCTCCATCGGTTCAATCCCGAACTCATTGTCTTCGGTGGCTTCCTCAGCCTTTATCTTTTCCCGCCGGAGTACCGCGGGCGCATCATCAATATCCATCCTGCGCTCTTGCCTGCGTTCGGCGGTAAGGGGATGTACGGCGACCGAGTGCATGAGGCCGTGCTTGCCGCTAGCTGCAAGGTTTCCGGGTGTTCCGTTCATTTCGTGGATGAAGTTTACGACCATGGTCCTATCATCGCGCAGCGGGTTGTGCCGGTATTGCCGGACGATACCGTAGAAAGCCTCCGCGAGCGTGTGCAGACCGAGGAGCGAAAGCTCTACCCGGAGGTCGTCAACTGGTTCGCCGATGGGCGCGTGCGCCTGGGCGAGGATGGCAGGGTTCGCATCTCTGGACGGCAACCGCCAATCGCCTCTACTCCCAGGAGTGTTCCATCGTGAATGCATATCAGGATGAGCTGAGGCGCGTGGGGCGGCTGATGACTGAAGCGCGACGCGCCTGTGTCCTTACCGGCGCCGGCGTCTCGGCGGAAAGCGGCATACCTACCTTTCGCGGTGCAGGTGGCTTCTGGAAGGACGAGCAGGAAGTACGGGATCTCGCCACTCTCGAGGGATTCCTGCGAGACCCCAAGCGTGTGTGGGAATGGTACGACATGAGAAGGAGCCAGGCGAAGTTGGTTCAGCCCAATCCAGGGCATTACGCCCTCGCAGAATGGGAGCAGCAGATCACCACTCGCGGTGGCGAGTTCGCGCTGATAACGCAGAACATTGACGGGCTGCATCGGGCTGCCGGTTCGCAGAATGTGGTTGAGCTGCACGGCAACATCCACCTTGCTCGCTGTGTGAATGAGTGCTCGGAGGAGCTAATCCCGCTTCCAGAGCCGCCGCTTCCTGAGCATCCCCCGAAGTGTCCGAAGTGCGGCGGAATGCTGCGACCGCATGTGGTCTGGTTTGGCGAGCCGCTCAACCCGCGGATTATCGAGCAAGCCACGCAGGCGGCGTACTCCGCCGAACTGATGCTCGTGGTGGGGACTTCGGCGCAGGTTTATCCGGCTGCGGGTTTGCCCTACGCGGCACGCAGCCATGGGGCGGTCATCGTTGAAATCAACCTAGAACCAACCGAGCTTACTTCGGCGGCGCAGTTCGCCTTCCACGGTAAGAGTGGGGAGATTCTGCCGCAGTTGCTGGAACTGGCGAAGGAGGAAGGCGGCTAGGGGACATGCGCGCACGGTTCATACTGCTTGGCGGGCTTGTGCTCTCATTGCTGGCGGCTGGGAGCTGTATCCGAACAGTTGAGAGAGCGGACTCGTTTGTCAAGGGCTCTGCGACGGGTGACGGAACTGGACTTGCGGAATCTACTCCTCCGGCGCCGCGCTTCTCTGCACCGGCTTTTCTCGATCGATCGCTCTATCTGCGCGACAAGGAGATCCTCTCGGTGCGGAGTGGCAAGATGCTGCGGAGCGCCTTCTACTTCCCTGCTCCGCCCCAAGCGCTGCTCTTCATCGCCGACTTCGACCTTGCCGCTCCTGAAAGACAGCCCGGCGGGCTCTACCTCACGCTGGTGGATGATCCCTCCGCAACCTACGCCCTGAAGGGCGACAGCGAAGTGCTGTCGCTCCGCCAGTCGCCCGATGAACCGGTTGTCTACTACACCAAGGTGGAGAAGGTGGCTGCTTCAGCGCCGGAAACGCCAGAGCCGAGCGTGCCTCGCGATGGAGGCGGTGATGGCGCGCCGAGTGCTCAGCGTTATCAACTGGCTCTCCATCGGCTCTCCTCTGCCGGTGAGGACGAAGACCTCGATCTGAAGAACGTTCGCGTGACTCAGGTGCTTTCCGGGGGGAGGATGCTGCTTCGCCGGGTAAACGACGTTACCCGCCTTGCAGGGACATACTTCACCTCTCTCGGAGATGCCTGCAAGCTCTACGACAGCCGCCGAAAAGAGGACATCTTGAGATTCGATTACCAGCCGCTTCTTTCCCCCGCGGGCACTCGCGCTGTGAGGATCGTTACGAACTACGACCCGAGCAATTACGCGGACTGCTACTTCGCTCTTTATGCAGGAAGAGCTTCCGACAGCCGGGATGAGCTCAAACTTGTGTCTGCATATCCGCTGTTTCTCACTTTTACCGAAGACAGGTGGCATCCGGTGGTACGATTTGCTGGCGAGACCACGTTGCTGCTGAGCCGGTTTGTGGAGGATGGCGAGGCTGCAAGGAAGCCGGGGTGTCTTCCCCATACAGCCGGCAAGATATCGCTGGGAGTCTTCGACCTGGAGAGGGAGGAGTTCATTCCCGTAATCCCGTCAGCTTCGCCGTATTTGCGGGTGTTCAACCTTCCGGATGAGCCGGTGTTCTTCTATTCCTACTATGAGTTGGGCGAGAGCGGTCGCCGCTATCATATTGTGGCTTCCAGCGTGGACGGGAATACCACCCGGGAGCTTCTTACGACTACTGGGCAAGAACAGCTCTTCATTGCCGATGTGGACATTGCCAGCGGTTCGATGCTGGTGGTGGAGAGCTACAGCACCGCGGATGAGGATTACTCGCTGTTGCGCGAACTGAGGCTGAGCGAGGAGCCTCCTGCGCCGGTGGCGGAGGGAAGCGAGGGAACTGCGGGGGAAACTGCACCGCCAGCCGGCGGCGATTCATCGCTGCCACAGCTCGGATTGCCTATTGGCAGGGCTTAGCGTTTTCAGGTGTGCCTCCGGGTGCGTGAGCCAGCACTGGGGGCGCGATTGAGCCCTTCGGCTTGTCCCTGGAAGTGTGCCTCGTGCGACCGACCTCGCCTGCAAACTAATGCTCGCTGGCAAAGAATCGCCGCAGGCTGTCGCTCAGGCTGAAGGTCTGCCCCCGAGCCAGAAGGTAATCTCGGTAGCTGATGGCGCGTTCCGCCAGCAGCGCCTGCTGCAACTCGTTTGCGGTGGAACTGAGGAGCGCCTTCGTTCTCTGGCTCTGCTGTCTCAAGTAATCCAGCGAAGACTCAAGTGTCGAAATCTGATCCTCCAAGTAGTTCAGAGCGGTTTCCGATTCCGCCAGTGCTTTCTGCGCTGCCAGCCAGTTGCGCAGATCCAGTCTTCCGGCGTAGTAGTCCTTTCGCGTGCGGTAGAACTGTACGGCTGCTGGCAGACGAGCAATCGCGTTCTGGGTCTTGAGAAGTTCCAGCTTAGTGGAAACCAGAGCGTCCAGCAACTGTTCTTCCTGTTCGAGGAGATCGCTGGCTTCGCTCAGCTTGGCAGCGCTCCGAGGGAAGAACCTGATGCTCACGAGGTTCTCGATGCTCTGTCGCAGAGCCCGGCTCGCGGAAGCGAACTTGTCCACGCTGCCACTGATGGTGGCGTACTCTTCCTCGCTGCGGAATTGCTCGTCGACCAGCTTCACCTCGCGCTGGAATTGATCCGCTACTCGTGAGAGCTCGCTCTGGATGCCACTCAAAATTGCCTGTTCACTGCCCTTCAGTCTTCGAAACTGCTTGTAGTCCTGTGATACGCTGACGGCTGCGTATCCGAGAACCAGCAGCCAGGGCAGCACGAAGAACCATTTGCAGCCAAAGAGTCGCACTTCGCTCCTTTCAGATTCTACCGCATCGCGTGCAGAGGCTCCGCTCTCCATCTGTTGGGCGTGCTATACTCGTGGCGTCAATTGTGCGCCTCATCAACTTCGCCAGCGGGAGCAAAGGCAACTCCACCCTGGTAACACTGGGTGAAACCCACCTGCTCATTGATTGCGGCATCTCCTTCCGCAGGCTGCAACTTGGACTGAACTTTGCGGGTGTGGCGTTGGATGACATCGAGGCGGTGATAATCACGCACACGCATTCCGACCATATCGGCGGCCTGCCGGTGTGGTTTCGGAAGAGCCACCTGAAGTTCCTGGTGCCTGAATTGGCGGCGCGCAGCATCGTCCGGATGGCTGGCGCCGGCAATGGCGACGGTCGTTTCGCTTATTTCCGTGCGGGTCGCGATTATCGCCTAGCGGATGTGGAGCTGAATGCTTTCCCGGTAAGCCACGATGCTCCGGAAACGGTGGGGCTCAAGCTAGTGGGCGAGGGAGAACGCCTTGCCTACGTCACGGACTTGGGCGTGGTCGCAGAGGATATCCCGCGTCTGCTCGAGCGCCAGGATGTCATCTTCCTGGAAGCGAATCACGAGCCTGAACTTGTGGCAGCTTGCTCCTACCCCGCGCTGACCAAGAAGCGGATTCTCGGACCGCGCGGGCACTTGAGCAACCAGCAGGCGCTTGCGCTGCTGACAGGGCTGGCATTCCCTCCACGGGCAGTCGTTTTCGGGCATCTCAGCGAGAACAACAACTCGCCGGAACTTCTACAATCGAGAGCAGTTGAGTGCGAGCTTGAGCGCAGAGTCGAGCATGTCGCAGTGGCCTCGCAGCGGCGCGTGACTTCGGTCGAGCTTTGAGACGCGGGGCGGGGGCCTCTCTCCGCATGTCGGTTATCGCATCCCGGTGCCGCGTGGAACGACTCTGGTCGCGGGTAAGAGATTATGATACAATTCTGAGACCTTCGGCTTGCAGTGGTCGGGGTGATTGCTAATTTCTGTGATAATTGAGGAGGCGATGAAATGAGAACGAGCATCCTGATTGCCGTTCTTCTGCTGGCCGCCCTGTCTCTGTCTTGCGGGCATGGTGCGGACATATCTGTTTCTCCGGGGTCCTTCCCATCCAGCGACTTCTCTTTGCGGGTGGAGCGGCTCGATGGCAGCGGGCGCCTTGCCGCTGAGATTGGCGGCACCGAAGCCAATCCTTCGGTGGTGGTTACGGCCGAGGATGCAAGCGCTCTTAAGGGCGCCTACTTCTATGTGGATTTCCCCGGCGAGTGTTACCATCCGCAGAAGGTTGAATTCGGTGACTTCTTAGGAGGCGAGGATGAAACGCTTACTCTTGCCGTAACCACGCAGGCGGATGAAGTGCCGCTGGCGATTACGCAGATTCATCCCGACTCCGCCACCGGCGCAAGCGGATCTGGCATGCTGGCGCGGGTCTATTTCGCCTCGGGAGCGGCTGCTTCAGTGAAGTCCGCGAGCCAAGTTCCCGGCGGGTCAGAGAATGCGGTGAAGGACCTCACGCTGGTGCCTACTGCAACCGAGGGGCAGTACTTCCTCACCTGGCACGAAATCAACATTGGCGACTACAACAACGACTCCACGGTTGGCATTCAGGATATTACTCCGCTCGCGGTGCGGTTTGGATCGTCGGTCGGCGACGGCGACCCGAACGATTCGTGGGATGATCTGATTGACGGCAACGGCGACGGCGTCATCAACATCCAGGACATCACGCCCATCGCAGCGCACTTCGGTAACAGCCTTGCCGGCTACAAGATACTCAAGAACGATAACCCCACACCGCTTCCCAATCTGTCTCTTCCCACAAGCCCGCTTTCCATCTTGCGCCCCACCGATTACGAGGCTAAGGAACGGGTGGAATACGCGTACGGCGCTATTGTGGTGGACGATGGCGACGAGTATCGGGTGGCGGCGTGCGACGCCAGCGGCGAGATGGGCGTGCTAAGCGAGCCAGCGATATTCACTTCCGGCGGCGCTCCCGAAATCCCCACCGGTCTGGCTGCAACGTACGGTGTCGCCATCGGCGTGGGCAATGTTTACTTGACCTGGAGCGCGAACAGCGAATCCGACCTTCTCGGCTATCATCTTTTCCGCCGGCCGGAAGGCGTGACCGAGTTTGAGCAGATTGTGGCGTTGGCTGCATCTTCCACCCACTACACCGATACGGGCTTGGAGTCTGGGAATTATGAGTACGCCATTTCCGCCTACAACACGCTGATGCAGGAGTCGGAGCTTTCAGAGCCGGTCTCCGCCGCTCCCTTCTACTACCCGCCGCCCGACCCGCCGACAAACCTGCAGGCGCTCAATACTGGAATTGACGAGGGGTCCATCAAGCTCACGTGGACGGCTTCCGAGTCCACGACCGTTGACCACTACGAGATACACCGTCAGGCGCCCGGCGAGGCCGACTTCAGCCCGCTCACGGAGGTTCCCGATTCGGCGACCCAGTACTTGGATGAGGGGCTGACCATTGGCGAGACCTATTCCTATAAGCTGCGGGCGGTTGATTCCTGGGGCGCCATCGGCGAGTTCACGGAGCCCGTGAGCACGACTCCGAGCGAGGAACCGCCGACTCCAGTCACCATCACTTCCATCGCTACCGACCGGTACACCTTCAACCCCGGCGAGAATGCCGAAGCGCACCTGTCTGTAACCGTGGATCCTCCGGGAACGCCGGTTAGCTGGGACTCAGGTGGAGTGGGTAGCTTCCCCGGTGGCACCAGTGGCACTTCCGTCACCTGGAAACCGGAAGGTATCAGCGGCGCTCAGGGGGTTCTAGTGACTGCGACAGCGGATGATGGAAGCACGCAGGATAGCGAGAGCATCACGTTGGTGGCCACCGAAATGTCTAAGCTCGGAGGGGGCGCTCTGGGCGATGACTTCACGCTCCCCAGTCGGGATGCGCCGAATCAGCCGTACTTGAGCCTGCACGATTACACGGATGACCACATGGTAGTGCTCCTCGATCTGGGGCACTACACGTGACCTTACTGCAAGAGGGAGTTGCCCTTTTTGCAGAGCTTACTTGATGCCTTTGGCTCCGATGGGTATGCTTGGCTTGTTATCTGGGAGCACGACTGGAGTCAGAACGAGGATTACTTCAATACTAACAACCTATCTCCCACGAACTACTTCAGCGACCCGAGCTGGTCTGTGCTGAGTGCCTACACGAACAAATTCGGTACGGGTAGCGGTGCCATTCCGCAGGCGTATCTTCTCGACAGGGATGGCTACGTGCGGAAGTACGGTCTCGGAGCCCTTGACGACGAGCCGCATGCGACCGAGTGGACTAACGCGGTTCGTGAGCTTCTCGGCTTGCCAACGTCGTAGACTGATTCAATCGGAACCGTTATGCAAGGGCGGGGCATTTGCCCCGCCCTTTGCTCTTGTGGCGTGAATGTATGAATGCAGAATCGCTTAGGGGTGGCTCTGCGCAGGGCTACTCCCGGCTTTCCTGGGTTTCCGGGTCCATCCGCGGCACCAAGAGTTCCCGGTTGCCCTGATGGTCGGCGGGACTGACCACGCCCTGCTGCTCAAGCTGCTCCATTATCCGCGCCGCGCGGTTATAGCCAATCTTCAGCCGCCGCTGGAGGAGCGAGGTCGACGCTCTGCCGGTGCTCACAACGATGTCGTAAGCCTCCTCGTAGAGCTCATCCAGCTCCGCTGGTGCTGCTTCCTCCCCTTCGATGCCGGCTTCGCCCTCAAATTCGGCGATTTCCTTGAAGTACTCCGGCTGCGCCTGCTGCTTGAGGAAGTCCACCACGCGCCGCACCTCGTCATCGCGCACGAGAGCCCCCTGCACTCTCACCGGCTTCGCCTGCCCGACTGGCAGATAGAGCATATCGCCGCTTCCCAGGAGCTTCTCGGCTCCCGGCATGTCCAGAATCGTGCGGCTGTCCACTTGGCTGAAGACGGCGAAGCTGATGCGGCTGGGGATGTTTACTTTGATGCCGCCGGTGATGACCTTGGCGTCCGGTCGCTGCGTGGCGACCACCAGATGGATGCCTGCCGCCCGCGCCACATGCGCAAGTCGCCCGATGAGCCGCTCGAACATCGGTCCCGCCGCCTTGATTAACTCGTAGAGCTCGTCCACCACGACGACGATGAACGGGAGCGGTCCCGTTTCCGGTGGCTGCGCGTTGTAGCCATCCAGGTTCTTGACTCCGACTTCTTCGAATCCCCGCAGGCGGCTCTCCATCTCGGCAACCACCCACTTGAGCGCATTCATCGCGTCGTCAATCTCTTGCACCACCGGCGTCGCCAGGTGCGGAATCTCCTTGAAGATGGAGAGCTCCACTCGCTTGGGGTCGATCAGGATGAAACGCACCGTCGCCGGCGAGTTGCGGTAGATGAGCGAGACCAGCATCGAGTTCAGGCACACGCTCTTGCCGCTGCCGGTGGAGCCTGCCACCAGCAGGTGATGCATCTCGTGGATGTTGGCGATGATGGGCTTGCCTGCAAGGTCGCGTCCCACGGGAAATGCTAGCGGATGGCGGTTCGCCGCCATCTCCGGCGATTCCAGCAGGCTTTTCAGTGCCACTTTGTTGAACTTCCGGTTGGGGACTTCCACGCCGACCGCGCTCTTGCCGGGAATAGGCGTTTCCAGCCGCACCGCGGGCACCGCCAGCTCCAGCGCCAGATTGTCCGCAAGCGCGTGGAGCCGGCTCACATTGATGCCGGGTCCGATCTTCATCTCATAACGAGTGACCCGGGGACCGACCTCCCACTCAAGCACTTTGGCGTCGATATCAAAAGCATCCAGCGTCTGCTCGATGATGCGAGCGTTGCGTTCCAGAATATCTGGAGCGACCGGTGAGACTGGAGCGTCACTCAGCAGTTCCAGCGGTGGCGGTTCATAGGAGAACTCGACGGAAGGAGAGGGGCCTTCTGGCCCCTCGCCTTCGGCTAGAGCGTCTGCAATGGTTTGCTGGGCAGGTGGGGGCTGCTCAGGCTGCTCCTCGGGTTCGGTTGCGGTTGCGGGTTCCATCTCCGCTTCCGCTTCAGCCGCTTCCCGCTCGACCCACGCCGCCATCTCTGCCTCGCGTTTGCGTTCAAGCTCTTGCTGCCGCGCAATCCGCGCTTCCGCGGCGCGACGCGCCGCCGCCTGTCGCAAGTCGGATGATGTGCGCTCCAGCCAGCGAAGCGTGGGGATGATGATGGCGCGTCCGCTGAGAATAATAAGGAGGGCGAGAAAGACAATAAGGGCAATGATGGGGTAGAAAGCTCCCAGAGCAGGCTTGAGCAGTTTATTGAGGAATATCCCCACCTCCCCTCCAGCGGAATTGCTCTGCCAGCTGCCGAAGCTTCCCATGGCAACGCATAGAGCCAGTGTAAGCACGCTCAGCTTGCCGAACCACACAAGCGCCTTCTGTCGGTTGTCCAGCGGTAACAAGCCGAAAGCCGCCAGCAGAATGAGCAGTGGTACCAGCCAGGCACCGTATCCCAGCGCCAGGAAAAGCCCTTCACGGATTAGCTCCCCCGGTCGGGCGGCGAGCTTCGGCGCGGCGAGCGCCAGAGCCGTGGCGAGAAAGGCCAGGAAGAAGATGAGAGCCAGCAGATCGCCCGCGACCTCTCGGGTCCGCGAGGGAGCTCGCTTCTTGCGGGGTGGGCGGCGACTTCTCTTGCGGCGCGACATTCTCCTCAGATGATATACGAAAATCTTCTCAACTTCCAGAGATGCGAAGAGCCGCGGCTTGTGTTATAATATCCCAGGCTTGTGGCCGGGAGGATTTTGAAAGCCAGCTTTCCACGTGCGGGTTGGGCGCGCTTCAAGAACAATCATGGATTTCGTGCGTTCGCCCTCACCACAACTGCCAGATTTGTGTTAGAATCATATGGTGCCTCTCTGGTGTTTCAGAGGCTGGCTAGGCACCTCTCGGTGACGGACTCATGTGAATGGGTTAATCCAACGAAAGGAGGTCTGAGCAGTTGAGTACAAGAAAGGGATTTACGCTAATCGAGTTGCTCGTGGTCATTGTGATCATCGGCATCTTGGTGGCCATTGCTCTGCCAAACTTTATTAAGGTGAAGACCAAGGCTCGGGAGGCCGAGGTCAAGCAGAATCTGCATTCGATCCAGCTCGGTGTTGAACGCTACGCGGTGGACAACGAAGGCAACTACCCCTATTTCCTCTACGGCGGCGACCCCTACTACAACGTAGGAACGGTGAAGTACATCGGTCAGCGCATTGAGGTTGGTGACCGCTACTGCAAGCACCCCTTCGACATGTTCAACGAGGACTTCACTTCGGAAGGTTACGACCACACGTACCCGGGGCTCAATTTGAGCGCCGCAGACATGCAGGGCGGCGCCGACGCGATGGCTCAGCGGGGTCTGGAGTTCGGCGATATGCTGGTGTTCGAAGGCTACATCGCCAAGTACCCGAACAACCCCTTCCTGACCAAGAAGGCGAAGATGATCCACGGTTCCGACTCCATTCAGTGGTCGAGCTGGATTCCCTTCCGCGGCTGCGGTGGTGACGATGGTCGCTCGATGTTCAACCTGGGTTGGGCTGGCGAAGGCCCCAGCTTGATGGCTTACGACATTGACGGTGAGACCCCTGACGTGATCAAGTTCGAGTTTCCGGGCAACTTCTACTATCACCCGCGTTACTCGGATGGCGCCAGCAATGCGGATCACTTCACCGCGCAGTGGCAGGGTCTGAACAACAACGGCGGCTGGGGACGAGCGCAACCCGTACAACCCACCGAACTATGACGCGAGGTCGGTACCCGATGGCATCCCCGACTTCTACATTCTCTACCTGTCGAGCTCGCAGGATGCGAAGCCGCAAGGGGTCTTTTAATGGTTAAGGAGGCAAGACTAATGAATTCCCGAAAGTCAGGCTTTACGCTTATTGAGCTGCTGGTGGTTATCGTGATCATCGGCATCCTGGTGGCTATCGCGCTCCCGAACTTCATCAAGGTGCGAGAGAAGGCCAAGGAAGCCGAGGTGAAACAGAACCTGCACTCCATCCAGCTCGCGGTCGAGCGCTATGCCGTGGACAATGCCTACGGTAATTACCCGCCGTACATCCTTGGTGGTGACTGGACGGATAGCGGCACTATCAACGAGGAGTACTACTACTTCGCCGGACTGGATCAAGTTCCCTACCCTGCTTGGAAGGGCACGGGTCCCGACTTCGCACCAGAGGGCGAGGGTGACTACCTGATTATGGAGGGGTATATGACGGTCTATCCGCGCAACCCCTTCATCCGAACAGGGACGATCATCCAGCCGCGCCGGTTGGTGCATCACGCGGGTACCTACTGGGGCACTACCTGGCCGCGGATTGTGGGCGGCTCGGAGAATCGGTCCATGGTCGAGGTTTTCGGTCCGCCGCCAGCGTGGGTGTTCCAGAACAAGGGTATCGCCGGCGACCTCTTTGTGATTCCGCCGTATCCGGATCTCTCGCCAGGCAACGGTGACTGGAGCGGACGTCCGCAGAAGATTGTCACCGAGGAGGAATATCGTCAGCCCGGCAGCAAGCTGCTGGTTGGCAACTTCTCCTATTTCACGCGTTTGAACGTGAATGGCTGGCTGCTCTTCAACGGTGCCCAGCAGGTCAACGGCTACACGCTGGCTGGGTACGGCACGCTGCGGAACCTGGGGCAGGATGTCTATGACCGTAACGGCGAGTACTTCCCCAAGCAGCGCACCTATCCCTGCCCGAAGGGCGGCGGTCTCCCGCTGAATGTGGGTCAGTTGCAGTGCCCGGCTGAGGGTGAGCCGAACTCCCTGCTGAGATCTCGTGGCGGTCCTGACTCTCGTCAGGACGGCGTTATTATCGTGCTCGATTCCGGCGTGGACAAGAAGAGCACTAACGAGGTCGGGGAGATAGGCTAATCGCCGATTGGCCACCCGGACTGGCAGCTCGCGGTAAAACCGAAAAAGTGCAAGGGCCCCGGCCCCGGGGTCTTTGCACGTCTCGGGAGCTGCCTGTGTGAAAGTTCCGGCGCTGCCTGCGGGGAAGTAGGAGCTAGAATGCTCGCATAGCATCCTTGATGCGCTCGGTGAGCTTGAGCGCATCTTCCATCTTGCGCTGCCACATGTTGCGACCGAAGATGAGTCCGGTTACGCCGGCCTCCATGGATTCGCGCACTTTCTGCAGAAGGTCCTCGTCGGATATCTTGCTGCCGCCAGAGACGAGGACGAAGGTCTTGCCGGCTGAGCGCACTATCTGCCTGAGGGCTTCGCTCCCCCTCAGCTCAAGCTCAGAATAGGGCTCGGGGGCGTCCTTGTCTCTCTGGGGATCCATCTTGGGGAAGTTGATCTTCGTCACGTCCGCGCCCATTTCCTGCGCCATCCGAGCGGCGTAGTCGATGGCGTAGAAGCTGTCGCGTCCACCCTTTTTTTCAATGGCTTCGCCACGAGGATAAGACCACACGACAAGGGGCATTCCGAATCGGTCGCAGTCTTCCCGCACTTCGGCAAGCTGAGCAATGTCCGCATCCTGAGCGGGGCTTCCCACGTAGAGCGTATAGCCAACGGCGTCCGCTCCCAGTCTCACCGCGTCCTCCACGCTTGCGGTGAGCGAGCTGAAAGCTTCAGCATCAGACGGAATGTTGGTCTTTCCGTTGATTTTCAGTATGAGCGGCACATCACCGGCGAAGCTGTGGAGATACTTCGCTGCCAATCCGTAGTGACATCATCCGGTGCAAGCGCACCCGCTTCCCCACGCTCAAACCCATATTATCGAGCGTTGGTCTTTCATAGTAATCTGACATCATTGATTCGCCTCTTGAGAGAGTCATCTCGTTGATGATAGCACAACGCAAGACGGCTTATGCGCAGGCGCTATCGCATAAGCGGCACCGGCTAATCGCGGTTTGCTTCAGTTGTCTCCGGCTCTGGCTCTGGCTCATCTTCCGTCTCAATGATGTACTGCTCATAGAAGGAAGTCGAGATCTCCTGGAGGTAGCGCGAGGGGCGGTTGAAGCCAATGTAGTCGCGCTCGGTAGTGTTCTGAGCGTAGCTCAAGAAGAGGTGCTCCCGTGCCCTGGTTACCGCGACGTAGAAGAGACGTCGCTCCTCTTCTAGCTGCGCTGGGTCGCTCCAGCTCATGCGATGAGGAAGATTGCCCTCGGTGAGGTGGGTGAGGAACACCGCTCGCCATTCCAGACCCTTCGCCTGATGTATCGTGGTGAGGCTGACTCTTCCTTCCCCGGTGAGCTGTTCCAACGGAGTAAGAGCTTCGCGGGGCGTAAACGCGGAGTTAAGGGCGATCTCTGCAAGGAAACTCGTCAGCGACTTGAACCGCTCGGCGAAGAGCGCAAGCTGCTCGATATCGCCCTCCCGTTCGCGGTAGTCGTCGAAGGTGACTTCCATCCGCTGGCGGTACAGCTCCTCATAAGCGGTACGCAGCAGTTCCGGCGGAGCTGCAGCGGATTCGTGGAGCTGCCGCAGCCGCGCGAGCAAGGAGCTCATCTGGGCGAGGGATTCCTTGCCCTTGCCCCTTGCCAGACTTGAAGCGCCGTCGTCGGTGAACGCTCGGAGCGGGTCTTCCTCCGGCATTATGCGCGCGAAGATGCGCCCGATAGTCACGTTTCCCACATGCTCGCACAAATCTAGGATGCGTGAGAACGCTATCTGGTCATGAGGGTTGGCAGTGACCGCGAGAAATGCCACCACGTCCTTGATGTGCGCCTGCTCCATAAAGCGGATGCCTCCCCGGATGTCGTAGGGTATGCCCCGGCTGTTGAGTTCCATTTCCAGCTCGAGCGAGTTGCGATGATTGCGATAGAGCACGCCCACTTCATCGAGCGGGATGCCCTGTTCTCTAAGCTCCAGGATTTGCTCGGCGACGAACCGAGCCTGTTCCTCAGGTCCGCGGCAAATGATGAGTTTCGGGCGCTCCTTTCGTGGTCGCTGGGTGACGAGCTGCTTGCGGAATTCCTCGGGCGTGCCTTTCATTATCTCATTGGCGAAGCTGAGGATGTCTGGAGTGCTGCGGTAGTTGACCTCCAGTTTGTATATCCTGGCGTCGGGATACTGCCGTGGGAAATCCAGGATGTTCTGATAGTTGGCGCCGCGAAAACCATAGATGCTCTGAGCGTCGTCCCCCACGACGAAAACGTTTCCGTGCCTGCCTGCAAGATGCTGCACGATCTTAGCCTGCACCTGGTTCGTGTCCTGGTATTCGTCAACGAGTACATGCTGGAAGCGGCTGGCAATCTGCATTCCCACCTCCGGTGTTTCATTGAAAAGGCGGAGGAAGTTACCCAGCAGGTCATCAAAGTCCATCAGGTTGTGCTCGCGTTTGCGCTGCTTGTAGGCGCCGAGAAGGCGGTGGATTATCTCCACTTTTCCTGCGAACTGCGGGTAGTTGTGAACGATTAGCTCCTCTATTTCCCGCTGAGTATTGAATGCAAGGCTGTTCAGTTTGTGAAGCTGAGATGCGGATGGAAAGAGCTCCTTGCTGAAATCTATTTCGGCGCTCTTGCGTACTACTTTCATTAGCTGCTGCGCATCGGCTTCATCGAGAATGGTGAAGTCGCGCCGGTATCCGATGGCGTCCGCGTAGCGTCGCAGGAAGATGTGGCCGAGGTGGTGAAAGGTTCCTCCGGTAATGCGATGAGCGGGAATGCCAGTGAGCGCTTCCACGCGCTTCAGCATCATCCGCGCGGCTTTGTTGGTGAAAGTGGCGAGCAGGATGTTGCGCGGCTTGACGCCGGAGCGGAGCAGGTAGGCGACACGGTAGGTGATGACGCGGGTCTTGCCGGAGCCGGCGCCTGCCAGCACCAGTACTTGCTGCTCTGGAGCCGTGACTGCGGCGAGCTGTTGGTCGTTTAGCTCGCCGGCGAACTCGGCATTGAGTGCCGACGATGCCTGCGAGTCGGGATGCTTGCGCCCGTTGCCACCAGTGCTGATCTGCTCCACTGAGACCTATGATAGCCGATGTAGTCTGGAGCGGCAGGTAGGCTGCGCGTATGCTTGCTTGTGCTTACTGTTATAATATGCATTCAAATGCTACGGGGAGGTAGCTCAGCTGGTTAGAGCGCTGGTCTGTGGAACCAGAGGTCGAGGGTTCGATCCCCTCCCTCCCTATTCTGGAGTTCAAGATGGCACCGGAACGACTAAAGCCTCGTCCCCTAAAGGGATTTCAGGATTTCCTCCCACCGGAGGCGCGGTTGCGCGAGCGCATCGTGGAGACTTTCTGCGAGGTGTTTCGCCTCTTTGGCTTCGCTCCCATGGACACGCCGGCACTGGAGCCGGAGGAGATACTGCTCTCCGACTACGGAGTTGACGCCAACAAGCAGATTTATCGTTTCACCGACCTGGAGAAGAACCGGGTGGGCTTGCGCTTCGACCTCACGGTGTCACTTGCCAGGGTGATAGCAGCCAGCGGGCATCTTCTGCCCTTCCCCTTCAAGCGCTACCAGGTGGGGAAGGTATGGCGGTTTGACAAGCCCAAGCGCGGACGCTTCCGCGAGTTCCTGCAGCTGGACGCAGATATAGTGGGCGCGCAGCCGTATGAACCGGAGGTCGAGCTGCTTGCCGCGGTGCATCAGGCGTTTGCCCGGCTGGGGATAACCGGCTACTACATACGGATCAATGACCGCAAGTACCTTGCTGATGTATTGCAGGAACTGGGGATCGAGGATTCGCGGGCGAAAGATACCTTCCGCGTGCTGGACAAGCTGGAGCATCAGGGAGAGGAAAAGGTGTTCAAGGAGCTGACCGGTCAGCTTCTGCTGCAGGATTTCGACTCGGCGCTCGAATACGAGCGGATGCAGGAAGTTAAAGTTCCCCCTGATACCGCTCGTGAGCTGCTGCGAAGAACGCAGGATAGCGGTCGCCTTCGGGGCTACCTGAGTGGTTTCTTGCAGCGCCTGACTGAAGAGGGCGTGCCTCCGGAGAAGGTTCGAGCGGATGCTTCCCTCACGCGGGGACTGGACTATTACACCGGTTTTGTCTGCGAGCTGATGCTGGAGGGAGCTGAATCAGTCGGTAGCGTCGGCGGTGGCGGACGCTATGATGACCTGATTGGTCGCTATGCTCCCACTTCCCCCACCGGCGTGGGGTTAAGCATCGGTGTTGATCGGCTCCTGGCCGCACTCAAACTTGCAGGTTCGGGTTCGGATTCTTCGCCGGTGGCTGTTGGGATCCAGCGGTCTTCTGCAGCGGTGTTCGTAGCCGTTTTTGATGACTGTGAAGTGAGCCAGCTTGCAGCCGTCGCCCGTCGCTTGCGCAACGCTGGCATCCCCACTGAACTCTGGCTGAAGCCAGGCAATCGTGAAGGAAGGTCGCTTTCCAGGCAGCTCAAGTATGCGGACAGAGCCGGCATTCCTCTGGCGGTTATCGCCGGCAGCGACGAGCTGGGCAAGTCGCCGCCGACGGTTCAGCTCAAAGACCTGCGCACCGAATTCGGAGAGGCGGGGAAGCAGATTGAGGTGCCGATCGAGGGGCTCGTGGAAAAGGTGAAAGACCTGCTCTCGGGCGCAACGGAATCTTGAGCTGCTGATGGGAAGGAGCTGGCCTATGAAGATCCTGATTACGGGTGGTGCCGGTTTTATCGGCAGTCACCTCGCTGAAGCGGTGCTCGCGGATGGTAATGAGGTGCTGGTTATTGATAACCTTTCCACCGGCAAGCGCGAGTTTGTTCCTGCAGGCGCGATCCTGCTGCAGATGGATGTTCGCGATGCGGCGTTTGTTGATGCAGTGATCGGTCAGAAGCCCGATCTGGTTTACCATCTGGCGGCTCAGATAAGCGTGGCTGAGAGCACGCGCGACCCGCGCAGCGACGCGGCGGCCAATATCGACGGCACACTGGCGGTGCTTGCCGCGACTGAACGAGCCGGAGCTCGCGGGCTGGTCAACATCTCGACGGCAACCGTCTATGCGCACGATTCCAAGCTTCCATGGCACGAAGAAAGCCGCAAAGGGCCTCTGGCTCCCTACGCCATTGCCAAGCTCGCCTGCGAGCACTACGCTCATCACTACGCGGTGTTTCATCGCCTGCCGACGCTGACTTTTCGGCTGAGCAATGTTTACGGCCCGCGCCAGAACCCTCTTGGGGAAGCAGGCGTCATCGCTATCTTCTTGCGGCAGATGCTGTTGGGGGAAGAAGTGCAGATACATGGTGACGGCGAGCAGGCGAAAGACTTCATCTTCGTTGCCGATGTGGTGCGTGCCTTAGCCTCCGTGGCGAAGGAGGATTTCCCGCAAGCAGCGAGCTATGAGGAGCGTGCGGTGAATCTGGGCAGCGGCGAAGCTCATTCAGTGAACGAGATTTTTTCGCAGCTTAGGGGACTGACCGGCTATCGCCGAGAGGCTGAGCACGTCGCGCCGCGACCGGCTGACCAGCCACGAATGGTGCTCGATGCAGAGCGCGCACGTCGGTGGCTGGGATGGAAGCCCGAAGTCAAGTGGGAAGAGGGGCTCTCACGGACCTGCGAGTGGTTCCGGAAGGAGGGAGGAGCTTTCGGCTAGAGGTCTGGTTCGGGCGGACTAGAACCGACCTCGCTTGAGCAGATTACCCAGGGGGAGCTTGCCTCGCTTTAGCTGCTCCATAGCCTGCTGCATCTGGGCGAACTGCTTGATGAAACGGTTTATGTCCTGCACCGTTGTTCCACTGCCGGCAGCGATCCTTCGGCGGCGACTTGCGTTGAGGACTCTGGGGTCCTTTCGCTCCAGCGGGGTCATTGATCTGACGATGGCCTCGACTCTGCGCAGTTCCTTCTGTCCGGCAGCGAGCTGCTCTTCATTGAGCTGCACCCCTGGGATGAGCCGTGCCACCTGACCGAGAGAGCCAAGTTTCTTCGCTTTCTGCAGGATATCGAGGAATTCGCTGAGGGTGAACTTCCGCTTGCGAACCCGGCGCTCCATTTCTCTGGCTTCCTCTACTGTGAAAGCGGCTTCTGCCTTCTCAATGAGCGTGAGCATATCGCCCATACCCAGGATGCGCTGCGCCCAGCGTTCGGGATAGAAGGGTTCCAGCGCATCCAGCTTCTCACCGACTCCTACCAGCCGGATGCTGCGCCCAACGGTCTCACGGATGGAAAGTGCTGCTCCGCCTCGCGCATCGCCGTCGAACTTGGTGAGAATCACTCCAGTAATGCCGAGCCGTTGCTCGAAGGTCTGTGCGATGTTGACCGCTTCCTGCCCGGTCATAGCGTCGGCGACCA
>MVCR01000101.1 GCA_002050035.1 Planctomycetales bacterium 4484_113 | reverse complement strand
TGAGCGTGCTGGTGAGGGAACAGGAAGTGCCGACCCAAGCTGGATACCGCCTTGCCTCCCCCGAAGAAGTTGCAGATTTCCTTTCTCAGGTTGCACTGCTCTATAATGAGTAGCGCGCGGCTCTCAGCACAAGCCGTAGCGCACAGGAAAAACATATGAAGGCACTCATTCCGGCAGCAGGCGTGGGAACAAGGCTGCGACCCATCACCAATACGCAGCCGAAGGCGCTCATCCAGGTGGCGGACAAGCCCATCATTGGGCACATCCTCGAGGAGCTCGTGAAGATCGACGTGAACAAGGTCGTCCTCATCATCGGCTATTTGGGGCATATGGTGGTGGACTACGCGCGGCGCGAGTTCCCCTCCATTGATATTGAATTCGTCGAGCAGAAGGAGCTGAAGGGTCTCGGTCACGCGCTCTGGCTCGCCCGCGAGCAAGTGGCGCAAGAGGAACTCATCATCATCTACGGCGATACTATCATCGAAGGCGACCTGATGCGTGGCATCAATCGCGAGGTGGACGGATGTCTTGGCGTGAAGCGGGTGAACGACCCCTCGCGCTTCGGCGTCGTCATCAGTGAAGGCGAGCGCATCGTGAAACTGGTGGAGAAGCCGGAGAAGTTCGTTTCCGACATCGCGCTCGTCGGTGTGAGCTTCTTCCGCAACGCGGCTCCGCTCTTCGACGCGCTGGACACGCTGGTGAAGGCAGACAAGCGCACCCGCGGCGAGATTCAGGCGACCGATGCCTTCCAGCTAATGGTCGAGCGAGGGCTGAACCTCACCACTTTCTCGGTGGACAACTGGTTCGACTGCGGCAAGCCGGAGACGCTGCTCATGACGAATCACCACCTGCTGGAGAAGCTGAACCAGCACCCGAAAGGCGAGAACAGCGTCTTCATCCCGCCGATTTACGTCGCTCCCACCGCCGAGGTGCGGGATTCAGTGCTTGGACCCAATGTCACCGTTGCTGAAAGCGCCCGCGTGGAAGGATCGGTGCTCAGGGACTGTATCGTCAATGAGGGCGCAGTAGTGCAAAACGCGCTCCTGGCGCATTCGCTTATTGGCTTGCACGCCCGGGTCTCCTTCCCCCCGCAGCAACTCATCCTCGGAGATTACACCGACATCGCAATTCCCTAATCACAGACCCGTCACCAACCGGTGAACCTTGACATCACCCGCTGCCTTGCATAAAGTGAGTTTGTTGCGCCAGTAGCTCAGCGGATAGAGCGTTGGCCTCCGGAGCCAAAGGTCGAAGGTTCGAATCCTTTCTGGCGCGCTCTCTTCTCTAGTTCCCGAAGGCGTAGAGATAGCCGTCCCAGCTTCCGACATAGACCGTGCCGTCCTCGCCGATGGCGGCGGAGGACTGCACCCAGTCGCCGGTCGCGTATCCCCCCATCAATCGGGCTGTACGCCTTGAAGTTGTAGTTGACATCGCCGACGTAGACGAGACCGTCCGCGCCAATGCTGGGCGCCGCATCCACCGTGCTTTCCGTTTCCACCTGCCATTTCACCGTGCCGTCCGCAGGATTGAGCGCCAGAAGATACGACTTCAGTGGGTTGACAACGTCATGCGCTCCGATGTAGATGGTGCCGATTGCCGGACTGCTGAAGCTGATGCCGTAGTCGCTCAGATAGACGCTCCACCTCACATTGTTCGTCTGCGCACCGATGAAAGGACTTCTAGCGTTCCGCTTCGGGTCGCGACCGTCGCAACCATTCGCAGATACTTCGTCCCTTGCCTCCCGTACTTGCTTTCGCTTTCGACGCAAGCCACCTGCCCCGAGCGACATTGAAGTCTAACATAGTGGGGTTACACGATACCTGCCCTATCCGGCGAACCCGGTATCACTTGCGCTCGGGTAGCTGATGCGCGCACCATCGGTGGAGCGGACCCAGTAAGTGTGCGCCAGCGCGTCATGCAGCGTGGTATCAAACCATCCGCTGTCCCTGCCAACCTCAGCAACGACATTGTCCGGCAGGTCGCGGGAAATAATATAGCCGGTAGCGTCATCATTTCGCTCCCAGGTTACGAGAACACGATCGAGGTACTCTCCATCCGTAGCCTCAACGTCTCCGGGCGGAGCAAGCAAGGCTTCAGTTCCCAGAAAGCGCTGGGCGACCGCCGGGTCGTATTCGTCTTCCAGTATCCAGCAATCGATGAGTGCCTTTCCACTGAGGAATGTTTCGTAGCCAATCCAGGCGTATCCATCGTCGCCCCAGTACTCTCCCCAGCTATTGCGCACCTTGAACGCTTGCCGCGATTCGTCGTAGCCAACTATGACCATTGCATGGCCGGATTTCCTGGGACCTTCGTAGTTCCATACTTGCCCGGCCTCATAGTTGAAAAAGCCACCATCCAGTCGCGTCTGCATGATGATGGGGGTTCGCTGGTTCGCCAGGATGATCTTCATTGACCGCAGCTCGCCTTCACTCCTGCATGGCACCACATCCCAGCGGTCGATGGTGAGAAGCTGCGCGTCCGCCAGCGCCATGGACGACCAACTGCTGCTGTATATCAGGTCGTAGGGCGCGTTGAGTTCCGTCGCCACTCCATGGTCCACCAGGTCACTCACAACTTGGCCGGTGTAGCGGAAGTATGACGGACCGGCGGGCCATCCCTGTAGTTCCCCGGAGACAATGTACAGATACTTCGGGCTGACCCGATTGAAGGGGTTCGTCAGGTCCCAGCCGTAAGGCGAGTAGATGCGATTCAACTCGTAGTTGTACGCCCCATCTCCTACCGCGAACGCGGTGCAGGCGGCCCAGGACTTCTGGTCGTTCACCGGAGCGCATTGAGAGCTAAGGTCCACCGAATCTGGCAGACTGCGGCCGCCGTCGCTGAGCTCAACCGTCAGAGCGGGGCGTTGCTCAACCAGGTAGACGACCCCTGTTGCCCGCATCTCGCTTTCCCCTACCGACAGGCGGGCAAGCGTTGCCTCCTCAGTCCCCGCCAGCAGCACCACGAAGAAGCACCAGCCGCTCTCAGCATCGGTATAAGGACCGTAATCGGGGATCGTCAGAACCAGATCGTCGGGACCCTGATACCACTCCCATGTGTTCCCCTGCACGTCAATCGAGGCAAGAGAATCATCGTCACCGTCAGCCGCTTCCACCTGTTGAATCTGTCGAGCCCCCCTCGAGGGCGGCAGTTTCGGCAGGAGTTGCGATGGTGCCGCCAGTGCGATCTTCTCTCCGTCGGCAACGGAGTGCTGCGGACGCATCTTCACCGGGAAGATCTGCCCTGAGGCGGTATCGCAGAGCTGCGCTCCGATCTCGCCGGGAAGCCCTGCCGGCCCTATGATGCTCGACCGGTGCGCTCTGTTGCCTGTGGCGCAACTGGCACACAGCAAAATCGTCACCCCAAGAATCGCCAGAAAACGATGTGCTCCAGCCATCATCACCTGAACCTCATGCGGCACCCCGCACCAGTCACATTATAACTCAAGAAAACAGGACGAGAGCCGCCAAACAGCAGGAACATGCTCTACGGCGAAGGCTGTGCAGACATCATCTCGGAGAGCAGCAGCCGCGAGAGAGCAACCACGCGCATCTGATGGGACCGTGCTCTTCAAGAGCGCACGTCGCCCTACCCCAGCCCCTGCAACTTCACCAGGCGGAAGTAGCACCCCTCGGCGGCAACCAGCTCCTCGTGCGTGCCCTGCTCGCGGATGCGACCGTTCTCCAGCACCACGATGCGGTCGGCGTTGCGCACCGTGGACAGGCGATGCGCCACCATCAGAGTGGTGCGACCGTACATCAGCTTGTTCAGCGCGTCCTGCACGATGGCTTCGGAGACGGAATCAAGCGCGCTCGTAGCCTCGTCGAGCAGCAGTATGCGCGGGTCCTTCAAGAGCGCTCGGGCGATGGCAATCCGCTGGCGTTCCCCGCCGGATAGTGTCACCCCGCGCTCCCCCACGATGGTGTCGTAGCCCTCTGGCAGACGCATGATGAAGTCGTGGGCATTGGCGCTTTTCGCTGCCGAGATAATCGCCATCTCATCAATGGTGAGGCAGCCAAAGGCGATGTTATCGCGAATCGTCCCGTGTATGAGAATGGTCTCCTGGCTGACCACACCGATATTCTGCCTCAGTGAAGCCAGCGTCACCTGCGAAACATCCTGACCGTCAATGGTAATGGTGCCTGAGGTAGGCTCGTAAAATCGCGGCAGCAGATGCAGCACCGTGCTCTTGCCGGACCCGCTCTCACCTACGAAGGCTACCACCTCGCCCGGATTGACCGTCAGTGAGAAGTCATGCAGCACTTCTTCCGCTCCGGCGTAGCTGAAGTTCACACTGTCATAGACGATGCGCCCGTCGGTAACTTCCAGCGGCTTCGCTCCTGGGGCATCCCGAATCTCACGCGGTGCTTCCAGCAGCGAGAAGATGCGATGAATCGCCGCGCGCGCGCTTTGCAGGTTCACTACTACCCGCGACAGCTTGTTCAGCGGATTCGCCACCATTGCCGCCAGACCAACGATGAGGAAGATATCGCCGACGGTAGAACGCTCCGCTATAATCAGCCAACACACGAAAGCTAGGAAGATGAGCGGCGCCACCATACCGACGAATTCGATGAGCGGCAGGATGATCGCGCTCAGGCGCACTGCGCGCAGATTTTCGTTCAAATTCCGTCGGTTTACTTCCAGGAACTTGCCGCTGACCTGCGCCTCCATATTGAATGACTGAATCAGGCGGATTACATTGAGCCCTTCCGCCAGCACCGTGGTCAGCTCGCCGTTGATCTGCTGGATACGCTGATTGATCTTGCGCAACTTCCCGCCGGCGATGCGCAGGGCAATCCCTACGATAATGCTCATTCCAAGAATGACCAGACCGAGCTGCCAGCTCCGAATGAACAGAATGAGCAATGCTCCCACAACCAGGAGCGGCGAGACGAAGAAATCTTCCAGCGACGCGACGAAGAAGTTCTGCAGCACCACCACATCACCGGTCAGCCTCGCCATCAAGTCCCCGATGCGACTGCGGTCGAAGAACGAATACGAAAGCTGCTGCAAATGCTCGAACAGCCGCTGGCGCAACACGGCGGTAGTGCTGTGCGCCACGTAGTTAGTGGCGTATATGCGCGTTGCCTGAGACGCCCACCGTACCAGCAGAATCACGCAGAGCAGCAGCAGCACCCATATAAGCAGCCGGATATCCTTCAGCTCCGTGACCACCACATCGATGAGATACTTCACCAACACCGGCAGCGAAAGCTGCGAGATGGCGAAAACCGCGCCGGCAACAAGCGCGATGGTGATCGCTTTGCGATGCTGCGCCACCAGCGGGCGCACCTTGCGGAACTCCCACCAGAAGCTCCCCTCGATCCCCGAAAGTGTGCGTGCTTTAGCCATGAGTGCCGCCGAAACCGGCAAGCTACCTATTCTAGCATTGCCCGTCCCCTGGATTGCGAACAGCAGAGAATCCGCCCAGGCCTTTCCACTCGCGCAAGCCTCCGCGATCGTTGCTCGCCATCCATTTTGCGCCACTTACGGATACAGATGATGCAGCATTCGGGGGAAGGGAATAGCCTCGCGGATGTGCGAAAGACCACAGAGCCACGCCAGTGTGCGCTCCAGCCCCAGCCCGAAACCGGAGTGCGGCACGCTACCGTAGCGTCGCAAATCAAAATACCACTGGAACGCTTCTCGGGGAAGACCGTGCTCGCCAACCCGCTTCTCCAGCGCGTCCAGGTCATCCTCGCGCTGGCTGCCGCCGACAATCTCGCCGTATCCTTCCGGCGCCAACAGATCCGCCGCCAGCACCGTATCTGGCTCATCCGGATCCGGCTTCATATAGAATGCCTTCGTGCCCACGGGGAAGTTCGTGACGAAAACCGGCTGTTCGAACTGCTGCGAAATGAAGGTCTCCTCCGGTGCCCCGAAGTCGTCACCGTAGCGGAATGGCTCCGCGCGGTCGGGCATCTGCCGGTTGATTTGCTCCACCGCATCGCGGTAGTGCAGGCGCGGAAAGGGCGCTGCGATGTTCACCAGCTTATCTGTATCACGCTGAAGCGTTGCCAGCTCGCGCCCGCACTTCTGCAATACCCTCGCGATGCTGAACACCAGCAACTCCTCCTGCAAACGCAGGTTGTCTTCCTGCTCAAAGAAGGCAGCCTCCATCTCCAGCATCCAGAACTCCAGCAGATGACGACGGGTCTTGCTTTTCTCGGCGCGGAAAGTAGGGCCGAAGCAATAGACTCGCCCCAGCGCGAATATCGTCGCTTCGTTGTAGAGCTGACCCGACTGCGTCAGGTAGGCGGTATCGCCGTGGTAGTCCACGTCAAAGAGCGTGGTTGTGCCTTCGCAGGCGGCTGGAGTGAAGATAGGGGCATCCACGCGGGCAAACCCGCGCTCATAGAAGAAATCCGCCCACGCCTTCTCCAGCTCATCGCGGATCCGTAGTATCGCTACCTGCCGCCGCGAACGCAGCCAGAGATGACGGTGCTCCATCAGGAACTCCACGCCATGCTCCTTCTTACTGATGGGAAAGTCATTCACTACCTGAAGCGGCTTCACTTCACTCAATGCCACTTCATAGCCCCCGGGGCTGCGCGCGTCCTCGCGCACGATGCCGACCACTTCCAGCGACGATTCAATGCCCAGCGCATCGCAAAGCTGCATCGTCTCCGCGGGGAGGCTGTCCCCCGACGCGACGCACTGGACTTCGCCGGTCCCGTCGCGCAGGATGAGAAAGTGGATGTTCTTGCCGCTGCGCTTGTTTCGCAGCCATCCGCGCACGCACACCGCCTTGCCCACATGCTGCGGGAGGTGCATTATCAACGCCTGCGACACATCTTCAGTCATCGCGTTCTCCTTCTAACGAACGCCGTATTCTACCCTGATACGGTGAAGCGGTAAAGTGCATCCAGCCAACTGCCCCTCCGCACCAACCACCGTAACTTTGACCTGAGACGCCCTTGATGTGCAATCTCCGACCGCCGGCAACGCCCCCTCATCACGTCCGCGCTTGAAAGCTCCGCCTCTAGATTCGATCGAGCGGTCTGCGCCTAGAAGAGAGCCACGCCGACCACGTGCCCTGCGCCAACCGAAGAATAACCACACTAGACCCTTGCGATGCAAGAGTCCGCTTCCGGCTGTCCAATTATGCTATAATAAAAATTATGAGTCAGCGCAGCCTCTCAATAGAGTTGAATCGACGTCAATGGCACACGATGCTTGAACGCAGCCGTCATCCGGTTGCAGCTCTATTCACCCTTCTCCAATTGCACGGGCTAGCTGCGTTGCCTGGCTCTGATCCACGATCCGGCTAGAGCGGCGATGACCACTAGACGGAGGTAAGGCGTGCCTATGGCAAGATCATGGACAATCTGCCCGCATATGATACCGAGCTTCTGCGTCTCTACGGAGTGTGTCCTTGTTCAAGGGCGGGTTCTTCCCCGAAGCAGCTAGAGCCCTTGTGCCCAACTCCAAGCTCCGCTGGATTCTTTCCGAGCTGAATGAACGAGGCTGGCTTTTCGCTCGCCCGGTAAAAGGACAGGCGCGCTTGTTCATGCGGGACCCTCCGTCGCAGGAGTACGCGCTGGCCAAGCTCCAAGCCTCACCGGACTGGAAACCCAAGCAGCTCGCCCACGCGCAGTACTTCTCGGGATTCCTGGAAGAACAGGGAAAAAGGATCAAGACCAATGCTCAGGTATCCGCCCTCAAAGCTATCGGTGTTGAGGAGGAGAACATCCTCGCGGCAATGCAAACCATCATCCAGCTGATAGACACGCGGAGTGATCCACGCGACGCCGACCTCCTGCTGCCATTCGCGATTCATCTGGCAGCCTACGCCGATATACTCGGGCGATGGAAGGACGGGATTTCCTGGTACTCTCAGATCACCAATGCCGCTGAAAAGACAGATAGCAGTCGCCTGAAAATGTACGCTCTCCTGGAACTTGCGAGATTCATCGCACGAACCGGTCGCAGCGAAGAATCACGAGAGAAACTCCTGGAGCTTAAGCGGATGGCGGAGGCCGACGGGGACCGCGAGCTCCTCGCCAATTGCCTGAACCACCTTGGAGTTGCTCTCCACAACTCCGCACGGCTTGATGATGCTGCGAACGCCTATCAAGAAAGCCTACAGATCAGACAGGAAATCGGTGACCGCTATGGAACCGGAATGACCCTCAGTAACCTGGGATTAGTGCGCTGCGGGCAGCACCGATACGAGGAAGGCGAGAGGCTTTATCAGCAGAGCCTCGAGATTGCCCGTGAGATCGGCAACCAGTATGGAATGGCACTGGTCCTGGGGAATATGGCGGTACTCGCAGGCCAGCAGGGACGCGAGGAGGAGGTGGAACAGCTCTATCAAGAAAGCCTGCGAGCCTCCCGCCGCATCGGGTTCGAGTACGGAATGGCGCTGGCGCTGAACAATCTGGGGGTGCTCAGTTGCACACAAGGCCGCTACCAGGAGGCAGAGGTGCTCCTCAAGGAAAGCCTGCGGACCAGACGCCGGCTCGGCGGACAACGTGCAGTGGCGCTGTGCCTTGTTAATCTCGCCACCCTGTATCTGAGGACAGAACGCCTCGGCTTCGCGCAACGTCACCTGATTGAAGCCTTGATAAGTGCCAAGCAGATGGACGATCCGCGTCTAGTTGTGGATTTGCTCATCCTGAGTGGATGTCTCCTGGCCGGAATGGAGAGGTACCCAAACGCCGCCCTTTGCCTGGCCGGTTCCCAGCATCACGCCCGTGAAATCCAGTTGACCATACAGCCCATGGAGCAGGAGGAGCTGGAGGAAGGAATAGCGAAGGTCACACAAGCACTCCCCGAAGCAGAGCTCGCCGAACTCACCTCCCGGGCTGAAGAGATAACCCTGCATGAGTTGCTGGATCTTGCACTGCAAGCGATCCGTCAGTGAAGAGCGACCACAGAATCCGAGCCGGAATTAGTAGCTGCCCGCCTAGCATTCCGTAACACCAGATGCCCAGCGAAGGCAGCGGGCGGGGAATCAGGGCGGTGCTATAATCTGATACGCCATGATTACCTCGGAAAAAGCCGCAACTCAAACCGAAGGCGAAGCCACCGGAGCTGCTGCGGGCAACAAGCCCATTCGCGTGGTCGTCGCCAAGCCGGGACTCGACGGGCACGACCGCGGGGCGCGTGTGATTGCGCGCGCTTTTCGTGACGCCGGAATGGAAGTCATCTACACCGGTCTGCACCAGACGCCGGAAGACATCGTCAATACCTGCATCCAGGAAGACGCCGATGTGGTAGCTCTCTCCATTCTCTCCGGCGCCCACCTAGCACTGGTGCCCAAAGTCTGCGAGCTTCTGCGCCAGCGCGACGCCGCCGACATCATTGTTATGGCTGGTGGCATTATCCCGGAGGAGGATGCGCAGTTCCTCATGAAAGCCGGCGTGAAAAGCGTAATGGGACCGGGCACGCCCCTGCAGACCATCATCGATACGATCCGAGAGCTGGTGGCGGAGCGTGAGGCAACAGCGAGACCATGAGGTCGCCGGCCCGCTCGCCCGCCATCCGGAGGCATGATATGACTCGCATCCCCATCAGAATGCCCGAACTGGGAATGAGAAGCGAAGCTATCGCTTTCGGCGCGTGGCTAGCGGAGCCGGGAACGCCGGTCGAAAAGGGCCAGGACCTGTTTGAAGTGGAAGCGGATAAGGCGACCGTCGTCTTCGCTTCGGAATACACAGGTACGCTGGAGGAGATTATCGTCTCCCAGGGAGAAATCCACGAAGGCGACCTCCTCGCCTATATGCTTGTCCAACTGACCCCCGAGGAAGAGGGTGGTTGATGCTGGATTTGAAGTACATCCGCGAACACCCAGAAGAGGTCAGCGACCGGCTGGCGTCCCGCGATGCAGATTACATCCAAGTTATCGAGCGGCTTCTCTCCCTGGATAGTACCCAGCGCGAACTCAAGACCGAACTGGACGAGCTGCGCAAGCAGCGCAACGAGTTGAGCCGCCAGATCGGGAAGCTCATGAAGCAGGGCGATGTGCAGGCGGCGCAGGAGAGCAAGCAGGTAGTCGCCGAGGTGAACGAGCGCATAGAGATAGCGCTAGCCGAATTCAAGGCGGTGGACTCGCAGTGTCAGCATCTGCTCGCAGAACTGCCGAATCTACCGGACATCAGCGTGCCGGTGGGAGGCGAAGAAAGCAGGGAACTGGTCAAGGAGTGGGGAGAACCGCCTCGGTTCGACTTCCAACCGCGCGACCATGTCCAACTTGCCCGCGAGCTGAATCTCGTGGACTTCCCTGCGGCGGCGCGCGTTACCGGCTCCGGCTTTCAGTTCTTTGTCGGCCAGGGAGCAGTGATGCAACGTGCTCTCATCAACTTGATGTTGGAAGTGCATGTTTCGCGCCACGGCTATGTTGAGATGCGTCCACCGTTCATGGTGAAAGAGAGTTCTGCTTTCAGCACCGGTCAGCTTCCGAAGTTCTCCGAGGAGATGTATCACGTCTTCGTGCCTCTGTCCCAAACCGGCTACGGCAGCACCGTTCAGCCACACTACTATCTCATCCCCACGGCGGAAGTTCCAGTCTGCAACTACTTCCGCGAGCAGATCCTGGAGCAGCCCAACTTCCCGCT
>MVCR01000100.1 GCA_002050035.1 Planctomycetales bacterium 4484_113 | reverse complement strand
CTCGCATACTGGCTGATGACGGTGGCGCAGGATCGCGCAGCGAAGGTGCAGGTGATGCAGGAGCCGAAGGCTTACTTCGCCTCGGAGGTTACCCGCCGTGAAGCGGCAACGGATACCGAAGGCGCACCGCGACCGGACGCGCCGCTGGCGGCAGAAGAGGCGGCGGCGATTGAAGCGCCCGCCGCAGTTGAGGAGCCGGTGCCGGAGTTGGACGAGCTGATTGCGCGGGGGAAGCTGGACGCGGCGCTCAACCGGGCCGAAGAGCTTCTGGAAACGGCGAGGGCGTTCAAGGATACCGCTGGCGCCGCGAAGTTCGGGAAATACGTGCGCGTCATCAGAGCGCGGATGAAGGTGTGAGGGGGAGGAAGTAGTGCAGTAGTTAGGTCTGTCGTCAGTCATCAGTCGTCGGCTTTCAGTTTTCAGATAGCGCTGGTCTAGTGAGCCCCGCCTACTCAGTACAAATAGAAATCACGGGCGAGGACGCCCGTGATCCAGGAGAAGAAGGCGCGGCGCGGAGCCTGCGCGGTTGTTGGTTGTTAGTCGTTGGTTGTTGGAATCACGGGCGAGGACGCCCGCGATCCAGGGGGAGAGGGGGAATGCGGGTTGGAAAGCCGGTGGATACCCGGGAATGCAGTCCTCGGTCCTCACTACACGCAACTCGGCATAATGAAGCCGCTGTATGCCAACCGTGCTGAGAACCGGCCCGCATCGGTTCTTCTTCTTCAGCAACGAAGGAGACGAGCCGCCGCACATCCACATCGAGACCGCGGAGAACTACGCCAAGTTCTGGCTCGAGCCGGTGATGCTTGCACGCTCGGTCGGGTATAATGCCAGTGAGTTGAATCAGCTGCGAAAGCTGGTGGAAGAGCACCGCGAGCTGTTTCTGGAGAAGTGGCATGAATTCTTCGATTAAGCTGGGTGCTGTCACGGCAGCAAGTGTGCGCTTTGACGCGGAGATGATGCACGTGCGGCTGTCCGACGGGCGTGAGATAAGCGTGCCGCTGGAGTGGTTCCCGCGGCTGCGCGATGCCAGCGAAAAGCAGCGCAAGAACTGGCGGCTCATCGGCAAGGGCGTCGGCATCCACTGGGAGGAACTGGACGAGGACATCTCGGTGGAAGCGCTGCTGCGCTGCTAGGGTCGCGCGATTGGGATGCGCGCGCGGACTACCCAAGCATCTTGTTCCACGACCCTTTGCGCAAACTCCCGGCAAACCCGAGTATGTTCATGGGGTCCTCCGTCGGCACCGTCTCAAGCACCTCACGATGTGCCACCACCTACCGACGACCTGCTGCCGACCTCCCCGTTCTAGCGCATAGCTGCGGTATACTATGGGAGGAGCTTGGCTGTGCTCAAGCGAATGACTTCAGTCGTGAGCGACGCGATACTGGGCAGACGCTCCTTCGCTCTGCTCGGTGGGTTACCGCTACAGCTTCTGTGCAGTGCGCCAGCGTGGCTGGAATCGCGGGAGGCATGTTGACATGACCGATAAGTGGGAATCGATGCGCACAAGTACATCCCACCTAACCATTACCCAGGTAGGTGAGAAGATACTATCGGGCGAAGAAGTTGACATAACCTCTCTTAGCGGAAGGCTGATGCTTGGGAACGTCAGCAACGACACTTTGAATGCCCTTCAGGAAGAAGTCACAGCTTCGATAGATGCTTTCGCCGCAGGCCTCACCGATCAGATATATGCCGACGGAGGCAAGATAGTGGTCGAAGCGAAACACACAGGCCTTCACAAGAGCAGCGTCATGAGGGCTCGCGGAGCAGAAGAAGCCATGGAAAGATTGCGAGGTCAAATCCATACATGGTGGCGAGCTTGGATGAAGGCTGCAATGAAGGACGCCGCGGCGAAGCTCACAAGGCAGGCTCAAGACCGCCTCGGCGCCATTGATTCCCTCCTCCTGCAATCATTGGACAAGAACCATGGGATTGATTGGGAAGCGCTGAAAGACAAAGAGCAGTTCGGCGAGTCGCCACCGGAACACCCTGAACTTGCTGAACCGCCGCAGCCTCCGTCCGAGACTGACAGGCGCTACGATTGGCGGAACTATTACAGGCGTTCTCTACTTGACCTTCTCTCGAGGACGCGAAGGGAATCCAGCATATCCCGAGCCAAAGCGATTGCGGCAGAGACTTTGGAGAATGACAATGCCGAATGGCGGAAGAAGGTGGAGGCTGTGGAGAAAGAGAATCAAGCGAGGGTTGAGCAGTTTGAGCGCGAGCGGAGAGCGTGGGAGTGCAGGAGGCAGTCCTTTCTCCGAAGGCAGGACGAACATAACAAGCAGATAGACGCCAAGCGCACACAGTACGAAAGGGGCGAGCCCAAGGCTATCCCCGAGTACTGCAGAGTGATTCTGTCGCGTTCAGAGTATCCGGAGTTCTTCCCAAAGACGCACGAACTCGACTATAACCCCGAGAACAGAATCCTAGTGCTCGATTATGCCCTTCCTCCACCCGGCGACATTCCGAGACTGAAGGAAGTGAAATACGTCGCGACGAGAGATGAGTTCTCAGAGGTCATGGTTTCTGAAAGGGAGGCAAACCAGCGCTATGATTCTATTCTCTACCAAGTCTGCCTGAGGACGCTGTACGAGCTGTTCGTTTCCGACGAAGCGAACGCAATCGATTCCATTGCTTTCAACGGTTGGGTCACTTCCATAGATGCTGCAACGGGGAAGGAGGCAACTGCGTGCATCTTATCTATTCACACCAACAAGGAGGAATTCCTGGCTCTTGACTTGAGGAATGTCGACCCCAAGGCGTGCTTTAAGTCCCTAAAGGGAGTCGGAAGCTCCAAGCTCCACGGATTATCACCAATAGCACCTGTCATCAGGATGGATAGGTCAGACAAGCGCTTCATTGAAGGATACGATGTAGCTAGCACTCTGAACGAGGCAGTCAATGTCGCTGCGATCGACTGGCAGGATTTCGAGCACTTGATCAGGGAGGTGTTTGAGAAGGAGTTCTCCTCGGGAGGAGGTGAAGTCAAGATCACACGCGCTTCGCGAGACCGTGGCGTCGACGCCATTGCTTTCGACCCTGACCCCATACGCGGAGGTAAGATTGTCATACAAGCGAAGCGATACACGAACGTCGTTGGTATTGACGCGGTGAGAGACCTCTATGGAACTGTGATAAACGAGGGTGCTACAAAGGGCATACTTATCACAACGTCTGACTACGGACCGGATTCGTATGATTTCGCCAAGGGAAAGCCTCTAACGCTCCTGAGCGGCGCGAATCTGCTCCACCTATTGGAGAAGCATGGACACAAAGCCAAGATCGACCTCAAGGAAGCCAAACGATTGCTCGCCGAGCGGGAGAATGGATAGTCTGTGCTAACGCTTTCGTCCAATCGCCGCCGACGAACTGAACCAGATGAAAGCCGCTATGTGATCAAGATAGGAGGCAGCAAATGAACGAACCACGCCCGGCAATAGACAATCCGGCTCTCATCGAGCAGCTGAATCAGTTGAACCAGCGTGTGAGGCTCTACGCTCAGCAGATTTGGCAGATACCACTTGCCTATCTAGGCTTGGTTCTTCTTTCGTTGGCGGGTTCGGAGAACGTCCAAGGACGCGAACCGGGCCTCGTTATGGTCTTCATGGGGGCCGTCGGCATCCTTGTCTTCTGTCATTACCTTGGGTTAGTGCAAGCGAACGACTGGGGCGTAAAGAAGATAGAGGAAACGGAAAGTAAACTGGGATTGGATGTTACGGTTCGTACTTGGCCGCTTATCGTGTGTCCCCTGAAGCTGTTGATTGTGCTGATTGCCTTAGCAGAGCTCACTGGTGGAGCAGTTCTAGAAGGCTGGTGCTCGCAGACTACAGCGCTCATCTGCCTAGTTGCCGTTCTCCTTCTACTCCTGTGTTGCATCTGCGCCCAGCTGAGTAGCCCCCGAAGGGAAGGCTCATCATCGCCGACGAAGTGAGCCCTTTCCCTCGCATATCGACGCCACGGGGCGCGGAGACCGCGCGGTGGTTAGTCGTTGGTTGTTGGAATCACGGGCGAGGACGCCCGTGATCCAGGAGAAGAAGGCGGGGCGCGGAGCCTGCACGGTTGTTGGTTGTTAGTCGTTGGTTGTTGGAATCACGGGCGAGACGCCCGCGATCCAGGGGGAGAAGGCGCGGCGCGGAGCCTGCACGGTTGTTGGTTGTTAGTCGTTGGTTGTTGGAATCACGGGCGAGGACGCCCGTGATCCAGGAGAAGAAGGCGCGGCGCGGAGCCTGCGTGGTTGTTGGTTGTTAGTCGTTGGTTGTTGGAATCACGGGCGAGGACGCCCGTGATCCAGGAGAAGAAGGCGGGGCGCGGAGAGCCCGCCCAAAGGAGTGAACGAAGCCTCCGTCTACCCTTTCAGCGATGCCGTGAAGAGCGAGAGGGCGTAGACCTTTTTCGCGCCGGCTGACTTGAGCGCGCGGGCGGCGGCGTTTACGGTCGCGCCGGTGGTGATGAGGTCGTCAAACAGAAGCACGCTGCGGTTCTCCACCTGCGGCAGCATCCGCGGCGGCACGGCGAAAGCGTTGCGCACGTTCCGGAAGCGGTCGCTGGCCCCCAGCCCCACCTGCGAGCGCGTGTTGCGCACCCGCCGGAGCAAGCCGGAGGCGACCGGAAGCCCCAGCGGCGGCGCGTAGAACTGCAGCACCAGCTCGTTCTGGAGCTCGTTCTGGTTGAACCCGCGACGGAAGCGCTTCAGCGGATGCAGCGGCAGCGGCACGATGCAGGCGGGAGCGTCCGCCGGATCCCAGCCGAAATGCGCCGCGAGTCCGCTAAGCCCGCCGAAGTGCGAGTCCGCTAAGCCCGCCGAAGTGCGCCAGTAGCTGCTCCGCGAAGTAGCGCCCGAGAATGCGGCGGCGGCTGTCTGACCACGCTGAAAGCGAGTATGCAGGTGTCGCACACGGGGCCGCGACCCATCTCGCCGCAGAAGATGCAGTATGGAGGATAGAAGTAGCTGCCGGGGCTGTGCCTCGCGCGGGTAAACAGGCGTCGCAGCGAGTGGAGCATCTCACTTCCCCCGCACGCGCGCGATGAGGTCAGTGGTGGAATAGCCGGCGAGCATCGGGATGCGGACGACTCTGCCGCCGCAGCTTTGCACGAACTCCGCGCCCACGATGTCCTCCTCCGTGTATTCGGCGCCCTTGGCGAGGACGTCGGGCTGCACTTCGCGGATGAGGGCTTCCGGCGTGTCCTCGTCGAACACAATCACCGCGTCAACGTAGCGAATGGCGAGCAAAAGCTCGCGGCGGGCATCGGCGGATAGGAGCGGTCTGCCCTCGCCTTTCAGGCGGCGGACGCTGGCGTCGGAGTTCAAGCCCACTATCAGGAAATCGCCCAGCTTCTTCGCCTCGCGGAGCTGATGGATGTGCCCGGGATGCAGGAGGTCGAAGCAGCCATTGGTGAAAACGATGGTCTTTTTCTGCGCCCGCAATGCGCTCAGCCTTTCTGCAAGCTCCGGTGGAATCCGCATCGCCATCACGCCCCATTATAGAGGATTGGGGGATGGGCGCCCTGCGGTATGATATGGGCGTAGAGCGGTGATATGGAGTATCTACCGCTTTGCAATGTCCAGCGAATCGGAGACGCTGCTAGATGAACCTAGATATGAGATGGTACCTTGTGCTGTCGGCGGCGGTGGCGCTCGTGGTGGGCGCCTATCTCATGCTCGGCGACATCCAATTGTTCAGCCCGAGCGCTGCGGCTTCGCCGAACCTGCTCTTCTACCTCTTCCTCGCCGTATGCTACGTCCTCATCGTCGCGCTGCTGTTTCGCGCCGGCACCAGCAACCGCCCCCTGGCATCGCCAGCGAACGCGGTGGCAATGCTACTTCTCTTCGCGGGCATCGCTGTCATCCTTTTCTTCCTGGTGAGGCATTTCCTGCGGTA
>MVCR01000099.1 GCA_002050035.1 Planctomycetales bacterium 4484_113 | reverse complement strand
ATCCATTCAGATCGAAGGTATGTGGAAGGCATGCTTGACGCGGGTGCTTCCGGCTATTTGCTGAAGGAATGCGCCTACGAGGAACTGGTGCGAGCCATCCATACTGTTATGCAAGGTAAGACCTACCTCAGCCCGGGCTTGCACGAGCAATCACCGGAGGGGACTACGCTATCAGCCGCTCTGTCCTCTCTCACCCCACGACAGCGCGAAGTGCTCGGGCTGCTCGCTCAAGGCAAGAGCATGAATGAGATTGCTGCGCAACTCGGCGTGAGCGTGAAGACCGTAGAGGCGCACCGTCAGCACATCGGCGACAAGCTGGGTACACGCAGCCTGGCGGAATTAACCAAGATCGCCATCCGCGAAGGATTAACCTCGCTGGAGAACTGACAGGGAATCTCGTAGAGGAGTCTTCAGCGAATCCCTATTTGAACAGAGTGGAGATGCTCTCGTCAGCGAATCCACGCCTGATGGCTTCCGCAAACGTGAGCGCAGTGCTCACTATCTCCACCTTGCCATTCTGCTTCTCCGGCGGGAAGGCTATCGTGTCAGTGATCACGACCTTCTCTATAGGGCTCTGCTCAATCCGCTGTAGAGCATCACCAGAGAGGATACCGTGGGTGGCGTAGACGAGGATCCGCCCGGCTCCCCGCCTCTCCAGCAGCTTCGCACCATTAACGACGCTGCCGCCGGTATCCACGATGTCGTCGTAGAGGATGCAAGTGCGTCCTTCCACATCGCCGATGAGCTCTATTGCCTCTGCGACGTTGGGTTCCGGACGCCGCTTGGCAATGATTGCCAGAGCGAACCCTACGCGGCTGGCGACCTCGCTGGCACGCGCAACGCCGCCCACATCCGGACTCACGACCACCGTCTTCTCGGGAGTGAATCCATGCTCTTTGATGTGCTGGACGAAAAGCAGCAGAGCGGAGAGATTGTCCACTGGAATGTTGAAGAACCCCTGTAGAGGACCCGAGTGCAGGTCCATCGCCAGCACTCGCTGGGCGCCCGCCACTTCCAGTAAGTTCGCCACCAAGCGCGCCGTTATCGGCTCCCGCGGCTTCACCTTCTTGTCCTGCCGAGCGTACCCATAGTAAGGAATTACCGCGGCTATCCGGTGTGCGCTGGCACGCCGCAGCGCGTCGATGATAATGAGAAGCTCCATCAGATGTTCATTCGCCGGAGGGCTTGTCGGCTGCACCACGAACACATCCTGCCCCCGTATGCTCTCATCGATCTTCACCCGCGTCTCGCCATCGGCGAAGCGGCTTACAGCCATCTGCGTGAGCGGGATCCCCAGATGCTCCGCGATATCCTCCGCCAGCTGGCGATTGGCGTTACCGCTGACCAGGGTCAGCTTCTTGATGAATTGGAGTTCCACACTCATATTCCCTCCCGAAAGACACGAGTCTTAATCCTGCTCCTTTGTGTCGAGATGGCTCTCAGGCGCGGCAGTGTCTTCGTCAGACACTCCCTCGTCAGCCGTGCGCTTCCTGGCTTTCCGCTCCCGCAGCCGCTTCGCATAGCCCTCCTTGTTCACCTGTCGCCCGCGAGCAATCGCCAGCGCGTCAGGCGGCACATCCTGATTAATCGTGCTGCCTGCCGCGGTGTAGGCGCCCTTGCCAATGCGACGCGGCGCAATGATGGCATTGTTGGTGCCTATGAAAACCTCGTCCTCAATCGTAGTTCGGTACTTGTCGAAGCCATCGTAATTGCAGGTTATCGTACCTGCACCGATGTTGACATCGCGACCCACTTCGGCGTCACCCAGGTAGGTTAGGTGAGGAACCTTGCTGCCAGTCCCCAAGCGTGTCTCTTTCATCTCCACGAAGCTGCCTACTTTCGCCGACTCAGCGAGGTGCGTTCCAGGTCGCAGATTGGCGAAAGGACCTATCTTCACATCATCTTCCGAGTGCACTTTCACCAGATGAGCATAGACGATCTGGTTGCGGTTGCCCACGCGGCAATCATCCAAATAGCACATCGGGCCAATCTGGCAGCTCTCGCCGATAACGGTCTCTCCGCGGAGCAGGCAGCCAGGATAGATGATGCTATCCACACCGATACGCACCGAGGCTTCCACATAAGTCGTTTCTGCCCGCATAAAGCTCACCCCATCGTGAGCATGAGCGGCGATAATGCGCTCCTGCATTACATCTTCAGCCAGCGCGAGCTGAGAGCGGTCATTGATTCCCATTAGGTCTTCCCACGGCTGGTGCAGCACCGGTGAGGTGCGGAGGAATCTCACGATATCAGTCAGGTAGTACTCGCCCTTCCGATTCTCCTTGCCACACTCGCGGCGCACGCGTTCTAGCGACCGCTCAACCCATCGCTGCTCAAGGGCGTAGATTCCGGAGTTCACTTCACGAATCGCGCTCTGCTCCGGCTCGGCATCGGAGTCTTCCACAATCAGGCTCACCAGCCGCCCATCCTCGTCACGCACGATACGACCATAACCACGCGGATTCGGCGGCTCGAACGTCAGCACGGCGGCATCTGCACCGCGTGCGGATGTCATAAGCTCGCGCAGAGCCTCCTCGGTGATCAGAGGGACGTCGCCAGGAAGCACGAGCAAGTAGTCCGCTGCAACATCAATCGCCGGCAGCGCCGCTGCCAGTGCATCGCCGGTTCCCAGTTGCGGCTCCTGTATGGCGTACGTATAGAGGTGACCGAATCGGTTCAGCAGCGCTTCCTGCGTCTCCGGGCTGACGACGATAACAATCTGCTCAGGTTGGAGCTTCTGCACAACGCGCAGTATGTGCTCGACCATTGGCAGGCCGGCGAGCGGGTAGAGGACTTTGGACAAACCCACCTGTGACTTGAAGCGGGTGGCACGTCCCGCTGCCAGAATCACTGCCGCAAGTGTACCCGCGGAAGAAGCCATGGTCAATCCTTCAGTCCTTTCTCCGGGCGAGCTTGCGCTCGACCTCGTCCTTCATTCTAGCACTCAGTTGCGAAAGTTCCATCGCCCCCAAGTCGCCGTCAAAGTAACTGCGTACCGCCACTTTGCCGCTTTCAGCTTCACGCTTGCCTATGACCACGAGATAGGGGATTTTCTGCACAGTGCCGTCGCGAATCTTCTTGCCCAGTTTCTCGCTCCGGTCATCAAGTTCCACCCGAAAGCCCGCTTCCTGGAGCTGACCCCGCACTCCCGCAGCGTAATCGTTCAGCTCATCGGTCAATGGCAGAACGCGCACCTGAACCGGAGCGAGCCAGAGCGGGAATGCACCGTTGAACTCCTCTACCAGCAGCCCGATGAAACGCTCGAAGCTGCCCAGAATCGCGCGATGAATCATCACTGGACGCCTCGCTTCGCCATGGGCATCCACATACTCCATCCCGAAGCGTTCCGGCAGGTTGAAGTCGAGCTGCACCGTGGAGCCCTGCCAGTCACGCCCCAGGCTGTCGCGAACGATGAAGTCGACCTTCGGCCCGTAAAAGGTGGCGTCTTTGTGACCGTAGAAAAAGGGGACACCGCGGTCTTTGAGCACCTTCTCCAGTCCGCCCTCAGCCATATCCCAGATCTCGTCGCTGCCCAGCTTGTCGTCAGGGCGAGTCTTGAGACCTACGTAATAGTCGAAGCCAAAGGTGTCCAGCGTGTGGAAGCAGAAATCCAGACAGGCAGAGACCTCTTCTTCGTATTGCTCTGGAGTGCAGAAAATATGGGCGTCGTCCTGCGTGAACCCGCGGACACGCAAAAGCCCCCGCATTGTACCGCCACGCTCATCACGATATACGGTACCGAACTCGAAGTACCGGATGGGCAGGTCGCGATAGCTACGGGTCTGGCTGCGGTAGACCAGGACGTGCCCCGGACAGTTCATCGGTTTGACGCCGTAAGAGATACCGGGGATAGGAGCATCCGCGCTGCCTCCCTCCATATCCTTAATGAAAAACATCGCATCGCGGTAATGGTCAAGGTGCCCGCTGAGTTTCCAGAAATCGGTCTTCAACATATGCGGCGTACGCAGGGGCTCATAGCCGCGGCGAAGGTGCTCCCCGTACATCCATTCTTCAAGCTGACGCAGCAAGGTGGCACCCTTTGGATAGTAAAAGGCGAGACCGGCGCCGGCTTCTTCAAAGAAGCCAAACAAGCCGAGCTCCGCGCCAAGCTTGCGATGATCACGCTTCTCCGCTTCCTCCACTCTGCGCAAGTAAGCTCGAAGTTCCTCCTCGGTCTCGAAAGCGGTACCGTATATCCGCTGGAGCATCGGGTTGGTCTCCACGCCGCGCCAGTAGGCGCCGGACACCTTGAGCAGCTTGAAATGCCTTACCTCGCCGGTGTGCTCGACGTGAGGCCCCTCGCAAAGATCAGTAAAGCGTCCGCTGGTGTAGAAAGTCACTGGCTCGTCAGCCGGGATATCGCTGAGTATCTCTAGCTTGTAGCGCTCATTCCGATCCTGCAAGAGCCGCACAGCTTCTTCCCGCGACTTCTCCTCCCGCACAAACGCTGCATCCTCCGCGATGATATTGCGCATTTTCTCCTCTATTCGCGCCAAGTCGTCCGGCGTGAAGGTGTGGGGAGTGTCAAAGTCGTAGTAGAACCCGTCCTCAATCGGCGGGCCGATGCCGAGCTTCACGTCAGGGAATAGCTCCACCACCGCCTGAGCCATAATGTGCGACGCTGAATGCCGCAGCCGATACAGGAACAAATCCTTGTGCGCCGATATATCAGGTTTCTGAACAACAGGCATGGCTTCTCACCCGTCTCCGCAGCGAATGAAAAACGGTGCAGTGCGAAGGAGAAGAACCACTTCTACTGGAGGAAACCAAATGGATTGAAGCCCACCGGATGCCGAGAGACTGGGGATGTCGAAGCAATGTGTGTACACGCAGATGATTTGCCTGAGGATCTCGTGACGCTGGACGAACACCACCAGCCTGACTCCCCAGGCTCGTCCTCATGCGTCAAGGACAGCGGGTATCCACAAGTTATCAACAATGTGGTAGAATAAGGAGTGGCTCGCCAGCGCATAGCGAGAATGTACGGTTTTGCGCCAACGGGCGACCTGAACCCGCCAAGTTCTGGATTCGTCGATATGAGAACCTGCCAAGATGCAATCCGGAAAAGCAAACCGATTCATCGGGGGTGCATTATGAAAAGAACTATTAGACTCGGTCGGATACTGGGAGCCATTCTGGCAGCTGTGGCTATCATAGTCCTAGCGGCGAGCTGCCGTGGTGGCGACAATTCCTGGTGGGACCCCTGGGCTGGCAGCAAGTACCTGGCGGATGCCGGGGACATCACGACTGATCCCGATCCCGTCATCGCCAACCAGCTCACGCACATCACGATTACGTTCAACACGACTGTTTACACGGAACTAGTGAGCAAGCAGTCAGTTCTCGACCTAGACACGAGGACTCTCACCATAACTGCATATGCCCGCGAGCGAGATGGTCAGAAGGGAACATGGGACGGGACCCTAGGAGTGGCTACAACGTTCCCGGAACCCGGGATCTGGCACATCGCGATACCCCAAGAAGGCGACCGTGTGGTCGGGGCGGATATTTACGTCCAGCCTCAAGAAGGCGCACCGGTTGAGAAGGTTTGGGCCGGCGATCCCTACTTCCCTGACACCGGGGACGTCACGACCGACCCCGACCCGCTGACGGTGAACAAGTTCTCGCACATCACGATTTCCTTCCTTAAGACCGACTCCACTGAACTCATCAGTCAGGAATCGACTCTCGATGCGGACAGCCGAAGCCTCACCGTAACGGTGGTGGCACGTGAGCTGCTGAATCAATCTGGAACCTGGGACGGCAGCGTGGTGGTGCCGGTGACCTTCCTGGACGCGGGAGTCTGGCACATCGTAATCCCGCAGGAGCAAGGAACGCAGACCCAGGTTGATGTGTTCGTTCAACCGGAAGAGGGCGCTCCACAACCGGTGTTGTGGGCAGGTGACAGCTACCTGCCGGATGCCGGAGATGTCGTCACCAGTCCTGACCCGTTGCAGGTCAACACGCTTGCTCACATTACCATCAACTTCAACAAGACCGAGTTCACGGACATCATCAGCCAGGAGTCATCACTCGATCAGGCTAGCCGAACGCTAACAGTAACTGTCTACGCCCGCGAGCGGGATAACCAGCAGGGAGGATGGGACGGCACCGTGGTGATACCGGTCACCTTCCTCGAACGCGGAGTCTGGCACCTGCTGATACCGCAAGAGGGCGATCGCACTGTGAGTGTTGACCTCTATGTCTATCCGGAGGAGGATGCCTGGGCTGGCGACAGCTACATCCCCAACGCCGGTGATGTCACGATCACTCCCGATCCGGCTGTAGTCAACCAGCTCACGCACATCACCGTGAACTTCAACATCACCAATTACACCGAGCTTATGGGGCAGCAGTCTGTGCTTAA
>MVCR01000098.1 GCA_002050035.1 Planctomycetales bacterium 4484_113 | reverse complement strand
ACCTCCGCCGAGTAGAACTTCACCAGCGACACCAGACTTCGGGACGGTCCCACTTCTAGGCTGCGGGGGTCATCCCGCAGGTAGTACTTGGCAAGATGCCAGAGGAAGAAGTGCAATATAGCGCGGTGGTAGCGCGTCTCGCCCGACAGAGAGAGCTTGAGCGCCTCGTCGAAGTAGTTCCACAACGGTGCCGGCAGCTCCACACCTCCGAAGCTGCGTCGCGGGTAACTGCCAGGCTCGAAATTCAGATCCTGAGCCAACTGAATCAATCTTCGCAAATCCACCGCGGATAGCAGGAAATGATCGTTCTCGATGAGAGCCAGGCTCGTCTCGTAGGCTCCCGGAAGGAACGCATTCGTTATCAGCCGAGTCTGGAAGTTGCGCTTGATGAAAAGTGGCGCGTTGATCCCCAGGACATTGAAGTAGAATATGGTGGAGTAACGGTAGAGCTCCAGGGCGCTGGAGAAGAAGTGAGGAAAGGTGGCAAAGGAAGCGGCAGGACCCATCAGTTCCCACCTCCTTGCTCCGGCAGCCTCAGGCCCACGGCCTCGGCATAGCTCCAGAACTGCGGATCGAAGTATCCGCTCTGCTCATCGCTCACCGCTATCAGTTTCCCCTCTCCGCCGGCAGTCTTGGGGAAGACCTTCAGTACGTGAGCCAGCGCATCCGCTGTATCCGCAAGCATGAGAATCCGCGATAGCAGTGGGATCTCCTCACCGGCGAGACCGTCGGGATAGCCGGTCCCATCGTAGTTCTCGTGATGATGCAGCACCGCTTCCGCAACCGTGCCGAAACCGGATAGAGGGCTGATGATGCTGGCTGAGTACTCGGGGTGCTTCTTGGCAATCTCGACCTCCCATTCGTCCAGCGGCTCACGCTTGCCCAGTATCGAGTTTGGAATCCCCATCTTGCCAGAGTCGTGCAGATAGCCAGCTATTTCCAGGGTGTCCAGCTCCAGCGCAGAAAGCCCCATCCTCTCCCCCAGCTTCCGTGCCAGCCGACCGACGCGGCGCGAGTGCGCCGCTGATTCCTTGTGCTTCGCTTCCATCAGGGTGGTCAAGAAGTTCACCAGCATCGGGATGTAGTTCTCCTTAAACTGGTCATAGACTTCCTCCTCCTTGTCCACCGCCGTGATCAGCCCGCGCTCCTCCTCGGTAAGCTCCAGGTCTCCGAAATGCCCCTGCTCCACAGCTGCCACGGCGTGCGGGACGAGGTAAGGGTTGAACTGGATGCCGGCGAAACTCTCCAGTTCCTTGCGCCATTCGCTGGGACTACTGAAAAGTCCGCCCCGACGGATGCTATCAAGCGCATCGCACAGGCTCACCACCTGCGCCAGCAAAGGAGTTTCCTCAGCGACCAGTCCTTCCGGGTAGCCTCTGCCATCCCACCGCTCGTGATGCCAGAGGATGATAGAGGCGGCGTCTTTCAAGAGCGGCACCTGCTCGACAATCTGCTGCCCGATTCTCGTATGCGTGCTAAGAAGCTGGTATTCCTTCTCGCTGAGCCGCCCCTTCTTGTAGAGAAGCGTATCCGGGATTCCTACTTCGCCGATGTCGTGCAACAACCCGGCGGAGTACACTTGAGTCAGATCGTCAGCACTATCCACACCCGCTGCACGCGCCAGGCGCAGACTCATCACCGCTACCCGTTGTGAGTGATTCGTATCCTTGTATTCCACCAGATTGACGACTCGGGAAATGGCAGCCACCAGCTCACCGAAGAGAGCCGCCGGCTCGTCCCGCTCTTCGTAGTTGACACGAAAGAACTCCTCGAACATAGGTCAGCGACCTGCCTCCTTTCCCAGCTCCACCGGGAAGCAGACCTGATTCCGTCCTTCACGCTTAGCACGGTAGAGGGCTCGATCCGCCGCCTCAATCAACGACTGCTGGTCAATAGCCATCTGGGGAAACACTGCCAGTCCAACACTCACCGTCAGGGGAACTTCCTTCCCCGCGTAGACGAAGCGATGCTCCTCGACCAGAGAGCGAATCTTCTCGCCAACCACGCGCACCACCTCGAAATCCGCCTGCGGGATGATAACCGCGAACTCCTCCCCCCCATAGCGGGAGATGATCTCAGTAACACGCAGTCCTTCTTGAAGCACGCGGCAGAGCTCGGCGAGGATATGATCTCCAGCTTGATGACCCAGCGTATCATTGATCTCCTTGAAGTGGTCAAGGTCAATCATCGCCAGTCCCACTGACTGGTTGTAGCGGGACGCCCGCGCCAGCTCGCTCTCCATGAAGCTTTCAAACTGGCGGCGATTGTAGACGCCGGTTAACGCATCGGTGGTAGCCATTTCCTGCAGGCGCTGGGTAAGAATGATGTTGCCCACGATCTGCTTGAGCTGACCGCCGAAAGTAACGAAGAAACGGTGGTCCTCCTCGGTGAAATCCGGAGGGTAGCTCCGATTCACAAAGATGAGACCGTAGTTATCCGCATCCACAAACAGGTCGTAGGTCATATATGAATGCACCAAACACACTTTCAGCAGCGGGTTGTCGATGTCGAAATCAAGGATACGCTGCACCAGAGCGCGTGGCGGGTGCTCGTGAAAGCCAGGGTAAAAACTCTCCAGGAGCTCCAAGACCTCACGCTCGCGATGCCCCGCTGCCCACGAGTAGCCCTCATCGAGTAGCTGACTGAATCGACGCTCCACATCGGGGTCGAAAGAGGAGCCCCTACCCCGGGCCACTAACTCGCGCAGCTTCGGCGGTGGCCACCTGGCATCCTCCTGTCCTCGCAGCCGCGTGAAAATGACGCGGAAGTACTGAGAATGGAAGAAAGCCACGGCATCATCCGCCTGCAATATGCTCATCAGACGGCTGATTAGCTGGTCTGGAAGCGCGGTATCCTTGAGGAAATCCTCCTGCGTGAGCTCAGAAACCGATGCCAGCAGCGAAAGCTCCTCCACCTGACGGAAGAGGATATCTTCTTGCAGGTGAACGTAGTCCTGAAAGAGCTTCACCCTGACTTCATCGCTCTTGAATTTCGTGTAGTGCTGCTCGACGATATCGCGAGCGCTCGGAGGCGCCGAGTTGGTCGCCAAGTCATCTTCCAGTGCGAGGAAAACTTCCTCCCCCAGCCGCGAAATCTCATCAATGCGTAGCTCCAGCTTGAGATTGCGTCCCACAAGCCGAATCAGGCTTTGCAGGTAGTAAGCGAGCTCCCCCTCGGCGATTGACTTGAGAGCTGCCGCCAGTAGGTCATGAGCCAAACGGCGCCCCTCCTCGGATGAGGAGATATTGGCGAGCTGCCGCGTGCGGTGGAATACCAGCTTGGTCAGCGTGTTAAGGCGACTCTTGAAATGGAGCGCCACCTGCAAACGCTGCTCCAAACCCGGATTTGCTCCATCAGCCAACTCCAAGGCTATTCCGCTCCGTCAGGACATCCGCGGGATGCGCCCGATGCCCGCAAGGGCACTGCCATCTGCTGCGATGCATCAGGCTCGCCCGTCTTCAGCGCCAGGGCAAGCGTTGCCCTGGCTTCCATCTATACTAGCATAGCAAAGACCTGCCGCGAGCGCAGACTGACTCTCCAGCGGACCGGCACAACGAGCCCGCTCGCAGCAACGGGTAACATTCCCGCTGCTCGGACGCGCCCGGGCGGCCAACAGAACTGGGTGCTAGGAAGAGCACTGCCACTCGCGATAGAATGAGCCTGTGAGCGATAAGGCGACGCAGTCGTGCCTCGGCAGGGAACCATTCCTGGCAAATCAAGTTCAGGGCAAGCGAGTCATTCTGCACGCGTGTTGCGCTCCTGACGCCACAGTTCCGTTGCTGCTCTGGCAGCACCTCGCTGATGAGCTGGTAGTCTATTTCTACAATCCGAACATCCATCCGGACGAGGAGTACTTGCGACGGCTGGCGGACATGCGACTGGTTGCCGCAGAACGAAAAGTGCACCTGATCGAGGGGAAGTATCTTCGGGACGACGACAGCGCGGCCCGTGGTGACCTCTTTCATAATGAAGCAGAAGTGATTCACGCAAGCTCGTTCCTCACCTCGTCACTCGCGCCGTTGGAGGAGTTGCCGCCCGAAGTTCACACCGGACTGGAGGGCGGCGACGCCGCGCAAGTCATGCACAAGTTGAGCCCTCTCGGCAACGAGCCCGAAGGTGGTGCCAGGTGCGAGCTTTGCTACCAGCTACGCCTCGTCCGAACCGCCGCGATGGCGCGACGGCTGGGCTTCGATGCTTTCGCCACCACGCTGACTATCTCGCCTCACAAGAGCGCCGATACAGTAAACGCTATCGGCGAGCGCGCGGCGACGCGTCTGGGGGTGGACTACATCTGGACGAACTTCAAGAAGCGTGAAGGATTCAAGAAGAGCATTGAGGAGAGCCGACGGCTCCATCTCTACCGGCAACACTACTGCGGCTGTCTGTGGTCGCAGCGGGAGCAGACCTGAAGCTGGAACCCGGTCAATCTAGCTCCAGCGGCTGCACGAGCAACTCCACCTGCCGGACGAACTCGTTGCTGCTCATTCCATCGCCTGAAAGCGCCAGCAGGAAGAAGAACTCGTAGTTGCCATGAGCGCCACGGGGGTGAGCGGTGATTACACGCTTCACCACCATTGGCGAAGCAATCGTAAGCGCGAAAACCCGCTGGAGGGTACGGCAAAGCAGTTCCCGACTGCGCACGACACCATCGGCAAACGCGCCGCTTCTTTCATCCGCCGGATCGGGTTGGCGCTCGAACTGCGGCTTCGCCAGAAAGAGACCTGACGCTTCGGCGTTGCACAGAGGACGGATCACCCTCAGGAGCGACGCTCCGGAAATGAAGGAAACATCCAGCGTGAAGAAATCCACCGGCTCAGGAATCAGAGCGGAGTCGAGCTCGCGTGCGTTCACTCCTTCGAGGAGAATCACGCGAGGGTCAGTGCGCAGGCGTAGACTCTGTCGGCGCCACGCTCCAGAAGAACCTGAGTGAAGCCGCCACTGCCTGAGCCAACGTCCAAGCAGACCGCACCGGCAAGCTGCGGGGCATCTTCGCCCAGAACCTCCAAGCAGTTATGGAGCTTCACTGCACCGCGAGAAACATAGGGGATCTCCGCTTCCTGCAAGGTGATGGCGGAATCATCAGGAATCCGCTTTCCCGCCGCAGTCTGCCGCTTGCCGTCCACGAGCACCCGCCCCTGCATTATCAGGGAACGAGCGGTGCGAGGGTC
>MVCR01000097.1 GCA_002050035.1 Planctomycetales bacterium 4484_113 | reverse complement strand
ATTATACTATACATTTGTGGAGATTACAAGAAGCGTTAGTGGACACCGCTCGCGAGAAGAAGAAAGCCACCCCCAACGAGCAAGCCTTGGCGTAGGTGGCGAGGCAGGGCTCCTAACCAAGCAGCGATATCGGCAGTTGCAGCAAAGGAGAAACCGCTAGGTTGCTGGGATGCTAGTGGTCAAATCGTCGAAGAACTCCTCGCGTCCTTCTTCCTTCTCAGCTTCGCTGACCTCCAGTGATGCCCGGCAGATGCCGCGCTCGCTGGAGCGATAGAAAGCGAGCAGATAGCTAAGCTCTTCACTGTGTGGGAGCTCTTCCTCAATCCGCGCCAGTGCACGGTCGATGGGTAGTCCCTGCCGATAGAGGATATGAAAAGCCTGTCTAAGGTGTAGGCGAATCTCTGGGGGAACCCCATTGCGCTTCAGCCCGACGTGATTCACATTGACCACCCGCGCGGGAGCGGTGCCGAAAACCATCATAAACGGCGGCGCATCCTGCATCAGCCCGCTGGTGCCCCCTACCATCGCCAGCTTGCCCACACGCACGAACTGGTGAGCCACCGCCATCCCGCCAAGCACCGCGTGGTCCTCGACCGCACAGTGACCGCCCAGCGTCGCCAGATTCGCCATAATCACGTCAGAGCCGATCTGGCAATCGTGGGCGATATGCGTGCCGGTCATAAGGAGAGTCCGGTCGCCTATTCGGGTCACCGATCCCTCTTTGGAACCCCGATTCACGGTTACGAACTCGCGGATCCGGCAGGCTTCACCAATTTCCACGAACGACTCCACACCGTCATACTTTAGATCCTGCGGATCCGGCACCGACCTCCACCCCTGGCTCCAGCCGGGCCTCGGGATGCACGATGGCTGCACGATGTATGAGCATAAGCGCTCCTGTGGCTTTTTCAGGTCATTATATTCTCGCAGCCAGGCACCACAAGGTTAAAAGGATATATGCTATATTCTGCATTGGCTTACGCCAGGGAACGAAGGAGATGACCACGGGCACGAGAGAGAGCTTCGGCATTACATTTGACTTTCAAGGGCGCGTAGCCCTGGTTACGGGCGCCAGTCGCGGGATTGGCGCGCGTGTGGCGGAGCTTCTCGGACGCAGCAACGCCCGCGTTCTCATCAATTACTTCGAGCACGGCGAGCAGGCGGAGCAGGTTGCAGCCGCTATCCGTCAAGCAGGGGGAGAAGCTCGAGTCTTCCACGCTGATGTCAGCGAGCCCGTGGAAGTGGCGGCGCTTTTCGCCCATTTGCAGGAACTATGGGGAGAGATGCATTTCCTGGTCAACAACGCGGGCGCACGCTTTGATGCCATCACACATTCCATCACCGATGAGAAGTGGGAGCAGTGCCAACGGGTTAATCTGCGTTCGGTATTCCTAGTGACCCGCGAGGCGCTCAAGATGATGACCTCATCGCGCTTCGGGCGTATTGTGAGTGTATCCTCGATTGCCGGCACCATTGGAAGCTTCGGTCAGAGCAACTACGCGGCGGCGAAGGCAGGAATCTCCGCGCTTATGAAGAGCATCGCCCTGGAGTACGGACCCAAGAACATCCGCGCCAATACGGTCATCCCCGGCATCATCGAGACCGACATGACGGCGGACATGAAGGGAGACTTCAAGGAGTCGGTGCTTGCACAAATTCCCCTGCGGCGCTTCGGGCATCCGGAGGAAGTAGCGTACCCCATCTGCTTTCTGCTTACTGAGGCGGCAAGTTACATTAACGGAGCCACCATTCACATTAACGGAGGCGGCTTGCGGCTCTAGTACTGCGGCGGAGGATTCTGATGAAAAGACGCGTGGCAATTACGGGAATCGGCATTGTATCGTGCTACGGAACCGGCTTACGCCCGTTCGCGGAAGCAATGTTCAGCGGTCGCAGCGGCGTCCGGCGCATCGACAGCTTCGATGTCAGTGAGTACCCGGTGCAGATCGCGGCGACTCTTGGCCCCTTTGACGCCACCGAATTCATGAACCCCAAGGACGCCCGCCGCTACGACATGTACATCGGCCTCTCGGTTGCCGTCGCCAAGATTGCGCTCAGGATGAGCGGGCTTGCCATCACCGAGGACAACCGTGAGCGCATCGGCGTCTACATGGGCTCAGGCATCGGAGGGATTCATACCCTCTATGAACAGATGAAGGCACTGCTGGAACGGGGACCTCGGCGTGTTAGTCCACTGTTCATCCCTAACGCTATCGTCAACTCTGGAGCGGGCGTGATCGCCATGCAAACGGGCGCACGGGGAGCGAACTTCGCGCATGTTTCAGCGTGTTCAACCAGCAATCACAGCATTGGAGAGGCTTTTCGTGCTGTGCGCGACGGTTATCTGGATGCCTGCATCGCCGGAGGCTCCGAGGCGGCGTTGAACCCGCTGGGGCTTTCCGGCTTTTGCGTGATGAAAGCCATCACCAGCGAGTGGAACGATGAGCCGCAGCGGGCGTCGCGACCCTTTGACGCCCGGCGGAGCGGCTTCGTCGTCGGTGAAGGAGCCGGGGCGTTCATCCTCGAACCCTACGAGTCGGCCAAGGCGCGGGGGGCGCACATTCTGGGCGAGATTGTCGGCTATGGATCGAGCGCCGACGCATACCACATCACGGCGCCCGACCCAAAGGGAACTGGTGCTGCCGCGGCGATGAAACTGGCAATGGCAGATGCCGGTCTCTCACCTGATGACATTGACTATATCAATGCGCATGGCACTTCGACCCCGCTCAATGATAAGGTCGAAACTATCGCCATCAAGCGAGTTTTTGGTGAGCGCGCTCACACTGTCAGGGTCTCGTCCACGAAGTCTATGCACGGGCATCTGCTGGGTGCTGCGGGGTCCATTGAGGCTACTGCTACTCTGCTCGCGCTTGCTCGGCAGGAAATTCCGCCAACTATTAACTACGAGAATCCCGACCCCGAGTGCGACCTAGACTACACGCCGAATACACCGGTGAAGCACCAGATGAACTACGCGATGTCGAACTCGTTCGGGTTCGGCGGACATAATGCGGTGCTCATATTCAAGCGCGGCGAAGACGAGATACCTTCAGAGTAAGCCAGACAGTCGTTGCTAGATCCGACGCATGTGCGATAATCATCACCGTGCTCGTGTTTCGCACCAAGTGCCCGGCGAAAGTGAACCTCAGCCTCTCAGTGCTAGGACGCGATGACGCCGCCGGTATGCACTACCTGGACAGCGTGCTGGCAAAGATCGACCTCTGTGACGAAATCACTGTGCGCATCCTGACACGGGCTGGGATGACTGTGAAGTTCCATCGGTCTGCTATGCTGCTGCACCACGGTGAGCCGTCACCGCGCGAGAACACCGTGATTCGCGCCTATCATGCACTGAGCGAGGCAGTCAATCACACACTTCCCGGAATGTCGGTAGAGGTGAAGAAGGCGATTCCGGCAGGCTTTGGGCTGGGGGGAGCCTCCAGTGATGCCGCAGGCTTTCTCAGACTCATCCACTTCCTGGCAACACGCACCGCCGCCCTGCCTTCCGCCGCCGCAACCGCTATTGCAGCTCTCGAGCCATCGCAGTTCACCGAACTGGCTGCTCGCGTCGGGGCCGACGTTCCCTCGTTTCTCTCTGAAGGCACGGTGCGGGTTCAGGGCTTTGGCGAAGTGGTGGCGAAGCAGGAATTACTTCAGCTTGCGGATTACCACGTGCTGCTAGTCTTCCCGCCGCAGCCGCTCTACACAAAGGACATGTACGCCCGCTTTGACGAACGAGGCGAGAAGAGCAGCAACCACACGGCGCGCTTCCTGGAAAAATGGCAGGAATCGGGAGCCGCTGAGGCGCTTCCCCTCGCTCACAATGACTTCGAAGAAGTAGCACGACAGGAACTGCCAGCAGTTGGTGAAGCCATTGATTCGCTGCGCAAGCGTGGTTTCCCGCTGGTTTCGCTCACCGGCACCGGAAGCTGCGTGTTCGCGCTGATGAAAGGAGAATCGCCCGCTGAAGAGTTGGGGCTTCCCTCCGAGGTCCGCATCAGTGGACCGCACAGTTTACTCTTCAACGCACCGACCACCGAAGCCTGAGGACGCCTCACGAAGCGGTATCCGTCTGCTGCCACTTCAGGGCGTCGCCGCGACGAGCGATCTCTTTTGCCCAAGCGGCGGCAAGCTCCAATCCGCCGGCGATGCCGAAGTAGCTCACTGTCGGTAGCTCCTCGCGTCCCCATGTGACGATGATGATGGCGCCAGGATAGTATTTCCCACCAGCCATCGCGCCCTTGCGGACTTCGATTCGGTGAATGAGCGCGTAGGGAACTATCACCGGCGTGCGTATCAGGTAGCGGCGCAGGATGATGGCTTGACGGCTCAGCCATACCTTGCCGTTGCCGGTGCCACCGAAGCCCTTGCCCCAGACCTGAAGCGGCAGCAAGAGATAGCGCTGCCCCTTCAGAAAGCTGCCCGCGTAATATCCACTGGTGCGCCCGAAGCGTAGGTCGTTTGGTTCTTGCTCTGGTGGGAGTTCACTGGGAAGTGCCAGCAGCGACAGGTTGCGCGCCTTGCGAACTGAAAGGAATAGAATGAGGAAGAGGACGAGTAGCACACCGAGCGGGAGCGCTGGAAAGAGCACCACTGAATAGATATTCGTTGTAAGCAGCAACATCATCGCGGTACGTATTCCGGTACGCACAATGATAGCAGGCTCAGGTGGTGGCGCAACGGCTATAATAGCTGCGTGCAGCGGTTCTTCGACTTCGCAGACGGAGTGGAACGCATCTTGGTGCAGCAGTTTGTCAATCCGCTGCTCTGGTTCGTCTTTATCCTCACGGTTTACTTCGAAGTGCTGCTCAACCAGATTGAAAGGCAGGCTACCCGCTGGCCCACCGAGGTGCTGCTGGCGCACCTGTTGGGAATCTTCGAGCTTTCGCTCGTTATCTCGCTGGTAGCGATACTCACATGGGAGGCGCGAGCGCGTGCGCGATTCAAGCCGCGAAGCGAGAACTCCCTTGAGTCACCTGCCGCCTATCCGCCGCGCCTGTGGCTGGCGATCTGCCTGCTGCTGGCGCTCATCACGGTTCTGCATTTGTGTTATCTGGGGTATTTCCAGTATGTTCACATCATCACGCTTCTGCAGCGGGCTTTGTTCGTCTTTCTCGCCGTGCTCATCGTGCCGGGGCTTTATCTCCTGCTCAACCCGCGCCTCCGCGGAGGATTCGCCGCAGTCTCGTCGTTCATCACGTCTCTCGCCCTCTATCTCATTCTTGAGCTGAGTGTTCTCTGGCTCTCCTTCCAGGCGGGGGAGAATGGGTTCTTTGCGCGGCTCAACGACGTCTACTACTGGAACCAGCTCTTTCCCGACTACGCGAGGAGCGAGCTGTGGCTGACGATATACACTCCCTGGCTAATCTGGTACTTGCTCATCTTTATCGCACTGAACGCGGTTCTGGTGTGGGGCGTGGTGATGCGTTCGCGGTCACTTCCGAGAGGAGGCGAGGCGCGATGATTATCGGCATCGGCATTGATATTGTGAACGTGAGCCGGGTCGAGAAAAAGGTGGGGAAGAACTTCGAAACGCCTTTTGCCAAGAAGGCGTATGCCGAAAGTGAGATGGCATACGCGAAGGCACGGGGCAAGGGCGCGTATCGGTCGCTCGCGGGCTTCTTCGGCGCGAAGGAGGCGTTCTTCAAAGCCACGCAAATCTGGCCCGGCTGGAAGAACATCTGGGTGGAACACCGCGAAAATGGTCAGCCCTATTTCGCCTTCAGCGAAGAGGCGATAGCGAAACTTATGCACGCGCAGCTCGACCTCAGCTTTCACACTTTCCACCTCACGATCACGCATGAGAAGGAATGCGCCGTGGCTTTGGTCGTGGTGGAAGAGATGGATTGATGGGGG
>MVCR01000096.1 GCA_002050035.1 Planctomycetales bacterium 4484_113 | reverse complement strand
CTAACTCAGCTTTCAGGAGTGATGCATGTTAAATGCCTGTGAAAAGCGCGGTATTATCGCTGCATTCATAGTTGTTCTTGCGCTGAGTGCTTGCGGGGGAGGGCACCGCCAGGCGCCCGCACCAGCAGCGTCAAGTCCTGCATCAGCGAGCGTATTGCCGCTTGCATTGCAGGCAGAACTTGACGCGGCAACACCTCCTGCGGGAGTGGATGCGGCGCTCTTTAGCCGGTTAAAAGAGGCTCTGAGGGAGGCGCTCAGAGAGCGGCAGCAAGGTGCGTCCAGAGTTATGGTCGCAGACGGGAAAGTGGTCGCTACTCCGCCGCACGGACCGAAGAATGTGATTGACGACCTGGCGCTCCATCAGGACAGTGGCAGCGGGGATCTGACGTGGTCATACCATAACAGCGGCGACTACAACCAGGATGGACTCGTGAGCGTATTGGATCTTACGCCCTTGGCAGCTCATTTCCAGGAGAACGTGGAGGGTGGCGCTCCAATCAACGAAATAGTAGATGGCAACGGCGACGGGGTCATCAACATCGCGGACATCACGCCTCTCGCTGCGAGTTTTGGTGTCGAGCTTGCAGACTACGTGGTAGAAGGTGCCGACGATACGGAAGAGACCTCTTTTTCTGAAGTGGGCACCGCAGATCTGTCGAGCGCAAGCGGCGAAGGACGCAAGCAGCTCACATATCACCTGGATTCCCTGGATAATCTGTACTACCGGGTGGTGCCACGGGATTCGCATGGAGAGCGGGGAGACCCCAGCAACGTGGTGCCGGTGATCCAGGAAGGCGACCCTCCAACTATCAATGGTGTTTCTCCCCTCATCGGTTCACCCGGCGAAGAGGTGACATTCACCGCCGATGTCAGTGGCACACCTCCGTTCACCTATGCCTGGGATTTCGACGGAGGAGCGACTCCCCAAACTTCAACCGACGAGAGCCCGCAGGTGACTCTCACAACTCCTAACACCTACCACTGTTCTGTAACCGTGAGCAACGCACTTGGTGAGCACACTCTGGACTTCGACCTGGTTGTCGCAGGGCTGCCACATATCGAAAGTGTGACTCCGGAGGCGGGACCGGTGGGCACCGAAGTAACATTTCACGCGGTCGTCACCGGTGATACTCCGATCACCTACGAGTGGGATTTCGATGGCGGTGCTGACCCTAATATCCCGGTTACTGATGAGCCGCAAGTTAGAGTTACGCTTCAGATGTTCGGCACCTACGATGCTACACTCACGGCGACCAACAGCTACGGAAGCGACACCTATCCATTTGAGCTGGTAGTGGGATGGCCGCCAACCCTCAGCTCGGTGCAACCGGAAACGGGCGTAACCGGGCGTGCAGTCGAGTTCAGCGCCACCGTATTCGGGACGCCGCCATTCGATTACATCTGGGATTTCGGCGATGGTGCCACTCCCAGTTCCTCCACGCTGCCAAACCCCTCAGTGATCATGCGTGCTATCGGCAACTATGATGGCTCGGTGACCGTAAGCAACCCGTTTGGAGAGGACACGCTGCCGTTCACCTATGAAGTGATCCCGGTACCGCCGGTGCCGCACATCAAGGGCGTGAATCCCACCTCGGGGTTTCCGCACACAGAAGTGACTTTCACGGCTGATGTTGAAGGCGAGCCGCCGTTTACGTATGCGTGGAACTTTGGCTTCGGAGCCGAGCCGAACACCTCGGATGAGCCAAGCCCCACAGTAACCTTGGGTGACGAGGATGAGTACCACGCGCATCTCGTGGTGACCAATGCACATGGCGAGGATACCTATCAATTCAACCTCTGGGTTAGTTTCGCTGGAGCCTACGATGAGACCGAGGACAACGACAAGTGGCAGGAAGCCAACGTATTGCCGGAGCCACCTTTGACCGGATTCACTGGCAGCATCGGACCAGACGGATATAACGGCGATACCACTGACTACTTCGCATTCACCGGTATCGCGGGGTACCGGGTCACTAGCCGGATTGACTTCAATTCTGCCGATGCGAACCTCAATCTCGAGCTGTTTGACACCGACGGAACCACCCGGCTGGCGCGCTCCAGTGGTTCAGGCGACAGCGAGTACATCGAGAAGGTGCTTCCCACGAGCGGCACCTTCTACCTGCACGTGTACCGTGGAAGCGGCGGGACGGCAGATTACACGCTGGACTACGATGTGCATGAAGTCAACCTGTGGCCGTCCACCGTCGTGGCTGGAAGCAGCCTTGGCGAGTCTGCGGCAGGGCAGTACACCGCACTGGCTGTTGTGGGTGGCAAGCCGGCCATCGCTTACCACTCCGTGTCCGGGGAGGAGGGCGACTTGAAGTTTGCCATTAACTCAGAGGCCGACGCCGGTGGATCCTGGGCCAAGAGCAATATCGACACCGCGAATAACAACGGGCAGGAACCGTCTCTGGCGGAGGTGGACGGGAAACCGGCGGTCTCGTACTTTTGGAACGTTCCCGTTCAAGGCGGTGACATGGGTGTCAGGTTTGCGGTCAACTCGGAGGCGGACGGCAGCGGCACCTGGAGTCCACGCAGCAAGGTCGACGGCAGCGCCGGTCCTGCGAATTCCATCGCTGAGGTCAACGGCACGCTCGCCGTGGCGTACAGCCTGCCGGAAACGGGTGCTCGCTTCGCCATCAATGCGCAGCCTGATGGCTCCGGTGCCTGGACGCGCTACACGGTAGAAGCCGGCGATTTCAAGGCGATCTCGCTGGCAGTGGTCGGGGACAAGCCGGCGGTGGCCTACATCAGCGAGGACGGCGCCACGGTGAGATTCGCCATCAACACGGCAAACGATGGCAGCGGCGCGTGGAACGCAAATACGGTGGAATCGGTGCCGGCTGCCGCATTCAACGCGGTTTCGCTGGCAGAGATCGATGGGCGTCCCGCAATCGCCTATACGAAGGGACATGGATTTCTGCTGCGCTTCGCGATAAACGAGCTTGCCGATGGGAGCGGGAGCTGGGACCTGGTCTCCGTGGGAGCGCCGCATTTCTCGGGCGCCGTGTGCTTACGCTCGATCGGTGGTCTGCCTTCTATCGCAGCCCTGAACACGCTGAGCTTCGACCTGCGATTCCTGCAGAATAGCGCCGCCGACGCGACCGGCGAATGGATGGAAGAACTGGTGGACAACGTCGACTCTGTGGGCTGGGGTTGCTCGCTGGCGGAAGTCGCGGGCAAGCCTGCCATCAGCTACGGCGATGGGACAAACGGCGACCTGAAGTTTGCGCGGAAGCCGTAGGCACCGGTGGTACCGCATGACCGGAGCGCTCTTCGCGGCACGGGCGAATGCTCGATGAGTTGCTTGAGTGACGCCGTGCGCCAGGCAGTCGGTAGATGGTGAGCAGGCTTATGAAGCGGCCCGCTTGGTTGCTGGCTTGTTCTTGTTCCGTTCCGCTGCCTCCTCTCGATGCCGTCGTCTAGCGAGCTCGCGCATGGCGCAGAATTCGCCGCACATAGTACATCCTTCGTAGGAGAAGGGAACCTTGTCGCGCTCCCGATACTCGCGTGCGCGGACGGAGTCAATCGCGAGCTTCAACTGCTGATCCCATTTGAACGCCTTCCGGGCGCGTGCCATCCGGTCATCCCACTCCCGGGCGCCGGGGATGCCTTTCACCAGATCGGCAGCGTGAGCGGCTATCTTGAACGCGACGACTCCTTCATGTACATCGCGAGCATCCGGCAGGGCAAGGTGCTCCGAAGGCGTAACATAGCAGAGCAAATCGGCGCCAGCGGCAGCAGCGATGACACCTCCCATAGCTCCGGTAATATGGTCATAGCCGGGAGCTATGTCCGTCACCAGGGGTCCCAGGACGTAGAAGGGAGCACCGTGGCAAATGCGTTTCTCAAGCTGCACGTTCATCTCAATCTGGTCGAGCGGGATATGCCCCGGCCCTTCAACCATAACCTGCACACCCTTCTCCCATGCGCGCTGAGTCAGCTCGCCGATGATGAAGAGCTCGGCGAATTGCGCCTGATCGCTGGCATCGGCAATGCAGCCCGGCCTGAGACCATCACCGAGAGAGTAGGTTACTGCGTGCTCCGCCAGGATGTCTGTTAGCTCGTCGAAGTGCTCATAGTAAGGGTTCTCTGCGTTGTTCGCCTGCATCCAGCTCATCATCATGGCGCCCCCGCGTGAGACAATGCCGGTGATTCGTGATGTGCGCTCGAACACTTCCATAGATTTCCGCGTAACGCCGCAGTGGATCGTCATATAGTCCACGCCTTGCTCCGCCTGCTCCTGCACCACTTCGAGGAACAGACTTGCGGGAGCAGCGGTGAATCCTCCCTTGCGACCAAGCATACGGTGCCCCGTCTCGTATACTGGCACCGTGCCGACCGGCAGGCGCGAGGCATCGAGGATCTCCTGGCGGATTGCGTAGAGATCACCGCCGGTAGAGAGGTCCATAACCGTATCGGCGCCCATGAGTTGCGCTACGTGAAGCTTGTGGAGTTCTTCCTTGACATCAGACGCCAGGGCGGAGGTGCCCAGATTCGCGTTGATCTTGGTGCTCATCCCTGCGCCTATGGCGACAGGAGGGATCGGCTTGCGATGACGGTTCCGCGGCACGATGATGGTGCCCCGTGCGATGGCATCAACTAGATGCTCGACACTCACGTGTTCGCGTTCCGCCAGATCCGCTAGCTCATCAGGAGCAAGTGTGTGGTTGATGGGATATATGCGGGTTTTCCCGTTGCTTTCAGTGATGTTGGGATTCACTCTCATCATCGTAATTATACCATTGGGGCAAGGGAATTGGGTTGCCCCTGAGAAGCTGCGATACCGCGAGCACGCGGTGTCAAGTGACGCATCAGGAAAGGACTAAGCCCGGGGCGGTCGCTTACATCTTCTCCAGCGCTCGTCTGATGTTGCTGCGTGCCGAGCTCCATAGCTTGCGCACATCCGAACCCGCGGATGAGGAAAGAGCCGTGCTTACACGATGACCGTAAATAGCGGTAAGCTGCTTGTCCCACGCCTCATTCGCCAGCGCGTAGAGCTCTGCCGCCGAATGGAGGCTGGAATAGACCTCGGTGTT
>MVCR01000095.1 GCA_002050035.1 Planctomycetales bacterium 4484_113 | reverse complement strand
GCAACATACAGACGGTCGCTAATGTCCAGGTCACGGTTGATCATCTTCTTCCAATACGAAGCGTGGCAATCGTTATAGGTTCCGAAGCTCATATTGACGACTCGAAACCGATTCAGCCACTGGTCATGCGCAAAGGCGAACCTTAGAAGCCTGACGGCTTTGATAGGAGCCGTTTCACCGAACTTGAGCTTCCCATCCTCAGGGTCATAGTAGCCGTCCATGCGGATCGACGTGACGGCATGCCGTGGAGCAGAAGCGGCAACACCGCGCGAGTCGGCGGTGGTAGCAGTCAACATGCCTGCCACCGCAGTTCCGTGGCTCGAGCGCGTTCCGCGGTCCGGGTTGTAGATCCTTGGGTGGCCAAGGTACGCGCCGGCCCACAAATCCTCGTTATCAACGTAGCCTCCGAGCCAGGTAGTCTTGCGCCAGCCGTTGTGAGGACCTGTCCTCACCTGGAATTCAGGATGGCCGGGCCAGACTCCGTCATCAATCACGACAATGATCTCGTTGGAGAACGAGTTGCCGCCGGTGGGCCCCAGCGGTACCCTTTCGCTGACGTCAACTCCCAGGACGTTGATGTAGCTGTTCTCATGCCTCTCGGGACGGTAGTACCAGTCCGCCGGGTCAGTCTCACCCGCGTAGGTGCTTTCCCACCCGTCTGGGCGATTAGGAAACGCGCCATCCACCAGTGGATGGGATGTGAAATACGCATATGCATCGCCGAACGTAGGGAATTCCTCCTCGTCGTATCTGAACTGGAACCAAGCCAGTGCGTTTCCGCTCTCGCCCTCGTCGGGCGGCTGAAACCATGACGTGACGACGCGTAGATTGTGGTCCACGACAACCTGCTCTATCTCGGACTGGGTTGCGGATTCAAGGAACCAAACGATGATCTCCCCCTCGAAGATGTTCAGACGCTCCCCGCCCGGCTCAGTCCACTCAATCACCGGGGGGTTTTCGACTGGCACGCCGTTCACAACATCATAGAGGTCTCGATTGGTGAACACCAGTGAACCGTCTCCAAGCTGGTAAAAGCCGGTAAACGGGTCGCTGCTGGAAAGACGGTTCACGGTTGTCGTGCCGCCTCCCTCCAGCTCGACCTGCATACTTTCGACAACCGGGCCCCACGGACCAATGCAATGTAGCTGACCATCGTCCAACGCGCTTTGCAGGAAGAGCGGGCCGGCATCAACTCCACCTCCTCCGCCCAGTCCTCCCGGCGGTGGCAGTCGGTCACCAAAACCTCCGCCCGCGCCCGAGTCGGCGGTGGATTTCGCATCGGGAGCTGGCTCGGAAGCCCCCGGTTGCGCGTCTTGCGACACGCCGATTGAGATGGGTCCGCTTCTTGCATTGCCCCCTCCGCAGGCGGAAAGCGTGAAGACAAAGCAGACGAGCACTACCGCGAGAGCTCCCTTAAGAAGGTGCTCTCTCTCTCTCTCGTAAAACGGTTCATGATTGTGACTCCCTAACAGTCTAACGATACAGATTCCGGGACTCCTCCGGGCTCACATTATTCTACCCCCAATGAGGGTCTGCTGCAACACGTGGCAACGCCGTCCCGCGAAATGGCAGCTTCCCTATCCGCGCGTCGGCCTCGGCAAGTTGGCTGCGCAGGTTCACGTCGCAGCGCCTGGCTCGCGGTCTATTCGCCTTCGGCGTCTCCGGCGCCTTCGCGGGCGATGGGCTTCTTCGCGTACAATTCCTCCGCCCGCACCTCGCGCTCCGTCTTGCGCTCGGCTTCGCCGTAATACACCGTGACATGCGGGAACGGAATCTCGATCTCGTGCTTATCGAAGATGTACTTCACGCGGCGCCTGAGCTCGCGCCCTACGTTCCACTGGTCATCCGGGCGTGTTTTCGCGAGCATTCTGATGACCACCGCGGAATCGGCGAGCTGCTCTACGCCTAGAACCTGGGGGGGTTCAAGAAACTTGTAATGCCACTCCGACTCATTGTAGAGCGCCATCGCGGCTTCCTTTATCAGGGAGGCGGCAGTGTCAATGTCCTCCTTGTAGGCGATGCCGAAGTCCAGCACCACCCGCGTCCACTCGTGGGTGTAGTTGCTGATGGCGCTTATCTCGCCGTTGGGAATGATGTGCAGATTGCCCTGCAGGTCGCGCAGCCAGGTAGTGCGTAGAGATATTTTCTCGACGAGCCCGCCGTATTCGTTGTTTATCTTCACAACGTCACCGACGCGGTATTGGTCTTCCACCAGGATGAACATTCCGGCGAGCATATCCTTGACCACGCTCTGAGCGCCGAAGCCCAGCGCCAGTCCGGCGATGCCTGCGCCTGCGAGGAGCGTGGTGATGTTGAAGCCGGCTTCGTTAAGCACCATCAGGATGGCAATCGTCCAGATGACCGCACGCGCGGCGACGCTAAGAATGACTCCCAGCGTCTGCGCCCGCTTCTCCGCCTCCGCCTTTTTCGTGTCGTCGCCGCGGATACGCTCCTTCACTTCGCCGGTAAGGCGCATAATGACCAAGCGCGCCAGCTTGCCCAATAGGTAAGCAAGGATGAGAATGACGAGAATCTTGACGCCGTGGAGAAGAGCCCACTCGATCGCCTTCTGCCACCACTCAGTTAGAGTTGCCGTCCAATCGGTCATCTGCATCACAAACCACTCCTCACCCGATAATGCTCCGATTCTAGCAGAGTGGACGCCGCCGGGAGCTAGAGGCGAGTCAAGGCGCGTTTGCTTCGCCTTCTTACGGGGAACCGAATGACGGGCATTCCGGGCGCCGCAGCATAACAGTTCGCATTCCTGCCCGAATGCCGTAAAATACCTCCACCATGCCGACCATCGGAGTCCTCGGGCATACTGACCATGGAAAGAGTGCGCTCATTGAGCGGCTCACCGGCGTCAACCCGATGCATCTTCCGGAGGAGAAGCGGCGCGGGCTGACCATCCAGCTCGGCTTCGGCTTCTGGAATACACCGTCGGGCGTGCCGGTTTCCTTCATCGATGTTCCCGGTCACGAGCGCTACCTGCGCAATATGCTGCGCGGTGTCCTTACCATCGACGGCGCGCTGATGGTCGTCGCCGCCGACGACGGTGTGATGCCGGGCACGCGCGAGCATCTTCGCGCCAGCCTCTACGCGCCCATCACGCGCGGGCTCATCGTGATAACCAAGACCGACCTGGTACCGCCGGAGCGCGTGGATGAAGTGCGAGAGACGCTGACGGAACTCGTGCGCGGAAGCTTCTGGGAAGGCGCGCAAATCGTGCCCTGCTCGGCGCTCACCGGCGAGGGGGTTGATAAGGTGTCGGCGGCGCTGGCGCGGATGTGCGAAGAGGTTGCATCGGAGCTTGTCCCGGCACCGTTTGCCCGCTTCTTCGTCGACCGCGTATTTGCCTTCAAGGGCGAAGGCGTCATCGTTACCGGCTCCCTGCTCGGAGCTTCGGTGAAAGCCGGCGATACGCTCTACCGCTATCCTGACGGGAAGCACGTGAAGGTGCGCTCCATCGAGCAGGCGGGTGAGGAGATGCCACAGGCGCGGACGCACTTCCGCACCGCCTTCAATCTCAGCGGGGTCAAGCGCGGAGACATCGCGGTGGGCGATCTGCTGCTTTCCTCGCGTGCGCAGCCGTGCAAGGGGCAAGTCGAGGCGCTGTTGATGGAGCCACCGGAGATGCTCAGAGCGGAATCGCCTCCGCTTGATGAAATCGCGCGCAAGCCGCAGGAGCTGAACGCCTTCGTCGGCAGCGCTCTCATCGAGGTGAAGCGCCTGCAGGTCGCGCCGTTCGCGGAGGGAAAATATCTGGCACAGATGAACCTGAAGACCAAGCTCCCCCTCTCCAGTGGCACGGAGGTGATTCTCTTCCGCACCAGCACGAGGAAGATTCCCGTGGGGGGTTGGCTTTTAAGCATCGATGGCATCCCGCGCGGGCTGCGAAGGACGCAGATGGCGGCGCGACTCAAGATGGCGGCGGAGCTGCTTGCCAAGGCGGCGGCGAATGGTGTTCCGACACAGGTGCAGGTCGCACTTGCCGAATTCGCGCTGCATCTGGCATTCCACGGCTTCATCTCCGGCGACTTCCGACCGCAGCTTTCGCTTCTTCCTCCGGAGCGCTACGAGGAAGCGTGGAACTTGCTCGCGCCGGTGCTGGCTTCAGCCGGCTTCAGCGAAAGCGAGAGCACTTACTACAACCCGGATGTCCTCAGCCGCGAGGTCACCCGCCTCAAACGGCAGCTCACAGGTCTTGCCGAGGCGAATCCGTTGCTGGAGCGTGTGCCGATGCGCAATCTGCTGCCGGAAGGGAACCTGCTGCCGCGCCTGCCGGAAGCCGCCATTCGGGAGATACTCGCCGAGCATTCTCTAGGCTACGAGCAGGCAAGCGTTGTGCTTCCACGCAAGGATGAAATCCCGCCACAATGGCAGGACGCCTACGAGGATATCATCGCGCGTTTTGAGGGCTCGCCAACGCATTATCCGACGATGGCGATGCTCAAGCGCGACTATCCAACCTCAGCGAAGCTGATATCGTTCCTCTTGCAGCGCGAGAAGCTGGTGCACCTCGGGGGCGGTGTCCTGATAACCGGCGAGGACTGGCGCGACTGGGCAAGCAAGGTGCACAAGTGGCTGGCGAAGCGCGGCAAGATAAGTGTGGGTGAGGCGAAGGAACTCTTGCATCTCAGCCGCAAGTATGTGATTCCGCTGCTGGAGGACTTCGACAAGCGCGGCTTCACCAAACGCGAAGGCGACGCCCGCCTCCCCGGCCCGGATTTCGATGACTTCGGGGAACCGTCAGTCCCTAGCGACTGCTAGGTGGTGGAGTCCTTCGCGCTCTGCGCCTTCAGCGCCATTATCAAGCCGGTGAGGTCGGCGGGGCGGATGCCGGGGATGCGCGATGCCTGGGCGACGCTCTCCGGCTGCACCTGCGTCAGCTTCTCGCGTCCCTCCAGGCTGATGGTTTTCACCGTTGCGAAGTCGAAGTCCGACGGGATCCGCCAGTTCTCGTAGGTCGCCAGCATCCGCCAGTTCTCGTAGGTCGCCAGCTTCGCAATCTCCGCTTCCTGTCGCTTGATGTAGCCAGCATACTTCTCCGCGAGGAATAGCTGCCGCAGTGCCTGCGCATTGAGCGTATCATCGCTCACCGCATCCGGCTGCCTCAGCCCTGGCGCAGCCCTCAGCTTGCCGTCTAGCGCCGCATAGACAGCACGTCGGAATCTCTGCTCGTCCACCTCCGGGCGGCGCGGGAGCTTGAGCAAGCTTGAGCCGACGGGAAGGCTCTTGCCGTCAACCGTCAGTCCGCGCTTCACCTTCTCCGCCGCCAGTACGTTATGGAGATAGTGCACCTTCGCCCTTAGCGCTCGCAGCACCGCGAACTTCTCCTCCGGCAGCAAGCCGCAGTCGTACGCCATCTCTCCGAGGCGAAGCGCCGCGTTGTCCTGCCGTAGCAGCAGCCGGTACTCGCAGCTTGCGGTAAACATCCGATACGGCTCGTCGGTGCCCCGCGTCGTCAGGTCGTCTATGAGTACGCCGATATATGAATTGGCGCGATTTAGCTGTAGGGCAGGGCGACCCAGCAGGCTGAGACCCGCATTGGCTCCCGCGACCAGTAGCAGTATGCGTGCGCTCTCCAGCCCCGGAGTGCGAGCCAGGAATCCGCGTTGCACTTCCGGCGGCAGGCTGGTGGTGAGCCCCTGGATGTAGAAAACGCGGCTCGTCGCGCCATCGGGTTCCAGAAACACCGGATGCGCGATGTTATCGGGGAAGCGTCGTACCTTATCCTCGATCGACGGGCAGTAGCGAGGTCCCCGCCCACTGATGTTGCCGGAAAACAGCGCCGACTCATCCATATGCTTGCCGATGTATCGCACCGTGCGCTCGTTTGTCCGCGTAAGCCAGACGGGGAGCAGTCGCGGCGGAATGCGAGTCAACGCGTAGTTCTCAAACGCCTCGTGGCGCCACTCCGAGATCTGCGCTCTGAGCTTCGTGTAATCAATGGAGCGTGCCGAAAGCCGTGGGCTGGTGCCGGTTTTCAGGCGTTTCAGCGGAAAGCCCAGCTCGCGCAGGCTCTCCGAGAGGGCGTAGCTTCCCTGCTCCCCCCATCGTCCGCCAGGAAGCTGCTTCTTCCCGATATGCAGGCTGCCCCCGAGGAAAGTTCCCGGCGCCAGTACCACGCGAGGCGCAAAGAGCTCGCGCCCGTCGGCAAGTGCTATTCCTTTGACCTTCCACTGGTATCCGGCGCGCCGCTCCGGCTCCTGCCAGGTCGGCTCCGCCAGGATTCGGGTCGCCTCGCCTTCGAGAAGATCGAGATGGGGCGTCTGGGTAAGGCGGAGCCGCATCTCAACGCTATACCGGCGGCGGTCCACCTGCGCCCGCAGCGCCTGCACCGCCGGTCCCTTGCCGGTATTAAGCATGCGCAGGCTCACGTAAGTTGCGTCGGTGACCTCTCCCTGGATTCCGCCCAGGGCGTCAATCTCGCGAGTGAGGTTCCCCTTTGCCGGGCCGCCGATGCTGGGATTGCAGCTCATTCGGGCGATGGTTCCCAAACGCAGGGTGACAAGAAGCGTGGACAGACCGAGTCGCGCCGAAGCGTGCGCAGCTTCGCAGCCGGCATGCCCGCCGCCGATTACGATGAGGTCGTAGCTCTCACGTGCACGCATGTTCATCCTTCGGTGGGGAAGCTCAGTAGTTCTGAAGGCAGCTTGTGCGAGTCATCCAGTTCTGCTGCGCCATCAGGGCGGCTCAATCCATGCGAATCGGCATCACGATATAGGTGAAGCCAGGTTCTTCGGGTACCACCAGCTTCAGCGGGTTCACCTCGGCGAACGGGTCGCCCTTGGTGAGCGGAAGCTCCTCGACGCCGGTGCCCACCTCGGGGCTCTCGCTGGACGGTCTGCACGCGTGAGAGAGCATCGCGCAGCCCGGCACGGTTCAGGTTAATGATGCTCTTGGTGTCGCCGGGAATCACCTTGCGGTAGTCGGGGAACTTTATGTCGAAGAGGCTGCCTGCAAACGCGGTCTTGTCAAAGCGGAAGAAAACCTGGTTGCTGAGGTAGTAGATCTCCACTGGCGCATCCTCTTCCGCCGGCAGCGCCTTCTTCAACTCATCGACAATCACCGTTGGCACAAGGAGGCTCTTCTCTTTGATCTCCGGATTCGGGTTGTCCAACTGCTCGAATGCCAGCCGGTGCCCGTCGGTGCCGACGAGGTCGAGACTCTCTTCGATGAACTTGATCAGTATCGCATGCGTATAGTGGCTGGTGGTTCCGCTGGGATCCTTGAGGGCGCAGAAGGAGGTGCGGTTCAGCGCCTTCTTGAAACTCCCCGCCGTAACCTGAGCGAGCTTTCCTTCCTCGAAAAGGGGCAGCGTGGGGAAGTTCTCATCGGGCAAGATATTGAGCTGATAGTCGGCGGCGCCACAGACGATGCGCAGCTTCCCGTCCGCGCGTTCAAGCGTAACCTCTCCCTTCGGAAGACGGCTGACAAGATCAACAAACAACCGTGCGGGCACGAGGAGGGCGCCTTCCTTCTCTCCCTTGACCTCTAGCGCATGCTCGATGGTGAAGTCTCCGTCCGAGCCGGTCAAAGTGGTCTGCTCCTTGCCCACCTGCACTCGGATATGGGTGAGCACCAGGTTCAGCGACCGAGTTGAGACCGCCTTATTGACCAGGCTGAGCGCCTGGCTGAGTTTGTCCTGCGCGATAGCAAGTTTCATTTTGCCCTCCTCCTTATTGTCTGAATCCTCATTATAGCAGACGCCGCGCAAGTCTATAAGGGCTTCCCTCTGCTAGAATCGGAGCATCGTCGGCGCGGGGAATGCTCGCGCTTGCGGTTCCGAAATGCAAGCATCCATCGAGAAGCGAGTGGCAGATGGAGAGCGACTTACTTCTGATGAAAGTCGCTTTCTGTTCACCGAGGCGGACCCGTTCTGGCTCGGGAAGCTGGCGCACCGGGTGCGGCTTGCCCGGAGCGGTCGGCGAACCTACTTCGTGCGCAACCGGCACATCACGCCCACCAACATCTGTGTTCATCGTTGTGCTTTCTGCAGCTTCAGCGCTGATAGTGTTGATGAGCGCGCGTTCTTCTTCTCGCTTGACGAGATACTTTCAACGGTCACGGCCGACGCTACAAACGGCATTGACGAGTTCCATATCGTCGGTGGAATGCCGCCCCCCCAGATTGCCGACTATGGCTACTTCCGCGGGCTGCTGGCAGCGCTGCACGCGCAGTTTCCGCGGGTGCACCTTGCAGCTTTCACCGCGGTCGAGATTGACTGGTTCGCCCAGCTCACCGGCTGGAGCTACCGGAAGGTGCTGGCCGACTTGAAGGATGCCGGGCTGGGATCTCTGACCGGCGGCGGTGCGGAGATATTCGACTGGGAAGTTCGACGCCGTCTCTGCCCGAAGAAAGTTCGGGCTGAAGGCTGGCTCGCGGTGCATCGGGAAGCGCACGCGCTTGGCATCCCAACCAATGCCACGATGCTCTACGGGCATCTGGAGCGACCGGAGCACAAAGTCTCGCATCTGCTGGCGCTCTACGACTTGCAGGCGGAGACCGGCGGATTCCGCGCTTTCATTCCGCTGGCGTATCATCCGCAGGGCAACCGGCTGGGACGTCAGTTGGGGCGCAGTTTTCGTACCACCGCGCTTCAGGATTTGCGCCATCTGGCGGCGAGCCGCATCATCCTGCACAATTTCCCGCACGTGAAAGCCTACTGGGTGGAGTTCGGCTTGAAGCTGGCGCAGGTGATGCTATCCTGGGGTGCCGATGACATTGAAGGCACGGTTGGAGAGGAGCACATCTATCATGACGCTGGTGCCGGAAGCCCCCAGGGGGTTGCCGTGGATGAGCTGGCATATCTAATCGAGCAGGCTGGCTTCGTGCCAGTTCTGCGCGATGGGGCGTATAATGAGTTGCTGCTCCCGGGGGCAGTGACCGCGGGCGGCAAGAAGGACTGAGGGGGTGATGATGGAACCGGTGAAACGGAAGTATCGTCTGGGACTATTGGGTTTTCTCAACGCGCTGCCGCTGGTGCATCGTTTGCGCGATCGCGAGGAGGTGGAGGCGGTCTGGGATACCCCGCGACCGCTGACGGAGATGCTGAAGCGCGGTGAACTCGATGCCGCGATTACCAGCTCCTACGCTTATGCCGCCAAGCTGCGCAGCGTCATTAGCGACCTCTGCATCGCCTGCGAAGGACGTGTCGTCACGGTGATGCTGTATGCCAACTGCACGCTGGATGAAATACAAACGGTGGAGGAAGATCCGGCAAGCCTCACCAGCAACGCCCTTACCCGCATCATCTTCGATGAGCGGAAGCAGCGGGTGCACTTCACGCCTACGCTCAACTACTCCACGCCATTGCCGGCGAACACCGCTCGTGTGCTCATCGGTGATGCCAACTTCCATCCACCAATGCCCTACGAGCAAGTCTTCGATCTGGCAGCCGTCATCTGGGAGCTCTATCGGCTGCCCTGCGTATTCGCCCTCTGGCAGGGCAAGGCGGGTGTGGATGGGAAGCTGGTCAAGCTCATTGAGAACGCATTCGCCGAGGTGGAGGAGAATTGGGATAGCCTCTACGCCTTCGCCGAGAAGGAGTGGGACGTGCCGCCTCCTGCCATCCGAGATTACTTTCAGAACGTCCTTCATTATCGCCTCACGGACAAGGACCGCGAGTTCTTGGATTTCTTCCGCAAGAAGGTGCATGACCTGGGGCTGGTCTGGTAGCGTTGCGAGAGCGTGGGAGCCCAGCCGACGTCGACGAAATACTGAAGCAGGCGGTTTCTGGCGAGCGCATCACCGAAGGACAGGCTCTCGCCTTACTGACGGGGGCGCCGCTCCACGCTCTGGGTGAGACCGCTCACAGGCTGCGTCTGCGCAAAGCCGACCCGAAGATCGTTACATACGTCATCGACCGCAACATCAACTACACCAATATCTGCATCGCTCGCTGCGCTTTCTGCGCCTTCTCGCGCGACGCCGACGACCCCGACGCCTACGTCAACAACTACCAGCCGGTCATCCGGGACAAGATTATGCAGGCGGCGAAGCTCGGCGCCACGCAAATCCTCATGCAGGGCGGTCTGCATCCAACCCTTCAGTTTGAGTGGTATCTCAATCTCCTGCGCGCCATTAAGCGCGACTTCCCGCAGGTTACGCTGCACAGCTTCTCGCCGCCGGAGGTTGTGCATTTCTCGAAGCTCTTCAAGATGAGTATTTCCGATGTGCTTTCCGCGCTGCGCGAAGCCGGACTCGATTCCCTTCCCGGAGGCGGCGCGGAGATTCTTTCCGACCGTGTCCGGCGCGAGCTTTCTCCGCGAAAGTGCACCGCCGATGAATGGATCGAAGTGATGCGGCAGGCGCACCGGCTGGGTATGCGCACCACCGCGACGATGATGTTCGGCAGCATCGAGACTCCCGCCGAGCGCGTCGAGCATCTTCAGCGCCTGCGGACGCTTCAGGACGAGACCGGTGGCTTCACCGCCTTCATTTGCTGGGCGTATCAGCCGGCGAACACGCCGCTCGGCGGTCATGCTTCCGGCGGCGTGGACTATCTGCGCACCCTCGCCACCGCGCGCATCTACCTCGATAACATCGCCAACTTCCAGGCTTCCTGGGTCACGATGGGCGCGAAAGTGGGCCAGCTAGCCCTCGTCTTCGGCGCCAACGACCTCGGCGGCACCATGCTGGAGGAAAATGTCGTCGCCGCGGCGGGCGCGCATTACGAGATGAGCGTTGCCGAGATGGAATACCTCATTCGCGACGCCGGCTTCACCCCCCGTCAGCGCACCACGCAGTACGAGCTCCTCGGCTGAGCTGGACCTTCCCGCCGCCACTACTTGCGATTCCTTATCGCCGCGAAAATTCCCCTCCTACTCCCATCCTCGCTCTCCCCAATCCCTCGTTGAGAGTGCTACAATCACCTCCATTATGGCTAAGAAATCCGATGGTTTTTCAACCCGATCCGTGCATGGTCCCAAGCGTGAGCATTATCCCCATCACTCCGGCACGCCCCCGATTTATCTCACCTCCACCTTCGCCTTTCCCAACCTGGAGGAGGGCGCGAAGATTGCCCGCGGCGAAGGCGAGGGTTATATGTACACCCGCCTCAGCAACCCGACCATCGACGTCTGGGTCGAGCGGATGGCGTCGCTGGAGGGAGCCGCCGGAGGATGCGCCGCCGCTAGCGGGATGGCTGCCATTGCCTCGGCGATTATGCACTTCACGCACGCCGGCGACAACTACATCTCCTCGCAGATGATTTACTCCGGCACGCTGCGCTTCTTCAAGGATGTGCTGCCGCTTTACGGTCTGGAAACGCGCTTCGTCGACCTGCACGACCTGGACGCGCTCAAGAAGGCGATTGACCAGCGCACGCGCATTATCTTTCTGGAATCGCCGGACAATCCGCTGCTGCGGGTTTACGACCTGGAGGCAATCATCGCCATCGCCCACGAGCGCAAGATTCCGGTGGCGGTGGACACGACCTTCACCTCGCCGGCACTCTTCCGTCCGATGGAGTGGGGCGCCGATATGGTCATCCATTCCGCGACCAAGTATCTGTGCGGAAACGGCAGCGTCATCGGCGGCATCGTCCTCACCCGCGATGAGGAGCT
>MVCR01000022.1 GCA_002050035.1 Planctomycetales bacterium 4484_113 | reverse complement strand
AGCGGCGGTCAATGGTAGAATGAACTGCGTGCCCCGGTAGCTCAACGGACAGAGCATCCGCCTCCTAAGCGGGTGGTTGCAGGTTCGACTCCTGCCCGGGGTAGCTGGCGCTTCTGGGGGGCAGCTTGCAGGGGGCTAAGACTGTAGGGCGCAGGGCTCGTCCCGCGCCAGAAGAGAAGACTTTCAGAGAAGAAGGCGTGCCACAAGGCTTACTCGCTGGGGCGAGGACGCGCCCTACAGGGGCGAACGCGACCTCCTTGCTCATATGGCGCCGTCTTTTCCCCTCCACGAAGCAGTAAGGACACCGGAAGTTGCAGTCCTCGGTGAGGAACAGGTCGATGAATACTACCGGCGGAAACTGCCGCGCCGTTATCTGCCTCGCCAGCGAAGCGATGAACTCCTCCTGATTCCAGATGGGGGATTGGGTATCAGTCATCGCCATCAGTGCTCCTCAGTCTCCCTCCCCTTCATCAGGATGAGGACGAAGCTCCCGTCCCGCAAGCCGAACTCGGCAGCGAACAGAACCTCAGGTGATTCTACCGAGTCGATGAAGTCATAGAGTTCTTGTGCCCTTGCCTCTTCGGGCATCTGCCTTTCAGCGATTCGTGCAATCGCCGGTGGCGGGAAGGCAGCATTCCACTCGAGGTATTCCTGAATAGCCAGCATCAGACTTGCAGCCCGGAAGCTGTAGCCCTCCAACTGCCAGGCGGCGATAGCTGACTTCAGGGAGTTTCGTGCTCCTGAAGTCAATTCGGCGATCGTGAGATGGTAATACACGCCAGGGACGAGCGATGACCCAGCAAAACCCCTCTCACTGAGCACTTCGTAGTAGCGAAAGGACGAAGCCAGTGAAGGGTCGGGAGACGACTCCTTCTTGACATACCGCTTCGTGGATCCAAGCAGACTTCTATCCGCCGACATGACGAACACCGGATATGGATCGAGAGCCACTGCCAGCGAAGGTAGCGTTACTTCGTTCGTGGAGACACCAGGTCCAACGAGAGTCACAACGCCGCCCCCAGTGATGTACGGCAGCGTCACTTCATTCTTGGAGGCATTGGGGTTCCCGGTGTAAGTATATGGCTCCCCCGCGACCACTATCATAAGCGATGATGTACGGTTCCACCGCTCATAGGTGATTATGTGAAACCACTTGGAATCAGGCAGCCAGGGAGGGCTCCAGGGGTCTCTCTGCCACCACTCGCCTCGGCTCGTGTGCCGCCATGCCCTTCCGCCGTGACGAACGATGAAGCTGTTGAGAATCGCTGATGTATATGGAAACGCCCACATTCTGACCACTCTGAGGTCACCAAGGGAGGACTGGTAATCCACATAGAAGTTTGCAGGAGGCCCCACCATTGGCACTTCCCAGTTATAGAGGTCACGCAACTTCCGGATAGACAAGTCGGCTTCGCTCAGCAGGTCGTCATAGGTTCCGTCGACCTCGACAACCCACAAACGCCCGGCAAAGCTCGTTTCGTCAGCTCCTACTGGAAAGCTGAAGAGAGCTGCTAGCAGCACAGCAGTACACGCCAAGACCAGAGGCTTCATCTACATCACTCCTGCATATCCGAGCTTGACAGTTAACTCATGGATATCCAGCATCCGCGCCAGGTCGGTCTCCGGCTTGAACCTAGATGCATCTATGTCGAAGTACCGCTTCAGCACGATGTCCAGAAGCCCGCGTGCCTCTTCCACAGTGATTTGCGACCGCCTAGCTACTAGCGCGACAAGTCCTCCATGTGTGACACTTGTGCGCGGCGACGCAGTCATCATCCGTGAGCCCTGAAAGCGCTGACCGGTGCAGTGAGCGCCGCCACGTGCGGGGTCCTCCTCCTTTGAATCGGGGTCGCCCTGCCTGCTGCGGTTTGGGTCACCAAGCAGCTCTCGCCCGCCAAAAGAGGGGCAGACGAAGTTGTGTCCGGGCACCTGGTTCACGCAAGTGAAGTTGGCACCTTGCTCGCATCCGGAGAAAACTTGCCAGCAGGCGAAGTCGCCAGGTTGAGCGAATTGCTGATTCCCCGGACACACATACGGGTGCTCCGGGGAGCAGCCGTGCCCTGTTTGCTCGGTGCATTGTCCCCCGGGTCTGCAGGTGAAGGTGCTGCAGCTGAAATCGCCTTGGCGGCCCTGGTACGAACAGAAGAACACGTGGATCGCAGTACATCCGAAATGACCAGAAGAGCATTCGTAATGAGCGTTCGAAGCTCCTCCGCACCAGTAGTCGTACACGTCACCACCACCGCAATTGAACTCAGGCGTTCCAGGTCCACTAGAACAGCCGAATTGCTGACCGCCACCGAGGCCGCCACCGGAGCAGTCGAAGACCTCCGCGTCACAGACATATGATGCAGAGGCGCAGTCGAACAGGTCCTGGGTGCACTCGAACTTTATCCGACATTGGTGGCTGTCCGGAAGACAGTCAAAACCAGCGCCACCCGCACATTTGAACCCCCAGACCCCGGCTTCGTCTTCGCAGTCAAACTCGCTGCAATCAAACCCATGCGAGCAGTCATATATGGAATCGCACCTGAACGAGCTGGCTGACAGGCACGTGAAGCTCTGTGGGCAGTTGTACGCGCCTTTGCACGCGAATGTCTTCTCACATCCCGCGAACTGGCCGGTGCACTCGAACTGTGCTGCACCTGCGCTGCAACGGAATACTGCGTTATCTCCTGCATTGCACTCGTGGCTACTGCAGCTGAACTTCGGTCCACTCGTGCACTCGTAACTGCGATTGTTATCGCACGTGTACACCTCCTCGCAGGAGTAGCGTCCTTGAGCGCCGACGTTGCAGGAGAAGCCGTGCTCACCGTCGCTGGGCTTGAAACAGCCGAACTCGTCGAGTCTGCGGTCGCCATCGCCGCACAAGAAGATGTCCCCTTCGCCGTCTCCACACGTGAACGTGTCGTCCCCGGTGTCTCCACACAGGAAGTCGTCCTTGCAGTGGAAGGAGTTAAGGCACTCGAACTTGTCCGGGCTGGCACCGCACCTAAAGGTATCTTCCAGGACCCCATCCCCGCATGTGTGCGTATCGATGCAAGTGAATTCCTCGCGACAGCTATGCTCGTGGACGCATTCGAAGTTCCCGCTGGGAGGTTCGGTCGTGTCGGTGCCGCAGGTGAACATGGTCCCTTGGACGCCGACTTCCCCGCAGTTGTCGTCAAAGTGGCAGGTGAAACTCTGCGTGCAGTTATGGTTCTCCCGGCAGGTGAAGTTCCCACCCGGATTCTCTTCGTTATGCCCACAGCCGAAGACTACCTGGCAGTTGAACTGGTCGCCAATTACCGGGCCGACCCCCTCACCGCAGGTGTGGGTATTCGGGCAGCTGTGCTGGTTGGAGCAGCTGTAGCCGCCTGTGCAACCGTACTGAGCAGCGCACTCATGAGACTCTTCGCAGGTGTACTCGCCAAAGCAGATGAAGATGCCCTGGCAGGCGAACTCAGAGCTATAGTCGCAACCGAACGGGCCCTCCTCCTCGTCTTCGGAGCAGGTGAACTTGGCGACGCAAGTATGGTCGTCGCATGAATCGTCGATCCACGCACCGGGAGGACCGGGCGGATTCTCTGGGTGAGGAACCGCGCCGCTGTAATCCTGACGGCAGCCTGGCCAGTCGAAGCGCGCCTGGTCATAGCAGACCTGCTCGTTGAATCCTTCTCCGCACTCTCCAGCATACAAAGCACTGCAATCGATGATGGGGTGACCCTTGGCCTCGGAATCGACAAACGCTCCCGGGCCGTAGGCGCCGCCGCAGAGGCGCGAAAGCTCGGTAAGCTCCTCGAAGTCAAGCTCTTCCGCCAGCTTCTCCGCCAGCTTGTCCAGTGCCGTCTTAGTAAGCATCCTTCCCTCCCGGCTGCGGGCTCTTTCAGGAGTCCTCGGGCTGCGGGGCGTCGGGCTCTGGGGCGTCGGGATTCGCAGCGGGCTTCTGCCTGGGCTCGTATCTCTGGGGAGCGGTGGTGATTCTTCTCTGAAGTTCCGCCTGCTTGCGCATGACGGCGTCGGCGACCTGCTCGATGAACCGGCGACGGTCCAGCTCCGCCATCACGTCCTGAACGATCTTCTGGATGTCTTCGTCTTCGAGCCTAACGACTCCTCCTGGCAAGGAGAACTATACCACAGAACGCTGTTGCGCTCAATGGCTACCGGGGCCGGGGGGAGCTGAACGGCTTGGCTTCGGGAGGGTCAGCCCCCCAGATTGTCAGAACCGCCCATTGGTGGTAAGATACTTTGCCGTATCCTAAAAGCCTATCGAGGAGAGGGACCCATGAGAAAATGGTGGATATTCACGACTGCGTTGATTGCTGGGGCAATTTTCGCAGCGCCCGCGCTTGCGCAGGGACTGACGGTTGAGGACTTTCGCCCGGCGATCCCTTCGCGCGTGCGCCATTCCTACGACCTCAGCCTGTCGCGCTACCCCGGCCAGAGAATGCTCCTCTACTGGGACAAGAAGTTTGACTACAAGATTTACTCCTACATCTATACGCGCCAGATGATTATCGACCACATCCAGACGACCATCGACAAGTACGCGCTAAGCGACGCCTCGCAGATCGAAAACCTCATCAACTACTACTTGGACGTGACCCCGCAGGAGCGAGAGGCTATCGCAGTGCTTTACTTTGAAGCGCCGAAGATCTCCAACCGCTATTTCCTCAACGAGTTCGTTGATTTCGAGGACAGTGTGTTCCTGGAGTACGGTGCGCCCAAGGTGGAGAAGCACGTGCTGCGGGCGCGCAAGCAGATGGCGAAAGAACGACGCGACTATCCCACCAAGGATGAGATGGTATATGAGGCGGGCAAGCACCCGCTCTTCCTCGATCTTGATTCGGACTACTTGTACTATCCTGAGAAGGTTATGCTGGAAGACCAGACCTGGGATCCAATGAATGACGCCTACCGCTGGGTGATTGCTTTCAAGTTCAGCGACGAGGATATCGCACGCCTGGAGGAGTTCTTGCTCAACGACATCGATGTGACCTTCTCGCTGGTGCTTTCGCGGCCGGAGATGTTTGAATACAAGGCGTTGCCGAAGCTGCAGCAGTATCAGATTCTCCGTATGGTGGATCCGGAGTTCATCGATTTCGAGGAATCAATCGATGAGATGAGCCCTCCGAAGGACCACACCAAGGCCAAAGAGAAGTACTGGCTGAAGTAGTAGCGATGCCCATTTCGGCCCGCAGGCAAGTTGTTAACTGAACAAGGGCACCGCGTCTTCCGGCGGTGCCTTTTTCTTATCCTGGAAGCACTATATGAGCTCGCAGCGACGAATCGTCATCATCGGTGGCGGCATCGTTGGTTTTGGTGTTGCCGCCAATTTGCTCAAGATGGGGGAGCGCGATCTCGTGCTGCTGGAGCGGGAGAAACTTCCAGGACAGCATTCCACCGGTAAGAGCGCCGGGGGATTTCGCGCCCAGTTCTCCACTCAAATCAACATCGAGCTGATGATGCAATCCATCGAGATTCTCACCCACTTCTCCGAAGAGTTCGGAGCGGACGCGGAAGTAAGACAGTACGGTTACCTCTTTATGGCGACCACGCGTCAGCAGATGGAAGCCCTGCGTCAGAATGTCGAGCTTCAACGCAAATACGGTCTGGAAGTGGAATTCCTCGAAGGCAGCGAGCGCATCCTTGAGATCTGCCCACAGATAAATACGGAAGATATCGTAGGAGGGACTTTCTGCCCCACTGACGGCTACTTCGACCCCTATGAGTTCATGCAGGGCTACGCTAATTTCGCCGAGGAGCGCGGGCTTAAGACGGTCTATGAAGCTGAAGTCACCGGCTTCGAGATAAAGGATGGCACCGTGCTCGCGGTGCAGACCAAGGCGGGTGATTTCCCAGTGGATATCGTTGTGCTGGCGGCCGGCGCCTGGAGCGGCGAGGTGGGCAAACTAGCGGGTGTTGATATTCCGGTGGTGCCGGTGCGGAGGCAGCTCTTTGACACCGAGCCCTTCGACGGCATCAGCCAGCAGGTTCCGCTGATGGCGGATCTGAGCAATGGCTTCTACATCAAGAGCGAATCCGGAGGCTTTCTGCTCGGCTGCGCCAACAAGGACGAGCCGCCGGGATTCAATACTAGCGTGGACCTCGAATACAAGTTCAAGGTCGTCGAGATGGCGCTGCATCGGTTCCCCGTGCTGGCTGATGCCACCGTGCGCGAAGGCTGGGCCGGGCTCTACTCGGTAAGCCCGGACCACCATGCCATCGTCGGTGTGGTCCCGCCGCTCGCCAACTTCTTCGTCATCTCTGGCTTCTCTGGACACGGGGCGATGCAGAGTCCGGGCGCCACGAGATGCTTGGCAGAGCTGATTGTGGAGGGCAGCAGCCGTAGTGTGGACATCTCGCCGCTATCCATCACCCGCTTTCGCCCGGGGCCGAGTCCGCTTATGGAGACCACGGTAATCTAGGTGCGACGGCGAAGAACACAGGAAGCGGGCTCCAGAAGTAGGTGCTTGTGCGAGTGAACCGCGCTATACTGTATCTCGTCTAGAGGAACGGGTAAACCCTCTCGATCCGCAAGGACACTAACACTGTGAGGCCGTGCCGTGTGGGAATGGAGATGAGAATGAAGAACGTCTGTATCATTGGAGTTGTCAGCTTGCTGCTGCCTCTCTTGATTGCCAGCGGCTGCAAGATGAACCCGGAAAGCCAACGAGCGGTGACGAAGAAGGTGCAGGTGCCGGGAATGGCGGAGAGCCTGAAAGCGCGCGACATGGCGATTGCCGCCGCCATCCAGGTCTCGTTCGCTTCCGATGTAGAACTTGCCCAGAACAAGCTGGAAATAGAGGTTAAGCGGTGCCACGTCATTCTGCGCGGCAAGGTCCCCACCGATGAGCTCAAGAAGCGGGCGGAGCAATACGCGAAGGACACTGAGAACGTGATTGACGTCGTTAACGAAATCGAGGTTGACCCTTCGCTGAAGGAGAGACGATTCTCTCTGGACGAATGAAGCCATTGCTGGAGGGTGTGCACTTAGTGCATATGCGAACCGCGCTTGTATCACTTGTGGTGATGATGAGTCTGCTTGCTGGCTGCAACCAGCCTCCGAAGAGCACCGGCACTGCGTCTGGCGGGAATGGGGCAACTGCGACTCGACCGGAGAGGTCTGCGAAGCCGCCGGAAACTGCTTCTCCTCCGGCGGTGCCGACCCCGGGCAAGCCAATGCCGTTGTTTGAATTCACAAGGCTCGATGGAGAGGAAGACAGCCTTGTGAATTACCTGGGTAAGCCGCTGCTTGTGAACCTGTGGGGCACTAGGTGTGGCCCCTGCCGGGCGGAGATTCCCGATCTACTCGAGTTTTACCGGGCGCACCGTGACGAGGATGTGGAGATTATCAGCCTGTCGGTGGACGACTCGGTTGAGGACGTGAGGAGCTATCTCAAGACGCAGGAGATGCCTTGGGTGCTGGGGCTGGATACGTCCGGTGTGGCATCGCGCTGGGGGGTACGAGGGATTCCCACTACTTACTTCATTGATCGGCAGGGCAAGGTGGTATATCTCCGTCTGGGTGCAATGTCGCGCGAGATGATGGAGTCCTTCGCTGCCCCGATCTTCGAGTAGTCGAGTTGGCCTACGCAAATCGGCGGCATGCGCGCATAAGCAGCCATATCAGCCCGACCAGAACAAACAACACCGCGAGAATGCATCCCGCGAGCCAGCTCAGCATTGTCGGTTCACCGCGAGCGAGTTCTGCAAGATTCAGCCAGCGCCCGAAAGCAGCCGGGTAGTTCACTCCTTCTAGGAGGAGTAACTGATTCAGAATCGGTGAAAGCCCTTGCCAGCCTGCCTTCTGGCCTTCAAGAAGCATCGACGGCCTCTCCGGTGGGTAGAGAAGGAAAACTGCTGCCTCCAAGCTGACGGCTGCCAATAGCCCCGTCCCCAAGGCGGAGTAGCGTCGTCCTGGTGTCAGACGAGCGAATGCGATAACGCCCAGACCTATCAGCACCATCGCGCTCCCTGATATCAGCAACAGTCCGATTACGGCGAGGAAGGATGTCCAGCCCAAGCCCAGAAGCCATACTAGCACGCCAATGTTGACGCCTCCCCAGGAAACCAGCGCAAAAGCGTACGATGCCGTGAGAGCCAGATGAGATCGCATCAGGTGACTCAAGGGAAGAGTGGGGTAGTTCCCTCGTCGTTCGCGCAAGTAGTCCGCACTGGTACGAGCGATAAGATAGCCAATGACGGCGATGAGCACCAAGGTGAAGACTGCGATTGGTTCCGCGGTCACAGCGCTTGGCACGGTGGTTGTGTAGCCACCGAAGAAGAGCACTACGACCGCCGTCAGAGCGATGATGATGATCGATGCTAGCAGGTGGGGTAGCAGGCGTTGATGACGGGAGATTGAGCTGGGTACTGTTCTGGATGCAGCGCCGGCAGTGCAGCCTCGTCGGAAGGCGGCAACTGCCGAGCCCACCAGCGAGAGCACACACGCTGCGATACCCGTAAGCAGCAAACGCCGCGCGAGGAGTATACCTTCAATCAGTGCCGGATGCAGCGTGCTCAGGTAAGGAGGTGGATTGTCCAGAAGCCTGTGGAATCCAATAATCGCGCCCTGCGGTCCATACGAATGCAGGAGTAACTTGAGGCTTTCAGCTCTAATGGCAGGAATGTAGAAGCCTACTGGTTCCCAGAGAGCTGCGGTTTGGGGCAACGTTGCCACGGCAAAGCAGATTAGCAGCAGGCGGTACCAGAAACTGCTACCTATCGCGACGTGCAGGGCATATGCGACCACTACTGCTATCCAGAGGTAGCAGAAGAAGGCGGCTTCACCGGTGAAGAAATGCGCAGCCCACAGTGCGGGCGGCTGTTGCTCCGCCAGCTCCACTTGGGTGTTTGAGCCCAGCGGTCGCACCAGGACTAGGGGAAGTGTACTCGCCGCCGCAAGTAGCGCCATGAAGGCGGCCCGTCGGAGCATGAGCCATGCATGTCCGGCGGAGCGCCTAAGCCGAGCGAGCACGGGACTGACGGGGCCTCCCCTCTTTCCTCGCGCGAGCTCGGGAACAAAGAAATAGAGCAGAATGAAGGCTACCGCTGCCTCTACCTCCAGCACCTGTGGATAAGCCAGACCGTAGTCGGGAAAAAGTTGGCGGAACGTAATAGCGAACGCCACGCTTCCGAGGAAGATGCCAGCGAAAACCTGCCGCAGTCGCCTCTTCAGATTGAGCCATCCCAGCGCCTTGCGCCACAGCTCTGGATGTTCTGCTGGTGGCGTGGTGCGCTCACGTGAGCGCAGTATCCTCTCGGCTTTGAAATCAAGCTTCATTGGAGATTGTAGAGGATGAGTTCTGATGCCGCGGTGGGAGCACGAGGAACGCCACCAACAGATGTCTCCGTTGCCCTGTTGCCCACCGCCACAACGTAGATTCTATCTCGGTCTGCCACTAGCTCATAGACCAATGTCCCCAGCGCCGCTTTCACCAGCGCATAATCAGCTTTCGGTTGGGCGGTCTCGCGTCCAAAGGCGTAATAGCTGTCGTTAAACGTTGCATAATGAAATGAGCGCACGATCTCGCGTACCCCCTGCACGCGTCTGATCGACGGTCTCCGGCTACCGGGTGACGGAACCAGAAGCGTCACTTCTTGCTCGGCGTCCATGGGTCCGAGATCAAGCAGTTCTCCTTGCATTGCGAGCAACACCAAGTGCAGGCGAGTACCGGTGGCATTGGTCAAGAGGAATTGCCGCGAACCATCCTCCCTTTCGCGCACAGCAAGATTGAAGAGTGGTTGTTGGCTGGCGACTCCCCTCACGGTTACTTCTGAGACCAGGAAGGGGTTTACGCTGAACTGCCGCAATCCCGCCAGCACCCCCTGCTCAACGGAAGTCGTCAGCAGGTCCTCTCGCAGGGGAGAGACCCGCTTCACCACCAAGTCGCGCAGTGGAAGGGCGAAATCCACCTTCTGGCTTCCGGTCTGGAAAAACCACAGAAGACTCTCCTGCTCCACGACTGACGCGCTAGTTGAGCCCTTGATGAAAGTAAGCTGCGTAAATTCAGTGCCCCCGGGCGCTATGTGAATACGGTGGATTATGAACAGGAAGCCGGCGAAGCTGCAGATTGCTAAGGTTACCAGGGCTATCAGCAGCAGGCTTCGCCGCAGCCAGACGAGAGTCCCCAGTGCGGCAACTAGTGCCAGGCTGAAGCAGACAATGAATGCCGCTAGCGAGCGCAGGCTGTCGCCTTTGAATGCTCTCTGCAGCGCGACCGGAAACGCGTACTTGGTCGGTCCCCCTAACGGTCGGTTCTTCTCGCGAAAGACTTCCTGGGTTTTGAGGTGCGACCAGTGCAGGAACCTCAGCTGGAGCGGCTGGGCTAATGCTGGCAAGATGACATAGTCATAGGCCCAGATCGGGTTGAGCGCCAGCAGTCCGCTCCCAGAGGTGAGCGCCCAGCCGTATCCGCGACTGGCGGATACTCCCAGGAGCTTCGACATCATCTGTGAACGCCAGCTGACAGCCTCCATGTCCGTGCTTTGCCCTTGGCGGAAGAACTTGTACGCTTCGCTTGCCCGCTCACCCAATTCGATTGCTAGTGCTTTTCGGAGTTCGGAAAGGTCAAGCGGATTCACTGCAATCTGACCAAAGCCAAGCTTGTGCCAGGAGAGCTGCCGCTTCAAAGGATGTGAAAGACCGCCGATTTCTACGTTCGAATTGGCGTTGTAGACGATCAGGCGACTCCCCAGGGCAACGGCATCGCTGATGAGCTTCCGCTCGCGCGGCGGCAGGTTATCCACCAATTCCTTGGAGATAAGTACATACTGAAAATGTCGCAGAATGGTGTGGTTCGGGCCAAGCATAGAATACGGGACCGCTACAATCCCGTGCTTGAAGTAGAAGTTCGCCGCCGATGCCTTGGCACTCGGCGGGAGGTCTGGTTCCACCTCGTCGTAGAGAATCTGGTTGTTGGCTTCTCGGGTGATGATGGCAGAATAAACGCTGCCTGTCGGCAGGAAATGCACAAGCGTGGATGCTTCGCCGATGGGCTTGCCTTGCACTGACAGTTCGACTCGGATGCCGACGGGATGCCCGTCCGGTTGCAGAGGGAAAACCGCAAGGGGCACGAAGAACTCCTCCGTGCGTTGCTTGCGAGCAATCAGCTTCTCCTGCCTGAGCATCGTGGGCGTCGAGAAAGTGCTACCCCCCGATGATAGCTCGCGTCCGCGGAACTCTGCCGTCACCGAACCGCTTTGGTCGGTTTCCTCATTGGTCTGTCCTTGGGTGTGCTTCGCCACTGAAGTGTGGGTCTCCACTTCCCGAGCCGCATCCAGCGCCGCCGTCACCAGGGGAGGTGCGTGGTTCCACACTCGCAAGGTGAAGGCGACGTTTGCCCTACCGCGATTGGTTACCCTAATCCGCAGTGGCGTTACTGACAGGTCGTTGAAGTAAGCACCCGAGTCATCGTCTCGCCCTTGTAGGACGAGCGGGTAGTTCGGCAGCGGGTTAGCCCAGCCGGAAAACCCGGCGCTGACTGAGAAGTCTAGCTGAGCCGGCGGAGCGGCTGAGCTGCTGTTGGCTTCCGGTGCAGCCGCCCCGAATAGCGCGAGTGCAAGCGGTAAGACGAGTAGCATCGTGGATTTCAAGGGCAGCGACTGTCCCCGCCATGCAGTCACCCGTCATATCAGTATTCGAGGGCTAGGTCGGCCTGCTCGGACGACTTAGCCATGAGTTTGCACATTCTCGTCAGCGCACGCTTTCGCAGAATGGAGATGTTAGGCCGGCTGCACTGCAGTCTGCGTGCCGCCTCTTCTTGAGTCAATCCCTCGAAATACAGAAGCTCGATGATTCGCCGCTCGCCGGCAGTAAGGTGCGGGAGCAGAGAACGTGCCAGAGTGATAGCATCCAGCGTCTTCTCCGCGGACTCCATGCCGAGGGAGAAGGTGCGGTTGAACTGGTCAAATGCGGCCAGCTCCTCCCGTCGCAGCCTGCAAGTGCGGCGCCGCAGGTAGTCGAGCATCTTCCCTTTGATCCTGAGGTAGGCGAAGGTCATGAAGCTGACACCGCGTTCAGGGTCGAATGCATCCACCGCTTCGATAAGCCCAAGTGTGCCCTCGGAGATCAGATCTACTTGCTCCTCGTCCGGCTTATAGGTGAGTTTGCCGTAGACGTGGTATACGAGCGGTTGATACTGCTCGATGATGCGGGCGCGGTTCTCAACGGTCAGGTGGCGCCAAAGCTCATCTTCCCGCGGTCGACGCGCTTTCCCCGCATCGCGACTTTCCAGTGCAATTGCCAAGCCCGACTCGATTATAGCAGAGGAGCATCTGCTCCCTGCGTTTGCCCGCCGCGCTTGATTGTGCTATAAGAATTGCTCGCGCCGTGATTCGGCGCCGGGAGTTTTCGTTTGCCAACCAACGAGAAAACAAAGCTTTATGAGATGATGCTGCTCTTCAGGCCGGACCTGGAGGAGCAGGAGCTGGACTCCGAAATCAAGAAGGTTGAGGACATTATCACCTCTCACGGTGGAAGTGTGCTCAATCTGCATCGCTGGAAGAAGAGGAAGCTCGCTTATCCGGTGAAGGGATTCAACGAAGGTCTCTACGTGGTGTGTCGCTCCAGTGCGAGCAAGCGCGTGCTGGGCGAAATCGACTACGTGCTGCGCTACAACGAGCGGTGCCTGCGCTACCTGTTACTGGATCTGCAAAAGCATCCGGGGATGCTGCGTCGTCCGTCAGAGGAGGTGTCTGAATGAGTCGCCAGCCAGTACGTCCCGGATTCCGGAGGTTCCATCGGGCGAAGGTCTGCACCTTCTGTGTGGAGCCGCATCTGCCTATAGATTACAAGGCAGTCGCGTTGCTGCAGAAGTTCCTCAGCGACCGCGGGAAGATTCTCCCGCGTCGACGCACCGGCACCTGCGCCCGTCATCAGCGGCAGCTTGCCGCTGCCATCAAGCACGCTCGCTACATGGCGCTGCTGCCGTATGTGAAGCGCTGACGTTTGAAAGAGGGCAAACCATGGAAGTTATCCTTCTAGATGATGTAGTTGGGCTCGGCAAGGCGGGCAGCGTGGTGAAAGTCAAGGATGGCTACGGCCGCAACTACCTGCTGCCTCGAGGGCTGGCTCAGATGGTCACTGCCGATGTCCTGAATCGTGTTCACCTGATCGAACGCGCTGCGGAGGAGCGGCGCCGCAAACGGATTCTGGAAGTGAAGGATAAGATTGCAGCTATGGAGGGGAAGCGCGTTGTTGTGCCGATGAAGGCGGGTGCCGAGGCGAAGCTTTTCGGCGCCGTAACAACAATGCTGATTTCCGAGCGTATCGCTGAGCAGTACCAGATGCAGATCGATCGCCGCTTTACCAGCCTCGGAGGGGGAAGCGCCTGTGGGAGAATCCCCGGTGATGGAAGCCACCCCGGTAGAAGGCGGAGCGGTCCCCTCAGCTGACGCTGAGCCAGAGCCGGAAGCGGCCAAATCAGGTGAAGATGCCGGTGATGAAGCTAGAACCGGTGGAGAGGAAGGAGAAGAAGGCGAGGAAGTTCGATAGCCTTGGGCGAGCACTACCTTGCTCCAGCCCCGCTCATTTAGGCGTCTTTCCAGCAGGTCTGTCCGCGACTCTAGCCCAATGACCGTGTGCTATGAAGTGCCAGGCGCTGGATGTGACCCGCTCAGTCCTTCGATGAACTCGTGCGTGAGATTCATGCGGAATCTCTGCGGTATCACTACCTTTAGCTGGTCACGTTCCCATTGCAGCTCGATACGTGCAGCCGAGAGATCAAACTCGCTGCTACTGAGATGCACCGACCCTTTCAATGCAAGGAATCGCTCAGCAGAGAGTTTCTCGACTCTTCTCGCGCTCATCTCAATGACTCTGCCGTCTTGCCTCAGCCAGGAGCCGGTTACGGGGGTCGTCGCGCTGCCTGAGAGGATGAGCTGAAGAAATTCCGCTTTCTTGGTGCCCCCCTCTTCGGCTGGGAACGCGAGCTTTGCTATCAGCGAACGGCCCGCCGCCTGAAACGACATACTGTGGATCGTCACTCCACTGCCCGAAAGGCTGACCACCTCTGCTCCCCGCTGAGTCTCCGTTGGCTGCACGAACAGCTTCTCACCCACAATCTCAACCTCATCGCCAGTGAATGCATCTCTTGCTGATGGAAGCAGTGACGTTGCGAGCGTAACCTGGAATCCTTCGGTAAGCTCCAGTGTTTGCGGACCAAAGCGATAGACCACTCGGGGCGCGTGCAGCTCGGCTCCCGGCTTCCAGTGCAGGACCACGTTCCCTGCGAGAACGGTCTTGTAGGGCTCGCCAGTATCGGGGAGGTAGTACAAGTGCGCTTGGTCGGCACTGAGGCTTAGGTCTTCCTTCAGATAGCGACCTTCCAGCCCTGCGGGAAAGGAAATCTCAGCACCTATCGCGTCAGCCGTGCACCGTTCGCACTTCACGATTAGGTCGCGCCCTGTGAGAAGCACACCTCCGGACAACTCACCAATGCCCTCGGCAGTGTCGATGCGTGCTTCTCCTGCGGTAAGCGCAAGATCACCCCAACTCAGCTCTGCCTGCTCGAACCACGCCCACTGATGGCCCTCGGCGAACACGATCTTGGCGCGACGGCTGCGATGGACTTCCAGGAATGACGGTCTGTCTTTCGGCAGCCAGCCGGCATCAGCAGTCGCTATTGCCGTATTATTTCCGGTCGAGCTCGTGGCTGCGATGAGAGCCCCAGTGGCCAGCAGGATAACTGCTTTTCCGACAAACAGCCTCATAATGAGCGAATCCTCCGCACTGGTGTTCCCTAGAACAGCAGCATGTCAGCGTCCAGAGGATAATAGTAATCCGCGATCTTCCGCAGTTCCTCAGCGGTGGAAGAAGGGAAGGCGTAAACCTCAACCTTCACGCCCAGTGCCTGCAACTTCTGCACCAGCACGGTGAAGTCGCCATCGCCTGATACTAGTGCAATAACGTCCACTTTTGAGGCGAGGTTAATAGTATCGATGGCGATACCCATGTCCCAGTCTCCCTTGCTGGTGCCGTCAGGTCGCACCTTGAGTGCCTTGATTTTCACCTCAACGCCGATGGAATCCAGAAACTCGATGAACTTGGTCTGGTCCACTTCCGGCGACTGAACGATGTAGGCGACAGCACGGACTAGGCGGCGTCCACGGGCGATGGTGTGCACGAGTAGATCGAAGTTGAGCTTCTTCTTGAAGATGCTCTTCGCCGAATAGAACATGTTCTGCACGTCGATGAAAATGGCGATGCGCTGGTCCTCAAGCACGTTCTGGGCAGGCGCGAGACTACGCTCCTGGCCCTGTTCCATATCGCGTTCACTTGGCGAATTCCTTACGCTGCCGACGGTTCGTTTTCCTCTTTCGATGGTGATTCCTCCTCCTTAAGTATTGCCTGCTCACTGGCGGTTTGCTCGGCGATTGCCAGTTGTCGCTCCGTGAACAGCTTCATCAGCTTGCCTGATTCGTCAGTAATCCCCTGGCGCAAGGCGTCGATGTCATTGCTGAGACGTGCGAGATCAGGGTCGCTGGCTATCAGTTCTTCGAAGGTGATGCTCACATCGGGTGCAATCCCTTCCCCGTTCAGGTCATGACCTTTCGGGGTGAGGTACTTACCGATAGAGAGCGCGATGCCTACTTCGCCGTCTCCAATCGCCTGCACCTGCTCCACCACGCCCTTGCCAAAAGTGGTTTCGCCGACCACGGTGGCGAGCCCATAGTCCTGGAGCGCTCCGGTCAGCACTTCCGAAGCACTCGCTGACTTCCGATTGACCAGGAGCACTAGGGGCAAGTGATACTTCTTCCGCGAAGGGTCCGCGTAGAATTCCTTGCGCGGTTCGCCGCGCTGTTCAAGCACGGTGATGACCCCTTCGGGGATGAACAAGTCAGCTACTTGGACTGCCGCTTCAAGCAGCCCTCCCGAGTTATTCCGCAGGTCAATGACCAGGCTCTTCGCCCCGTCCGCCTTGAGTTCCTTTATCGCCTTTTCCACCTCTTCAGGTGTTTTGGCGCCGAAGTTGGCGACACGCATGTAGCCAACACTCCGCTGCTTGAGTGCAACGTCCATCACCGAGTGGACTTCTATGGTGGCGCGCTTCAGATTTACCTCGATCGGCGTGTTAGCCTGAGCGCGGATCAATGTCAGCTTCACCTGTGTTCCCGGCTCGCCCATTATCATCCGTGCGATCTCTTCCAGCGGGCGGTCTTGTGTCGAGTGGTCATCCACAGCAATGATGAGGTCGTTTTCAAGTAGGTGAGCTTTCTCCGCCGGGCTGTCAGGGAAGACCGCTGCGATACTGGGGTAGGGTCGATCAGGATCGAGACCAATAATGATGCCGACGCCAGCGTAGCTGCCGGCAGTGGTAGCAGAGAGAGCCTGCCACAGCGAAGCGCCCAGAAAAGCCGAATACGGATCGTTGTACGGCGGGCGGTGAAGCCGGTTCATCATTCCATCTACGGCTCCATATACGAGCTCGCGCTCGTCCTCGATCGGTGTGACGTAGCGAGTCCTCACTAGCGCAAGCGCCTCTTCGACCAGCTTCACTGGTTGATTGCGCCAAAAGGCTATCCTCCGAACAAGCGGAGCCGCGCTAGCAGCGACACTCATCTGCCCCATCACGTAGCTGAAAAGCATTAGCGCCGCTACCAGCATGATTGCCAGTATCCATCTTCCACGATCAAGTCTCATATTCGTTTACTCCTGAAACGGGGCGTTAGCGAACGTGCCTACATCCGCGAGAAGGGGTTTACATGCTTGCCATTAACGCGGACTTCGAAGTGCAGGTGCGGCCCTGTAGAGAAACCCGTGCTTCCCACGCGGCCAATCACTTGGCCTGCTTTCACCGGCGTGCCATCGGAGACGCTTATGGAGCTGAGATGAGCGTAGAGCGTGCTTACCCGGTCGCCGTGGTCAATAATGACAGTCTTCCCATATCCGCCGCGCAGGCCAGTGTAGATGACTCTGCCGTCCCCTCCGGCTTTGACGGGGGTGCCGTAGGGAGCAGCGATGTCCACGCCGGTATGGAACTGCCGTCTGTGAGTGATGGGGTGGATCCGCCAGCCGTACGGGCTGGAGATGCGACCGGGGGCCGGTCGGATGAACCGGCCATGCCAGGGGGTTCCTGTGTAAGCGCCCTGCTTGCGCCTAATCTCCTCCTGGATCCGTCGGCTCTCCTCCTCGAGCTCCTTCATCTTGCGTTCAGCCAGAGCTTGGTCGCGGCCTATCGCGCGCAGAAGCGCTGCTTTATCTGCCCGCAGACGCTGGATCCGCATTCGGTCTTCCTGCAACTTGCGCTGGTCTCGGGCGATTTCCGCGATCTTCGCTTCTACTTTAGCCTTGTGCACCAGTTTCTCTTCCTTCTTCTGCCGCAACTCCTCGTAGAGTTCTTGGTCCTTCTGGAAGATGAGGTTAAGGTAGAAGCCGCGATTCACAAAGTCGCGGAAGTCATGGGCGCTGAAGAGGAGGTCGAGGTAGGTTAGCTTCCCCTGCATGTAGATGGTTACTACGCGCTGCTTAACCAGTTCTTTGCGACGAGCAATGTCCTGTTCCAGTTCCTCAAGCCTGGTCTCCAGCGCACTGAGATCGCCGCGCTTCAGACTCAGCTGGTATTCTAGCTTTGCTAGGTTCTCATCAAGCGTGGCGCTCTGCTTGTCGATGGCAATGACCTCCTGCCCGATGGAGCTCCTTTCCCTCTTGAGTTTCGCGATCTTGCTGAGCAGGTTATGGTGCTGCGAGCGGATCTCCTGGAGTTGCTGCTGGGCGCTCTTCGCCCCAGCGGGCGAAGTGAGAGCCATCATGCCAGCGATGCCCAGAAGGAGGACTATCCATCTGGATCCACGGCAGCCTCGCGGCGTCATATGACCTCCATCCGCCTCATTTCTTGGATTCTCCGATGCTCGGTGGCCAGAAAGCGGTTGGCGGTGAGCAGGCTGCTCAGGAAACCGACGCACAGACCGAGCGCGAGCAGCACCAGCGAGACCGCAGCGAGCAAGAGCCGCAAGTCCAGAATCTGCGGCAGGAATATCTTGAGCGATGCGAGTGTGCTGACAGCGGCTTCTCCCAGGATGTAGATGAAGCCTGCAGCTACCAGCGCACCGAACACACCGAAGAAGACTCCTTCATAAAGGAACGGCCAGCGTATAAACCAGTTGGTTGCACCCACCAGTTGCATTATACGGATATCGGTGCGCCGGCTGTAGATTGAGAGCCGAACGATATTGTTGATGGAGCTGACGGTAGCCCATACGAGGATCATCAGGATGAAGAAGAAACTCACCTGGAAACCCAGCAAAACCTTCATGAGTGACCGTACTTCCTTGCGTCCATACCGAACCTGCGAGACTCCATCTATGGCTTCCACTTGCGCCGCGAGTTTCTCAACCTCCTTCAGGTTCTTGGGTTTGAGGATATACTGCGGCGGGAGCGGGTTGTAACCAAGCATCTCTGTAACATCGAGGTGATAGGTCTTTCCGAACTCCCGCAACGCCTCCTCCGGCGAGACGTACTTGATGTTCTCGACGCCGGGAAGCGCCCGAATCCGCTTCTCAATCTCCATGTACTGCTGAGCTGTGAGATCGGTGCGAAGAAAGGCTGAGACTTCCACCATGCTCTGGAGAGAAAGGAAGAAAGCGCCCAGATACGCCATCACCAGTAGCAGGAAACCGAATACCGTTAGAGAGATGATGACCTGCAAAGTGTGTGTCACCGCAAGGAAAGGGTTGCGACGGAGGTTCTCCAGGAACTCCTTGAACAGGAACTGGAGGGCAAAAGGACCGCTAATAGCCGCCCTCCTTTCGGTCTGAGGTGATGCGGCCATACTCTATTCGGACGGTGCGGCTTCGGAACTGGTTCACCACATTCTCATCGTGGGTCGCCACAACCACGGTGGTGCCCCGCGAGTTGACACGCTGTAGAAGCTCGATGATGCCGACGCTGGTGTCGGGGTCCAGATTGCCTGTTGGCTCGTCTGCGAGGAGAATGTCGGGTTTGTTAATGAGTGCCCGAGCGATGCATACTCGTTGTTGCTCTCCGCCGCTCAGTTCCGATGGCAGCGCTTTCATCTTGCGCGAGAGACCTACCCAGTCCAGCACCTCCGGCACTGCCTGCTTGATCATGCGCGAAGGCGCCCCTCTCGCTTCCAGAGCATAGGCCACATTGGCATACGCGTTCTTGTGTGGTAGGAGGAGGAAATCCTGGAAGATCACGCCGACGCGCCGTCGCAGATAGGGAACTTCGCGTGGTGCCATCTTGGTGGCATCCTTGCGGAAGACAAACACCTTTCCCTTCTGTGGGACCACTTCGCGGTAGATGCATTTCAGAAGAGAGCTCTTGCCGCCACCCGTGACCCCCACGATGAAGACGAACTCCTGCTTCTGGATGTGCAGGTTGATGCCGCGCAAAGCGGGGACGCCAGGTGAATAGCCCATCCAGACATCCACGAACTTAATCATACTGTTCCTTGGCGGCTGAATTTCTCCCGCAGCACCAGCCATGCGAAGCGCGGGATAAACGAGAGGCGCCGCCACCGACTTGGATCGACGAAGGCGCGATACAGCCACTCCAGTCCCATTCTCTGAATCCACGGAGCGGCGCGATGCCGGCGACCTGCCCACACCTCAAACGCTCCCCCAATGCCCATGAGGAGCTTGCAGGGGAGCCGTTCCCGTGTGCGCGCGATGAAGAATTCCTGCCCCGGGCTGCCGGTTCCCACAAGAAGAACCTGAGCCTCTGAAGCCTGAATCTCCGCGACCACTTCCTCTTCCTGACCATGAAAGTAACCATGATGCCATCCGACGATGCGCAGGTGGGGGAATCGTGCTCTAATGTGCTCTACTGCGCGCTCGATGACGCCCGACCGCGCACCCAGAAAGAACACGCTGAATCCCTCGCGAGCAGCCGCTGCCATCAAGTCGTCCGCCAGACTGATTCCTGTGATGCGATGGACTTTCCGGCCGGTAAGGAAGCGGATGCCCAGGACGATACCGATACCATCGGCAACGCGCATCTCCGCTTTCCTCACTACTTCAGCGAACTCCGGATGCCGCCTCGCCACAAGTGCCATCTCCGAATTGAGGGTAACGACGTGGGTCGTGCGCCCTTCAGCAACGCGATCCCTGAGTTCGAGAAGCGCACGACCGGGGCTGCCCGCATATATGCTGAAGCCGAGGAAATCAACCGCATCGGCGTTAGTTGAACCCAAATCATCCATCAGGCAAGCCTAGTTTACCAAGCGCCGTGCAGGTTGGCAATTCAGACGCGCCGGCTCGCTCCTTGCTGCTGTCTCATAAGCAGCTATAATGTGCCGAGCTCGGATATGATTGATCTGGTATACAGGGGTCTT
>MVCR01000094.1 GCA_002050035.1 Planctomycetales bacterium 4484_113 | reverse complement strand
GCACGCGAAGGTGATTGCGGTGAAGCAAACTCCCCGAAAGATCCCTCTGCCCTTCATTGCCATTGCCTCCTGGGCGGTAGCCCGTGACCTCCTTCCTGCCAGGCAGTACTTATTCTACCCCCACCTCGCCCGCCGTCAAGCGCGGCTCAACACCGTCGAGTAGTCGCCCTTTCGCTGCTGCGATACAATCAGCGATACCAATGCCACTCGCTCAATGGATTCAGGGACTTGGCTACTTCGGGGTTTTCCTCGCGATGTTCATCGAGAATCTGGGGATTCCTTTTCCGGTGATTTTTGGACTCATCGGCGGAGCAGCCATGGTTACAGCTCATCAGGGCAGCATTCCAGCCGTGCTTGTGGTTCTGGTCGCAGGACAGGTTGCAGGAGCGGCAACCGGTTATCTGCTTGGAGCCGGTGGCTCCCGCTGGGTGCAGCGAAAGCTCGATGCCAGCAGGCGGTGGCGCGATTCCTACTGGCGAATCAGGCACCTCTACGAACGCTGGGGGTGGCTCACCATTATCGGCTGCCGCATGGTGGGCTATGTGCGCCCTTGGTCATCCATCACCGCCGGCCTGATGCGAATGCGCTTTCTCCCCTTTCTCGCCGCCACCGTTATCGGAGCGTCGGTATGGACGCTCATCAACTGGATGATCGTTTATCACGGAATCCACCTGTTTGCGCGGGCGCAATGGTTTCGCTGGGTTGTCTTGGGGTTACTGATTGTGGCACTGGGCGGTATTGCGGCTTTCTGGTGGTGTTGGGGACGCTCCCGCCCCAGCCGGAAGTCGAACGTGAGCAAGCATCAGGAGCCAAACCCCGCAGAGAACGACTAGACGCCCTCGGGTGGTCTGCGTTCAAAAGGACAGGAGAAGAGAAGTCCCTTCTCAATGCGCTTGATCTCAACCCGCGGCGCCCTACCTTTGATGAGCTTCAAGCTACCCTCGGGAAGCTGCTTTTCCAGCGGGGGAATTGACTGCGGGAACTCCGCGAAGTTCTCTTCCTTAAGGAACATATTCGCATCCAGGAGGGTGAGATTGAACTTTCGCGGCTGAAAATCAACGCTGACGAACAGTCGGGGAATTACCGGCGCCTGTTTCTTCCGCGCCAGGAGAGCCAGGGCTGTCTCCTCGAGTATCGAATTGAGCTGATCCAGCGTTTCACCCGGAACACCCAGGCTCATCCCCATGCGCCCCACCTTCCGGATCAAGCTCAAGGTCTGATCAATGTTGTCGAGGTAGTGCCCGATCGTCGGATGCGCGTTGTAGCAGAGACTGAGCAGAACCTCGTCATCCGCCGGCGCCACCCCATGCCGCATGCGGCGGGCGTTCCAGAGAATGAACTGGTGAAAGATGGCGTGAGGCAAGCTGCCAAAGCGGGTGACCAGGGTTCTCACATCTTCGTCCGTGAACCGGCCGGGCTGTGGGAACTCGCGCAGAAAGCCATCGGTGTAGAGTACAAGCTTGTCACCGGCTGCGAACTTGATCCACTGCTGGCGAATGGCAGCTTCAGCATCCAGTTCAAAGAAACCAATCGGCGGGACCCCGTGGTCAAGCTCGGTTGCGGCTCCGCTGCTGAGCTGGTAAAAGATGGCTCTTGGATGAGCACAGTTGATGTACTCGAAACTCCCCGTTGCGTTATGAAGGCGACCGATGAAGAAAGTGGCGTAATAGCCAAGTTCCTTGAAATTGGCAAGCCAGAAGTCATTGAGCATCTGCACTAGTTGCTCCACCGTCGGGGCTCCTGCTAGCAGATTACTGAGAAAGGAGAAACTGGAAGTGGAAATAAGCGCCGAGCTGATTCCATGCCCGCTCACGTCTCCCAAGAGCAGATATGAGTACTCGCCTGCTGCACGCAACAGCACAATGTCCCCGCCGATTGAACGATGAGCACGAAAGTGAAGAGCCGTGTCCACTTGCGGAGAAACGAAATCCAACGGCACATTCATATTGAGAATCTGCTCGCTAATGCGTAGGTCTTGGTCCATCTGCTGCTGATACACCCGGAGTTGTTCCGAGAAGTTCTTGAGAATCTCATAGTCGCGAGCGCGAGTAATGGCGCTTGCCAGCTCATTGGTCAACGCGCTCATCGATTCGAGGTCAAACTGGTCGAAAGACTCCGGCCGGTCAGCCTGCACGTCAAGGACGCCGAGTACATTGTCCCCCTGCACTATCGGAACAGCTATCTCCGAAAGTGCTTCCTGCACGTCGGGAAACTCAGGAACGTATGCGGGATCCGTGCGGGTATCACGGCAGTAGTAGATATCCTTAGTGCGATACGCGACACCCACGCAGCCCTGCGTAGACCTCAACGACATCGGCAACTTGATACGTTCCTTGTATTCACCAGCAACCGCCTTGAGCGAGAGCACGTCTTGCTCGTGGTCATAGAGGAAAATGTAGACGTTGTAGTAGAAGAAGTAGTTCTTCAGCAGAGTAACTGTGGACTCCAGCAGCTCGTTGAGATTCAGAGTCATCAGCGCTTTTCCGGTAATCTCGTGCAGCAGCTTCATATGGAGCAATCTCTTGGTGCTGCCGCGCTCCCGTCGGATTCCTCCGTAACCCAGCGCCACCGCGTCCACATAGCGTTTGAATGCGTCCAAAGTCTCCTCGTCCACTGCTTCCCGGTCGCATTCGAACGTGAATGCGCCCAGCAGCTCATTGCGCAGGAACAGGGGAGCTACATAGAGAGTTCTCGCCTGGCGCTCCAGGAGAGGAGCGCGGGGAAACCGCTCCCTGATTACCGCTGCCGGCAGAGTCCGTATCTTCCGTGAGAGTCCTTGAAGGATGTAGCTTGTCACTTCGCTGTCAATCGGCAACCGCTCACCCTTCTTCACGCCCTGCTCCTGCGGGCCCCACGCGTGAACGCATTCCACACTGTTCTCGCTCAGCAGATAGCGCCAGAAGCCGGTCTTATAGGCTCCCAGGTGTTTCGCGGCGACACGTGCCAGAAGCTCCAAGCACCCGTCGGCAGAAGGGCCACGCGTAGCCTCCTCAACCACGGCTCGCGTGAATTCATTTAGCCCTGATTCGAGCTCCAAGTGCCCCATCGTCTGCGAATCAGATTCTAGCACAGAGCCCAATCCCGCTGACTGCGACCTGTCCTGATAGCTGCCACACGGCGCCCCTCTCGCCCGTCCTTCATCCGATGGCTGCTTTCAGCTACAATGGAATGGATGACACGGGCGGCATTCAAGGCGGCGGTAGTTATCCTAGCGATTCTGGCCTCCTCAGCGGCACTCGCGGCTTCCGGTATCTACGTCCAGGACGACTTCGCAGGGAATGAACGCTTCTTCTTTCAGGGCACACTCGGTGATAGCACTTACACCTATCATCCCAAGCAAGGCTTCTATGAAATCAACGCCATGAAGAGCAAGAGCGGCGCTCTCGCCACCATTACCGATGCCTTCTCTCGCTATGAAGTGTCGGCGGAAGCGCAGTTCTACGATGCGGCGCCGCAAGCCACCACATATGCCGGAATCGTGTTTCATTACGCGGAGGACGAGCGCCAACGCGCTTCTTTCTATCTATTCGCTGTTTTCCGCGACGGTTACTATGGCGTCTGGCGGGTGGATCGCGAAGCGAAGCGCAGCTACGTCTTCCCGCTGAAGAAAACGGAACTGGTGAGTCCGGCAGACTTCAACCGGATTCGCGTGCGCGCGGATGGCTCCCGATTTTACCTTTACCTTAACGGCATTTTCGTGGGCGAATTCCAGGATCACACGCTCAACGCAGGAGGGGTCGGGCTCTACGCTTCCGGAGGGAGCATCGCACGATTTCGTAGATTCCAGTGGCGGGTCGCCGCCGATGAAGCGACCGGTCAGATACCAGCTAACGGGCCCTTTGGGTGGCTGCCCTCCCACGACTACGAAGGCGTTTTTCAGGATGACTTCAGACAGAAGTTATGGCGCGAGGGAGAGTCCGGCACGGCTGATTTCACATACACCGATACAGGATACGAGATAGACAATTCTCGCGGCACTACAATGGCGTTGAGCTACCGCTCCCGGCCCATAGCTGATGAAGGCATCGTGCTCGTGGTTTTCAAAAAAGCTGAGGGAAGCGAGAGAAACGGCTTCGGTCTGGGCTTCGCCTTTGACGCGGCATCCGGTGCGCCCTCCTACTACGCGTTTGTCATCGCCCGCGACGGCACCTTCAAGCTGTTCAAAACCTCAGATGGAGTGTCTGAGGTGCTGCTGCCGTGGCAGGAATTGCCCTTCGAGGTCGACTTCGAACGACCGGTATTGCTCGCCGCAGGATACTTGCGCGAAGGCAGCGGGCTGCGCATAATTGTCGGCGTCAACGGCAAACCGTTGGCCTCGATACTCGACGAAAAACCACTGCAACCCGGTGGTTTCGCCTTGCTCGCAGCACCGCTGGTGCGCACCACAGTCTCCGCAGTAACTCTGCTGGCCCTGACGGAGAAGAGCCAGGAAGTTCTTCGTAATAAGCTGGATGCATGGCTGAAGACTCAAACTGCAACACTGGAGGGTGAGAATGAAAACAAAGCTGGTTAGGCTGCTGGCTTTCGCAGGAGTCTACTCGCTCCTGCTCATGCTGGGAAGCGGCATCGTCTGCGCCCAAGGCTTAACATCCGGTGCATTGAAACTGATTTCAGCGGATGAACTGGGACGTACGCAGCAGCAAGTGGTGCGAGTGAACTTCGATACTTCCAGGGGTTCATTTGTCATGGCAGTCTATCCGCAAGTCGCGCCGCACTCCACGGAGAATTTCCTGCGTCTGGTTAATTCAGAGTTCTATGACGGGCTGAAATTCCACCGGGTGGTCGAGAACTTCGTCGCTCAGGCTGGCGAACTACCGGAAGGAGACCCCAGATCCGAGCTGGACAAGCCGATCCCCGACGAGATCAACTATGTGCATCATGAGCCGGGGACGGTGTCGCTGGCGAAACTGTACGATACCGAGAAGAAACAGTACTTGCCGGATTCCGCCGGCGCTCAGTTCTTCATCAACCTGGGGGAGAATCAACGGCTTGATGAAAATTTCACGGTTTTCGGACAAGTGACACAGGGAATGGACGTGGTCAAGAAGCTGCAAGTCGGCGACCGCATCATTCGAGCTTATGTGATCAATCCACTCTGAGCGAGGCGCCTGTGGAAGAAGCCCCCAAGATGGCATCCCATGAAGCAGAAGTTGATCCGGTGTATGAAGAGCTGGCGGCGATTCTCTTTCGCGCCGGGCGGGTGGTTCC
>MVCR01000093.1 GCA_002050035.1 Planctomycetales bacterium 4484_113 | reverse complement strand
GAAACTCCCTCCGGCGTCGTCGTCATCCCAGGTGTAGGTGAGAGAATCACCGTCCTGGTCGTGAGCCGTGCATGAAACGGTATCACTTCCGCCGCTCGGAATGGATGAAGGCACGCTCATACCGTCTATCACGGGAGCGTGGTTATCGGGCGGTGCGCTCTCACGGGAATAGTGGAAAGTGTAGGAACCGGTAGTGCCGCCCCCATAGCCTCTAACCTTTATGTAGTAGGTGCCGGAACTCGAAGCAGTCCAGTCAAGCCGGAAGTTTGCGCCGGATCCCCCGTCGTCGTTGTGAGCGACTTGGCTATGGTCAGCGTCGTAAAGCTGAGCGTACGTGTCTGTGCTACCTGTGCTGTAGAAGTGATAGCGTGTCCCGTCAGTTGCCGAGAATCTGTAGAAGTCGACGTCTCCCGCGGGCTCGATGGTATGATTCTGCGTCCGGTCGCTGCTGCTAGTGCTGATCGCTGTAGCTTGGTCGAAAGTGTTATCAGGTTCATATTCGTCACCCTCTTCTGAAGCCGTCACAGTTATCGTCCGCGAGTTCGAGTTTGCGCTGTTTCCCTTATCATCGGTGACTCTTAAGCGAGTCGTGAACGAACCGGCTGAAGTGAAGGTGTGAGTCGGATTGGCACTGGTGGATGTCTCTCCATCGCCGAAAGTCCAGCTATAGGCGTAGGGGCTAGTGCCGCCACTGACGGTTGAGGTGAAGCTCACAGTCAGCGGAGCAGTGCCAGACGTCGTGTTAGCGGATATTTCGACGGTGAAGCCGTCGCCAGGAGGCGGTTGGGGTCCCGTCCCGCCACCTCCTCCTCCCCCGCAAGACAGCAGCAGGGCGAAGAGGACAATGCCGATAGTTAATCGCAGATGTTTCCCAATCATTTTCAACCTCCTGAATGTGGAATCGTATGATATTATAATATCATTCCGTGGAGCTGTCAAGAGGCGGGGATGCAGGAATATCCCAGGGCTGACCCGAGGGCACAGAGCAACAAGGAAGGAAGCAGCGTAGCAGTCGGCAGCGTGTTAGTCAGGGGAAGCGGCGCGGGCTCAAGAGAGGCTTGTGGTGCCGAGAATGGCGAAGCCGCCTGGAAAGGCGGCGCTACCCGGAAGCGCGGAAGAGCGGCGCTAGTGAGCGCCGCCTACTCATGGAAGGGATGTTGCCGAAGCCACAATCGGAAGTCGGCTCTCAGCGGAAAGATGATATGTTAATATACAGGGTAGAGGACATTACTATGTCGAAACCGAAATCGTCGAACCATCAGTTGGATGATATGCACCGGATACCGGCGTCCTTCACCAAGGACATGATGGAGTGGTTGGATAAGGTGGCGCGGGACGCGAAGTTCTCTGGGGGCGCCAGCCTGCGCATCACCCAGATACTGCGCGCGCTGGTCAAGGCAGGAATGAAACTGGATGTCGACGTGAGCGGCGTCAAGGACGAAGAAGAGCTCTTGGACCGCATAATCGCGGCTATCCAGAAGAAGGGAAAGAAGAAGAGGTAACACCTTCGGGATGCTACTCCTGTGTCCGGCTCGCCTTCGGCAAAGCAGCGATAGATTCATTCCACCATCGTGCGTGCTTGGCGTCCTCGTACCAGCCGGTGTGCGATTAGCACACGGCAGGGCAGCGCGTGGAATTCCATCCTTGTACCGTGGTGGTGTGATATCATTATTTGCCGGAGCCGGAGGTGGATAAGGAGGGCACTGACTACGAGCTTCTCGGGAAGATCGGCGAAGGCGCATTCAGCTACGTTCACGCTGCCCGACCCAGGAACGGTCCTCGCGCCGGACAGCGCATCGCTCTGAAGATACTCAAGCCGGAGCTCTTGCGTTCCCCGCAGACCGTTTTTCGGTTCATCAGTGAGAGCGCAGCGCTTCAAGAGATTGACCATCCCAACATCGTTCACGTCTTTGATGCCGGTCGCATCGAGCTGGACGGGCGAGAAACCTACTGTTTCGAGATGGAGCTGCTTGAGGGCGAGTTGCTGTCGGAACACCTGGAGCGGGTGGGCAAAATGGAGGAGGGGGAAATCAGGCGCATCGCTCTTCAGATCTGTGAGGCGCTATCCGAAATCCACTCGCGGGACATAGTCTACCGCGACCTCAAGCCGGAGAACGTGTTCATCCTTCACGACGGCACGGTGAAGCTGATGGATTTCTCGGCGGTCAAGCTGCTGGCGCTTGATTCAAAGGCGACGTTCGTTGGAGATGTCGTGGGAACGCCACTCACGATGGCTCCGGAGCAGATGCGGGATTCGTCGACCGTGGACTGTCGCGCCGACCACTACAGCCTGGGAGTCATCCTGTACTTGATGATGACGGGCGATTATCCCGACTGGGCGCCTAACGAGTATGTCCTGGCGAGCAAGCGGCTTTCGCAGTTGCCGACGGTGACCGTTCCCGGTGGGGGGTATTCAGAAGCGCTCAAGTGGCTGGTGACGCGACTGCTATCGCCGGACCCGCGACGAAGAATCAATAGCATTGAACGGGTAGCTCGCATCCTGCGCCGCAGGGGAGGCAACAGCCTGCGATGGTGGTTGATGAATCGGTGGCAGGGCTTTGCGTACCACCTTTTGCGGTGGCAGCGTGTGCTCCGATGGGCGGCTGGGCTGACGCTGATTGCCCTTGTGTTGCTCGTTATCAGCAGGGCGGTCGCCGCCATAGTCCTTGGCACGAGCACCATCACCATCAGTCCTGTTGCATACTACGCCGGGAATGCGTGGCAGCTTTCGGATGTGCCCTTCATTCTTGAAAGGCAAGGACTGCTCCGGGAGCGCAAAGTTGCCACCGGCACGGACCCCGCGCTCCGACTCACCAGAGGCAAGTGGAAGGTGTCGTGGGAAGATACAGACCTCTATTTCGGCGGGAGTACCGAGATTGAGCTCGGGGCTGAGGATGTTGCACTCCCTCTCATCTTGAACCGTAAAGTGAACTGGCGCGTGGAGCAGAGAGGGGCAGAAGCATTGCTGCCACGAACGGTCGAGGTGCAAGATCTGGATGATGACGGTGGGCTGGAGGTTTACGGGCTCAGTCAAGACGGTGCTGTGCGTGCGTACTCAGCCGTAAATGGGGAGCTCAAGCTGGCGAGCGCTCCTTCGGCTTCTCCGCCGATATATCTCAGCCCATATTCCCTTGGGCGAAGGCTTATTCTTATCAGACTGACCCAAAGCGGCGACATCACTTTCATTAACCCGAAGTCTGGGAAGACCGAGCGCAAGTACCAAGTCGGCGAACGGTTGGTAGACCTGTACAGAGGCAACGTCCATCTGATACTGCCGTCAGGAGAGAGCCTTCCAATGGTTACTGAGGCTGGTGAGCTGGTTATCTTTGCTCCTGAGACCGGAGAGATCGAGAAGACTGGAAGGATAGTCCCTCAAGCTCAGTCAACAGCCGTGTGGGTCGCCTCTAACAGCAGGTTCTATCTTGAGCAGACACTGAGTGGTTCTGTTGGTTCGAGATTCCTGACACTTCCAGAACTCAAGGTTATCGCAGAGAGCAAACCGCAAGCGCCAGTGAAAGCGGGTCCTATACCCTACTTGTATAAGCAGCGGGCGGTTATAGCTGTGGTTCAGGAAAACACCTTTCGCGTGGTGGACGTTACAACCGCGGATGATGTCTTCTTCACACGGCTTGCCGAAGTGCCTGCTGGAATGGGTGCGTTTATTCTCCCAGTGACGAATGCTGAGCATGAGTCTCTAGTGGCGGTTGCGCGCGGAAAGACGGTGGAACTTGTTGACTTGGATGCGGAGAAGGTTGCGTGGAAAACCGTGGTGCCAGCCCTCGCTACCAGGGCTTCCCATGACTCTGACAGGGATTCTGTGGTTATCTCAATGGAGAACAGCAAGGTCCTTTGGGCGAAGAGATCCAGCGGGGAGATTGTGCGTCAGATCACGCTGGACAGGCCGGCAAAGGCAGCCTGGATTCAGGATATGGATTCTGATGGCTCATCCGAGCTGTTTGCAGACATGTGGGATTCAACCGGGGTGGTTGTGGACTTAGACCAGGAACCGCCGGTGAGAACTAGCATTGGAATTGCGAGTGGTGCCGCCGAAAGGAGGATATTCGGCGATTTCGATGCGGATGGGTACTTGGAGCTGCTGATGTCTCAGAGCCCGGGCTCTGGTAACACCCCGGGTATGCTCATGGTGAAGGAGCTGGTGCCCCGTGGGAGCCCGATAGTGGGGCAACTGGAGTACGCAGTGATGAGCACGCCGACTGTGGCGCGGATGGATGATGGAGGGTCAATAGGTGTGGTCGCAACATTCTTCGGAGAGCTGTACGCTTTCAATCCGGCAACTGGCGAAGAATCGTGGTACACGCGAACTCCATTGAGGGAGGTGTTCTCGTCACCGCTTGTTGTTCCAGGTGAGAGTCTGGTGGTACTTGCGAGCTACCGTACGCGTAGCATTGCTGGCTATGACTTGCGGACCGGTGAGGAGAAGTGGATACATAGGCTTCCTGGGAGAATCGGCACTACGCCTGCGCTTTATCGCACAAGCATTGGAAGGTGGCAACTGCTGTTCCCAGATCAGGAAGGGTTTCTTAACGTTGCTGACGCGTCTTCCGGGGAACTGATTAAGCGATTGGAGATTGGCTCAGCTTCTTTCTCCACTCCGGCACCGTTTCCCCAAGAGCCTGCAAAGTTCATCTTCGGTGCGGATGATGGCAGGCTGCGCGTCTACGATGCAGAGGCGGAGGAGCTCACGGAAACTGGGATGATTGCACCGGACAGGGTTCTCATCAGTCCGATTGTCGTGGATGCTGACAGGGGAGATTCTCAGAATGTTCTCGTGGTTACATGGACGGGAGACGTGGTGGCTTTCGATAGCCAGACTGAGAAAGAACTCTGGAGAACATCGCTCGGCTCAACTGTATTCCGCCAGCCGTTCTGCTATTGGCAGGAGGACATCGTCACCGTGGGAACATTTGACGGACGAGTCACTGGCATTGACTGCGACAGCGGGGTTTTGCGATGGGAGCAGTTGTTCGATTCTCCGGTGAAATCGGTCATAAAGGGAGTGGACATCAACAGGGACGGCATTCCCGAGGCTATCGTCGCTACGGGAAGCGGTGAACTGACCGCACTTGAGCTTGCCGGTGGAAGGCGGGTTGCCACTTGGTCGTTCTCAGGAGAGATCGCCGGTGGTGCGGTCCCGCTTTTCGGAGATGACCACAGCTTGCGCTATCTATTAGTTGCAGCGCGAGATGGCTTTGT
>MVCR01000092.1 GCA_002050035.1 Planctomycetales bacterium 4484_113 | reverse complement strand
CTCACCTACGAGGTCGTCTATGCGCTGACCAAGGGCGGAGTGGGACAGAGCACCGTCATCGGAATCGGCGGCGACCCGGTGATTGGCACGACCTTCCTGGAGCTTTTGATGGAGTTCGAGGAAGATGCGGAGACGAAGTGCGTCGTCCTCATTGGCGAAATCGGGGGAAGCGACGAGGAGGAAGCGGCGGAGTACATACCGGAGATGAGCAAGCCGGTGGTGGCATTCATCAGCGGTCGCACCGCGCCGCCGGGAAAGCGAATGGGACACGCGGGGGCGATAATCAGCGGCGGCAAGGGCACCGCGGAGAGCAAGCTCGCCGCCTTCGCCCAGGCGAAGGTCCCGGTCGCCGACACCATCGGCGACATCGTGAGACTGGTGAAAGAGAAACTGGGGTAGTGGGTAAGGGGCTCTGCTTCTGCTAGCTTGACTCGCGGTCAATTGCCGCGTATTGTAGCTTGGACACCCGTGAGGGAGGTTCTCAATGAGCATAACGCTCGAGCAAATCCTGCGGCTTGTCGGCAAGCTGGATGACTCTCCTGGAGAAGACAGCGCACGCGAGAGATTCCGCGGCTATCTCCAAGACAACGTCCGCGAGATTGGTCAGGTTCGAGACTACGTTGACGAATGCCTGAGGAAAACAGGCGACCAGTACAACCGTGCACTCCAAGACCTGGTGAACTATGTGGGACGTTTCTTGGGCTTTGAGGTTACGTTCGGCAGGTATCGCGGTGTTCAAGGCGAAGTGGGGTTTGACGGGCACTGGGTATCGCCGACCGGCTTCCACATAGTGGTTGAAGTCAAGACCACCGAGGCGTATTCGATAAGTACAGCTATTCTTGTTGGCTACGTGGACGCCCTCATCGCGCAAAGGGCTATTCCGGACTGGGGAAAGGTGCTAGGCCTTTATGTTGTCGGACGTCCAGACCCAGAAAGCCACAATCTTGAGAACTCCATCATCGCGGAGAATCGCACGAACCAACTGCGAATCATATCTGCAAACTCGCTGCTGTCACTGGCTGAGATGATGAACGAATACGACATTCGGCACGAGGATATTCTCGCTGTCATCAAGCCATCTGGACCGACAATAGACTCAATCGCTGACCTTATGGCGCGGTTGGCGGCTCAGGGCATGGCTGCTGAGTACGCCGGAGATGAGAGGCCCGCAGGAGAAGAACGGGAGAGGGCAACAGTGCTGTTCCGGGGCGAAGGGGAAGAAGGCGAACCTGCATACTGGCTCGCGCCGGTCAAATCGGGCGAAGATGAAACTGCTGAAGAGTGCATAGCGGATGTAGTTGGCGAGGCTAAGGTATATGCTATCGGTGACAGGACGCCGGGGAGGAGGCACATCAAGCGCGGTGACCGGATGTGTTTCTATGCAACGGGCAAAGGTGTCGTGGCTCATGCCACGGTTGTCTCGGCACCCGAAAGGCAGCGCCATCCGCGAATCCGCGAGCCTGAGAACTACCCGTGGGTGATTAGGCTGGACGGGCCCACGCTGTACTTGGATGAGCCAGTTGTGATCGATGGTGCTCTAAGAGCTCAGCTCGACGCCTTTCGCGGTCGTGATCCCGCGAAGCCGTGGGCTTGGTTCGTTCAAGGGATGAATAGAGTCACGGAGCACGATTTTCGCATCCTCACGCGACAGGAGCGAGCTGGAAGGGAGGACTCTAACCACCCATGAGGGATTCAATAGTGGGCGGCAAGTATGCATTTGACGTCGTGTCGGATGGCGAGATGTTCCATATAGAGGCTGTGCACCTCCAATCCCTACGCTGTTCCTGTATCAACAACTTGAATCCGATACTATCCCAACTAGGAGTCGATCCTGAGGACAGACGCTACGAGGATTCCTCATGGGTCGTTTCTGCAGAGCAGTGCCAACGCTTCTACTACAAAGCGGTTGCCTTTCTCTCGGACGCTGGTTTTCGCCAGTATGTGGAGGCGATATTGGATGAGGATAGGGCACTGGGCGAGTGGGAGAGCCAGCTAGGCTCGGCAAGTACTCCGCACTAGCCTGGGTTTCCTTGCTCCTATTCGGGGTAAAATGCCTGCAGGAGGCTCCCATGCGGATGAAATCTGCGAAGAACAAGGGGAGAGTGCCGCTCCAGCTCATCGGGGCGGCGGGTGTGCATTTCGTGGTGTCGGAGCTTTCGCTGCGGGGGCTCATCGCTCTGCCGACGGCGAGAAACACCGCGGGCATCGATGTCCTCGTGAGCGAGCCGGACGGGAACGCTCTGGCGAGCCTCCAGGTAAAGACGTCGCTCGGAAAAACGAGCTCCTGGCTCACTTACCGCCCTCTTCAGGGGCCGCGAGTCTTCTACGTGTTTCTGAGATACATCAAGTCGGAGAAGAGGTTCGAAGGTTTCTTGGAAAGCAGCGAAGAGGTTGCGAAGCAGGTGCGGCGGAACCTCAGGAGGGACTACCAGCGCCGTGGGCGGAAGGGATTCTCAGTGTGGAAACTCCCTTCTTCTCCCGAGGGCGTGGAGCAGCTTCGCCAAAGGTGGGAGACCTGGCGTCCTCCTGCATGAGCGCGCCATTCGGGGTAAAATAACCCAGGAGGAACCTATGCGGATGCGGGCAATCACAAAAACTGAAAGGAATGCCGGTTGGAAAAGCGGCGGATACCCGGGAGATGAGGAATGGCGCGGCGCGGAGACCGCGCCCTACAGAGAAAGCGCCGGATACCTAGGTTCGGGTTTTAGCTTTACCCGCCGTGGCGCGTTTCGGGTTTTCGGCTTGGCGGCGCGGATGCGGGTCCTGACCCTCGCGGTGATGGTCGCGCTGGCGCTGGCGGGGGTCGCCGTGATTTCCACCTCCTGCTCCAGCGGAGGCGGGGGTATTGTTGCCGCCTATGTGCTCGATGAGATCTTCGGCACCGAGACCTCCACCATCTACATAGACAACGCCTTCCGGCGGCTCACGCTCGAAGTCGGCGAGGAGTTTCCCCTGCGCATCATCCACCGGCAGCTTCGCGACGGCAGCGGTTGGAGCGGAAGCGGGGGCTACGGCGACCGCTACTACTACGAGGAGGAAGTCAGCGACGAGTGCAGCTACACCACGAGCGACCCCACCGTGGTGGGCGTGGACGATATTGGCATTCTCTACGCGCTCTCGCCGGGGACGGCGATTATCTCGGTGAAGTTCGACCTGCCGCTGCAAAAAGCGGACTTCACATCACTCACGGTCACTGTGCTCCCTGCGGATTAGCGCGAATTCCGGCTGTAGGGCGCGATCTCCGCGCCGCGCCTCGCATGTGTTGACTAGACGGTGCGCCCGGTGTCCAAGGACATAGGACAGCTTCACGGAACCGCGCGGCTCCTTGCTGCATCCTTCTCATAGGAGCCACACTCCAGTATAATCTGATCGTCTTCCTGCGGGAAGGCTTGAGGAGGGAATGATCGTTGACAGTGCAGTCGCTACGGGCAATCGACTGGTGATCCTACGGTGGATAGTGCGGGCGATGCTCGTTCTCTGGGCGGGCTTCTGGCTCTTCTTCAATATCGCGTCGATCTTCTACTGGCTGGGCGAAGAAGGACCAAAGGGCATAGTCGTGCACGTCCTGATGACTGTGATCATCGTCATCTTGGCGCTGGCGGCGTGGTTCCTGGAGCTTGTCGGCGGCATTCTACTGATAGTGCTGGCGGGTCTAACGTTCTACAAGTGGGGCTTGCATCAGTCGGTGGTCGCGCTCACGCTTTCCCTGCCGCCGTTCATCATTGGGGTGCTGCTCATCATCTGCTGGGCGCGAACGCGTCTCTCTGCTCGCTTACCATTGGCAGGGAATCGCCATACTTCTGCTGATTCTAAGGGGAAAGGAGCGACAGGGGAATGAAACGCCCTATGGGGCCGTTCTGCCAGAGCTGCGCCATGCCGATGGAGAAGCCGGAGGATTTCGGCACCAACGCCGATGGCGGCAGGAACGACGACTACTGCTGCTACTGCTTCAAGGACGGCGAGTTCACTGAGCCTGATATCACAATGGAGCAGATGACTGAAAAGGTCATCGACATTATGGTGAAGCAGATGAACATGGCCGAGGCGCAGGTGAAACCGATGATGCGGGCAATGATTCCGCAGCTCAAGCGGTGGCGGCGCGCCTAGCACGCCTGCGCGTGGGCGAGCAATCTGAATCATAGAACGGAGGCACTGAGTTATGAGCAAGGCATGGTGGATTGCAGCGATTCCGGGCGGCATCGTCCTCATCGCGGTGGTTCTGGTGGTCGTGCTTCTCCTGCTGAAGCTACTCTGGGCGTGGACGATTCCCGACCTGTTTCCGGGAGCGGTGGCAAATGGCTTGGTTGCCGGCAGCATTTCATGGTACACCGCGTTCAAGATTGCCATCTTCATCGCTGTGCTGGCGGCTGTTGCGGGGGCCCGGCGAGGCAAGTAGTCACATCGAAGTTCCTCGGAGCCGTCAAGTGTTGCAATGCAAACAGCCCGCGGTGGCGGGGCTTTTGGAGCTTGCCGGCGGGATTCTGGTGATAGTGCTGGCGGGTCTGACCTTCAACCTGTGGGGCTGGGATCAGCCGCTTGTCGCGCTCACTTTTTGCCTGCCGCTGCTCATCATCTGCTGGTTCCGCTCGCGCCATGACCGGACTGCGACCACCAATGAAGGTGCAGTCTGAGAGTGACGAGGAAGCCCTCAGCCGTGCGAGCGACGGCATGTGCAAGTCGTAACTGCCCACGTATGATGGTCCTTTGCCTTGGATTTCGGAAGCACAGTGATAAAGTACGGTCGTAAGGAGGTTGTATATGAAATCTGACGAGCCTGGTTTCTGGCTGATGTTGGGTGAACAGATTGAGAGTTTCTTGGTTGCGCCCGTCTACAGGCGATACGTGGAGAGCTTCGGACTTAATGGTAATGAAAGGGTACTTGATTTCGGAGCTGGCTCAGGGCGGCTATCGCGGTATATTGCCAGACGCCTGCTGAAAGGCGGAGGGCGGTTGACCTGCGTTGATGTGTCTGAAGCGTGGATGAGGTCTTTGCAGAAGAAGCTGAGGAGATACCCGAATGTGGATTTCAAGCTCGGTGAGATAACCAGCCTCGGCATCGAAGATGCTTCCCACGACGCCGTGGTCATTCATTTTGTCTTGCACCACGTAGAGCAGGCTTCAAGACAAGCCACGATAGCGGCGCTGGCGCGGACGCTCAAAGAGAACGGGAAGCTGTTCATCCGCGAACCGACGAAGGAGACTCACGGCATACCCGCGGAGGAGGTTCGGCAGTTGATGAGGGCGAATG
>MVCR01000091.1 GCA_002050035.1 Planctomycetales bacterium 4484_113 | reverse complement strand
TCTATCGCGGAGTTGCGACGCTCAATGGAGTAAAGCCCCGTCGCCAGCATCGCGCCCAGGAAAACGAGGAAAACTCCGAGTCCAATCCAGGTGAGCGTACGCCCGCCGCCGACGTACATCAGCCTTCGGGAGCAGCAAGCCGTAGCGCCTTAAATCGCGGTATCCCATATCAATCCTCCTCGCCCGCCTCGCCTTCTTCCTGCATCGCTTCCGCCTCGGTTTCGCGGAAGAAGTGAACGAACTGCCGCACGCCGAAGCGATAGCCCGCCTCGCGCATCTTCACCAGCACCACCGGGCATTTCGCATGCTCGGCGACGTAGCGCGGAATGCGTCCGAAGACGTGGCTTCTCCAGACACGCCCGCTGGTTCCGCCGATGACCATCGCGTCGTAGTTCGTCGATAGCGCCGCCAGCTTCTTGACCACACTCTCGGCTTCGTACTGCACCAGGTTGTAGGTGGTGCCCTCGACGAGGAGCTGGTCGCGCGCTTCTTCCAGCGGCGAGTCCGGCGGCAATTCCCCGCGCACGCGCAGCATGCGGTCGTGCAATTCCTGCAATCGCTGTTCGCGCACCTCTGCGGGCGTGCCCACCGGCACTAGATTCACCAAGTCGATTTGCATATCCGATCGCTGTCCCGCCACTGCCGCCGCCACTGCCATACTCAGTCTCGCTTGCACCGGATTCGCCACCGGCACGAGGACGCGCTTCACCACCGGCGGAAGATGCTGCTGCGCAACGATGACATTCGCATTGCAGCCGCGGATTATCAGGTCGATATTCCTGCCGAGCACTGCATTCGGTCCCCGCGTGCGCTTGCGCCATCCCATCACCACGAACTGGCTGCGCCGCTCTTCCACCGTTTGCAGAATCGCCGTTACCGGTCGGTGGGAAACGCGCACGAGAAGCTCGAAATCGGCGCCGGTCTCTCGCGTCTGGTCTTCAAAGCGGGCAATCGTCGGCTCCACCCCGTCCAGCAGCTCGTCGGTTACCGTCAGCGGGGTCTGCTCAGGCACGCTGATGACATGGAGCACTGTGAGTCCGCTTTGCTCCAGGCGTGCAACCTGCGCAGCCAGCGCAAGCAGCCTGCTGGAAGTCGATGGATTCGCCACCGGCACTAGCACGCTGGGACGTTTCCGCGCCCACGCCGGCACGTGAACCGCCACCTGCGGCGTCAGCTCCACCGCCCGTTCGCGCCGCTTGGCGTAGAAATGATAGAGCAGCCAACCCGACCCCATCCAGCCAACGACGAAATACCACGCCACCGGCGAAACCCGAAAGAGGTAGAGCGCCAGGAAGAGCTGGCAGACGATCGCTATGATGGGCACTGCCGGAAAGAAGGGCACCAGATAGCCGTAGCCCAGCTTGCTGCCGTACTTGCGGCGGATGGTGATGATGGCGACATTCACCTGCAGGAAGAGCAGCAGGAACATAATGCTCGCCGCCGCCGCTACATCGGCTAGCGGCAGCGCCACCGCCATCACAATAATCAGCGCGCCGGAGAAGAAAAGCGACATATGTGGCGTGCGCCGCTGCGGGTGCACGCGGGCAAATGCCTCCGGCAGGTTGCGGTCGCGCCCCATAGCGAAAGCCACCCGGGCGCTGGAAAAAGTGGTGGCATTGAGTGCACTCATCGTGGAGAGTAGCCCGCCGAGCAGCAGCAGGAAGGTGCCAAAGGGCATAAACTGTGCCGCCGCTTTCGCCAGACCCACCTCGGCATACTTACCCAGCCACTGCCAAGAAAGCACGCCCGCTCCCGGCTCCACCGCCCCGATGGAAGCCAAGGCAACCAGCAGGTAAACCGGTATCACGATGGCAAGCGACCAAAAGATGGCGCGCGGGATATTGCGTCGCGGGTTTACCACTTCCTCTCCCGCCTGCGCGATTATCTCGTAACCTTCAAAGGCGATGTAGGTGAGTCCCATCGCTGCCAGCACGCCTCCGAAACCGTTGGGCGCGAAGGGAACGAACTTGGTCATATACTCGGGATGAGTGACGATTGCCCACAGCCCGCTGGCGCCGAAGAGAAGGATGATGCCGAGCTTGGACAGCGTTACGATATTGCCGACCGCGCCGGTCTCGGCGGCGCCACGATAGTTGATGTAGATGAAAGCCAGCGCCACCAGCACTCCCAGCAGCTTGTGCAACAGCGGCCCGCTGAGACCGAAAATGCTGATGTGGAATCCTCCCAGCATCAGCTCGAAATAAGCGCCGAAGCCGAGAGCGTAGAGACTGCCGGCTACCGCATGCGCGAACCAGCTCATCCAACCGGCAAGGAAGCTGTTGGCTCCCGGAAGCCCCTGTTTGACCCACAGGTAACCGCCCCCCGCCTCCGGTATCGCGCTGCCAAGCTCGGCATAGCTCATCGCGGTGAAAAGAGTGACGATACCGTTGAGGGCAAACACCAGAATCAGCGCGGGACCAGCCACACCAGCGGCTATGCCGGTGAGCACGAAGATGCCCGCGCCCACCATCGCGCCCACGCCGATCATCGTGACATCCAAGAGGGAGAAGGAGCGTGCTAGCTGGGAGTTGACAGCGGGAGAACTGTTCGCTTCTGTTGCCATTTGAGTCGAAGCGCACCCGGGCGACGCTTGACGAAACTGGATTATACAGTGGGACGCGAGTTCGTCCGCAAACGACGACTTCCCGCGAGCATACCGCAGGCAGCATTCACCTCCGCTCCGCGAGAGCGCCGATAGGTGGCAACCACACCGGCGCCTTTCAGGAAGTTCTGAAAGCGTTCCGCTCGCTCCCAGGGAGTGGGCGCCAGATCTATTCCCGGCACCGGGTTGTATTCAATCAGGTTGATGTGGAAGCGCTTGCGACGACGAAAACGACGGGCAAGCTCTTGCGGGCTCGCCCGCCCGGCATCCTTCGGCGGCATTCCTCCGTGAGCCAGATGAATCAGCCGGCGAGCATCGCTCAATCCGTCGTTTACCCCGTCAAGCAGCAGATACTCAAGGCTCACCTTGGCGAAATCCGCCGCACTGGCTTGCACTTCCTCCATGAGATGAGCCAATGAAAGACGCGCCGCCGCCGGCATAAACCTGCGCCGGTCGGCATCCTGCGTGAAGTGAAGCGAAATCGCCAGCCCGATACCCGGCGCGAGACGAGCCAGCTCCTTGAGCTTCCCGCGCACGCCCACGGTGGAAAGCGTGATTCTTCGCGGGGACAGCGCAGCGCCCGTAGGATGGCGCAAACGATGAATCGCTTCGCCCACCGCAGGTAGATTCAGCAGCGGCTCGCCCATACCCATAAGCAGGACCCGGAAGGACGAGAGCGCATGCTCGCGGGCAAGATGGTAAGTCTGAAACAGCATCTCCCCAGCCGTGAGATTGCGTGTCAGTCCCAGACGACCAGTTGCACAGAACCGGCAGCGCAAGGAGCATCCCGCCTGCACGCTGATGCAGAGAGACGCCGAGCGTCCGGAGGGCAAATACACGGCTTCAAACTCGGCACCGTCGCCCGCGATGAAGAGGTACTTGATAGCTCCGTCGGCAGCGGGCGGACTCACCTTCACCTGCGGCAGCCTCAGTGGAAACTGCTTCGCCAGCCGCTCGCGCAGCGTCTCCGGCAGGTCGGTCATCGCATCGTAGGAAGCGGCTCTGCGAGCGTGCAGCCAGGCAAACAACTGGCGTGCGCGATACGAGGGCTCGCCCAGGGAATCCGCAATCTCTTCCCATCGGTGAAGAGAAAACGCCAGCGGCTCAAGCGGGGTCTCAGCCAATCCCGCCTTCACTCCGCCTGCCAGAGATCGTTGAAAAGAGGGTGCTGCTCGGCATCGAGATTGAGCGCATCGCGCAGCTTCTTCATCAGCCGCAGCTCAAGCGGGAAGACGGGACCCAGCGCCTTGTACTGGCGGCGCAATTGCACCTCCAGGTCGAGCGGGTCTTTCGGCGGCTTGACTCCGGGCTCGCTGCCAATCACCTCCTGCCGCAGCAGCTCATCCATCGTGGTCGTGATCTCATCGTAGAATTTTCTCACCTGCTTCAGCTCCTCCACCTTCTTGTCGCTTCCCAGGTCGCCGTAATAGGTCAGCGCCTGCTCAATCACCAGCCCGAGCACGAAGTGATAGAGGCGATCGTAGGGGCGGGTCTGACTCGCGTGGAAGACAAACCGCGCCACCTCGAAAATCTTGCTGGGACTATCCTTCACTTTCCCGGAAGTCAGCAGGTCAACCGCCAGCTTTATGAAATCATCCGCCGGATAATAGCCGAAATTCCAGTAGAGGTGGAAATTGTCGGGGTAGGTGTATTGCGAGACCCATGTGTCCGACAGCATCGCCAGTGGCGGCGGAAGGATGAAGTAGGACTCAGGCTTCTCGTTTCCCTGCTGGACCAGCTCCCAGGCAACATCCAGGTTACCGTTGAAATGGTAGGTTGTTACCGCCTCATAGTAGTCAAAGAAGGCGTTATCCGGCATCAGCTTGCGGGCACGCTGAAGCTCCACTTCGAACTTGCCGCGGTATCGCTTGTAGCGGATGTTGCGCGTTTTGTCGGAGGTGCTGAACTCCCCGCTGCGGAAAGGCGCGACATAAGCGTGGGCGAGCAGGAAGTGAAAACCCGCGTTGTCGCGCTCCATATCCATGCCCTTCTCAATCAGCGCGATGGCATTCTCAAACTGCCCTTTTCGCGGCAGCAGATAGAAGCCGTAGGAGATGTAGTTCGCCGGTTCGTCCGGATTCTCGCTAATCGCGTCTTCAAAGAGCTGCACCAGCACTCCGTTGGTGCGGAAGTAAACCATCTCCAGTTCCGACTTCAGCTTCTCCTTGCCCGCATCATCAGCGGCGTCGTACTTCTTGATGAACATCTGGTGGAGCTTGGTCTGCTGCTTCCACGCCAGCTCAACCGAGCCGCTGCCTCGCGGCTTCCAGTAGCGAGCTTCCTTCTCCCGTGCGGGAGCAGGAATGGAAGCTGATGACGCTGTCGAGCTGACAAGAGGAGAAGCACTCTCCGTCTTCTGCCTGCAGCCAGCCGCGAATGCGAGCGCAACCGCAGCCAGCATCACTGTCAGAGCCAATCGAACCAATCGCTTAGGCATAATGTGATAGACGATTATAACAGGTGTTCTGGTCAGCCGACGAAGATGATGTTCGTGACAACCACGCTTGCGCCCGCTCCTCGATTACTTTCCCTTCTTTCAGTTTATACAGAACAACAATCCCGTCCGGGATACCATCGGGCTGTATGAGACCATCATCATTATCTACAAGGTCAAGCCCGGGTATCTCTTCCAGCGAGTGTCCGACGCTCAGATTCCCGTAAAACCACAGCCAAGCATCTTTGGCCGTGCCGTCTATCGCTTCTATGAAGTCGCCCCGCTGGTAGCCGAACTGCCCTGAGACTTCATTGTCGTCGTGGCGAATGCTACCACCGGCAACGAGGACCAGAGCCCAGACCACGGGAACCACAAACGCGGAACGCTCATAGAGCTCACGGGTTTCTCCTTCCCTCCACGCGTACCAGTCATAT
>MVCR01000021.1 GCA_002050035.1 Planctomycetales bacterium 4484_113 | reverse complement strand
CCACCACTTGGGTCCGGATCAACGACGAACGCAGGATGCCCAGCAGGCAACTGGAAGTTCACTCCCGCGAGTATGACCGCACCAATGGTGAGTCCTTTTGCCTTGTGAACGCTCATGATACGCACGTAATCGCCAGCTTCCACCCACCCCATGCGCCACCAGTTTTTCCCGCAGCCTGGAAGCAGAGATGACCTCCTGGACTACTTCCGCCGCAGAGAGAAAGGGCAGGCGATCGCGCAGGCGGCTGAACCAGGAGCGGAACTCTCTTGCCGCTTGGATATCGGTCTCCTGTGAAAGCACTGACTCGCAACGTTTCAGAACGGCGAAAAGCGGCTCTCGCTCATCGTCATTGGAAACCCGAGCACAGCCAAGCTCAAACAAAGCGGTTGACGAGATACCCACAATGTCGCTCCGCAGCACCTGTGCGGTCAGCACATCCACCTTTGGCGTAAGCAGAAGCTGAAGCAAGTCGCTCATAGCGGCGATCTCAGGAGTCTGCAGAAAGCCGCTGCTTGCCTCGCTGACGAACGGGACACCGGCGCTAGCCAAGGCCTCTTCAAACACCGGTATAGAGCGATTACGGCGCATGAGCACAGCGAAGTCACCATAGCCAAGGGTTCCAGATTCCCCCTCCCGCGTTCGACGAATGAGACCGCGCTCTACCACCTCGCGAAGGTAACCTGCGACCCATCGGGCTTCTGCTTGCCGCCGCTCCTCCGCGCCGAGCTCGCAGTTCTTTCCAGCAGGCAGGCAAACAAGCTCCACTGATGGATCCTCTTTACTCGCGAATGAAGTTGCCGCATGCACCTCCTCATACGAGAATCCCATTGGCACCCCACCTTCATTCCCTTCCAGTCGGCGGAAGAATTCATTGACGAATCGCAGAATCTCCGGTCGTGAGCGGTAGTTCGCCTGCAGCTCGCGTACAATTCCACCTTGAGAACTGAAAGCCTCCCGCTTGCGTACGATCCCCCGCGGATCAGCATGACGGAAGGCGTAGATCGCCTGCTTCGGGTCGCCTACTAAGTACTGTGCATCTGGGCCAGCAAGCATATCAATGAGAGGATGTTCTTGCAGAAGACGCAGGAATCGGAGCTGCAAATCCTCGAAATCCAGTACGTTCCGAGCGGCTTTCTCCTCCTCTAGATCATGATCCAACGCTACGAGAATGCCAAGAAGCTCATCCCGAACGGCTGGCATGCACCGCTGCAATATCTGACGCTGACAGAGCGGTACAATCTCGTTCTTTAGGGGTGCAAGCAAGCTCCTGTAAGCCTCTGAGCCCCGCAGGTTGATGCTGGAAGCAAGCTCCGATAGCCGATAGAAGCCGCTTCGGTCTGCCCTCAGAGATTCTAGTTCCGGCAGATGCTGCCGAAGCATCGCCTGGAATCCCGCCAGCTTACCTGCCGACTTGCCGCCCATCTCCTCAGGGGAAACAGCGAGCACATTGTGGGCCGCGAGCACAAGCTCTTCCCTGGCATCTCGCCAATGACAATCAGCAACATCAAGTACTAGTTCCTCGAAGTCCGTTACTCCCTGAGCACGAAGCTGGCGGTACAGCCGCAGGATCTCGTCCTCTAGCGAGACTCCATACTCTGATGAACGAAAGTATGAGTTGAACCCAGCCTCACGCACTAACGTGCTCTCGGCGCGCCTGCTTTCACTATTGAATCGATTAATGAGAATCGCAAGGAGAGTCCTTCGCATCAATGCCTGCGATTCCGACTCATCTAGCACTGTAAACTGAGGTGAGAGCGCGGCGAGCAATGCATGTCTGCTCAATTCGGCACGGCAGAAGGAGTGGATGGTGCCAATCACAAGCTCCTGAGCCAGCGGGAGGGCGACCGAGCCCCGCTCCATCAGCAGCTTGCGGCGGATTCGCTCACGCATCTCACTGGCAGCATTCTCGGTAAAAGTCAGCGCGAGAAGACGCGTGGGGTCGAAGTCGCACTCCACCAACGCTGCATAGAAGTCTTCAACAAGTTGGTGGGTCTTGCCGGTGCCAGCCCCGGCGAGATAGATCACCGGCGAATTCAACCTTCCGCGTGTCTCACTGTCGCCCGACATCATCATTTCAGCTCCACTTCGAGGGGAAACCATTGCTCCACCTTGTTCGCTAGCGACTCACGGAAGCGGTCACGCCGGCAAATGCGGTAGAACTCGCAGTTTTCGCATTTGACATCAGGATGCGGAGCGCGCTCGAATTCACCTCGACGCAATGCCGCCACTGATGAGGCGATAGCCCTCTTGAGAGCCTCTTCCACCGAGCTTCCTTCTGAAGCCACCGCCGTCAGACGAAGATGCTGGTTCTCCCGCACGAGGACGTAGGCAAAGGGGGGAAGCTCTTCCAACGCCCGCTCGCGTCTAACCAGGAATGAGTAACACAGCCCAGCAAGGTCAACCCCGCTGCGGGAAAGACTACCTTCACCCGATCTGAAGCTCCTCATCCTGCCAGTCTTGTAGTCATAGACGAAACAGGTCTTGCCGTCAGCGGTTGAATCCACACGGTCAGGAAAACCGTGAAGCTCGAATTCACGTCCATCAGAATCCTCGAGGCGTGTGCGCAGATCGGCCTCAATGATGACTGGCCGCAGGTTGCCTGCTAGCAGACGCTCGCGCTCGCAACGGTAGCAGCGTTCAAGGGGAGCTGACCAGCGATCAAGTTCGCTCTCAAGCTCAAGCTCAAACCGAGACAGCAGTTTCTTCAGACCCGCGATTCTGACAAGGTTCGTCCTGAATAGCTCCCCCACTTCTGCTTCCCGAGGGTGGACAGCAAACGCCGCTCGCAGTGCTTCATGGACGGCTCTGCCGGTATCTGCAGGCGTTAACCCTTCTTCCAGGGTTTCAAGCCTCGAAGTGCCTGAAGTAAGCCAGTCGGCGAAATAGAGGTAGGGGCACTTCCGGTACTTCGTGAGCGCCGAAGGGCTGAAGGACGTAGGGAGATGAAAAGCAATACCGGAGACAAGGAAATCCGAGGATTCACTCGTGATGCCACCGCAGGCGAAAGTATCCGCGATCTCCTGGTCGTCAAGCAGATGGAACACTGCCGCCGCCGTACGCGAGGACAGGCCTGCCTTTCCAGCACCACCAAAGCGAAGAGCCTCTGCACCTGCAAGAACCAAATGCCTTCGCCCTGCCGGACTGAATACTGCACGCGGCGCCTGCTGCTGTTCTTCTTGCACGGCCATCGCCACCAAGTGCACGAAGGGCGACACGAGTAGCTCCTTACCATCAATCGTGCGCCGGGAGAAAGTAATGAAGGTTCGCTGAGTGCTGCGCGCAATTGCTGAAAGAAAGAGGCTTTCACTGAACTCATACTCCTCCCGATAGCTCCGCAATCTTATCCCTTCGCGCCGGAGCGAGTCCCTCAGTCCGTCCGCGAACAGCACCGGTGCACTCCTGCCCGGCCAGTGCTCGGCATCCATACGGGGAATGAAGACATAAGGTTTCTGCCACTGACGCGCGACAAACGCATCCACTAGATACACCGTACCGATGCATTGCTGCCCCGCGAAGGTACCGGCAAGCAGCAATGCCTCTTGCGCCAGTGCCACCGCGTCCCGTATGCTGTCGACCCCACTCAGACCGTTCGCCAGCGCTCCAAGGCGCATAACCACCGGCAATCGCTCAGCGAACCAAGCATCTCTTTCAAGCACGCACTGCGCAGCCAGACTGTCCGTCAGCGCCTCCTCCCGCCGCATGAATTCGTCACTCAGCTGGCAGAGAAACTGACTCAGGGCGTCGAAGTCAGGATTGCGAGCAAGGGAATTACGGAAACCATCAAGCCTTTCCAGCAGTGCAAGTGTACCCCTGCAATCGGCTCTCGCGAGAAGCTCACGCGCCAACGCCAAGTTCAGGAACCCGCGGAAACGATAGAGCTCTCGGAACAGAAGCTCGGAGAGCGCATCGAAATGAGCGACCGATGCTGAGATCAGGTTCTCCGCCGTTTCCCCCGTAGGATGGGCAAGGTAAGCAAGGGCTGATGATAGGAAGTCAGCAAGTCGGCACGGCTCAGTCCTTGGCATGAGGTTAGTTAACGGGATTCCTCGCGTCTTCAGTTGAGCCTCAAGTGCTGTCTCAAACTCGGGGTCCCCTCGAGGAAGCACTACAAGGAAGGAATCCAGCGGAACATCCTCGCGGCGGTGCATAGCCAGAATACGCTCAGCAACGAATTCTGCCTCTCCCAGGTAAGTTGGAAGTGATTGTATCTCCAGTGAACTGCTACCAATGGCTGTTGGCAACTCGCGAACTTGCGCCTTTTGAACCCCTTTTGCCTCAGCAATGCTTGAAAGAAGCGAAAGGTGCGGCGAGGAGTGTTGGCTGTTCACCTTCCGTTCAGGGAGGTTCAATGCTCTTCGAGCCCAATCCAGGAGATTCGCCGCGCGGCTATCTCCAGCTACTTCCGGCACTGAAAGTAGAAACCCGCTACTCTTGCGCACTAGTGACGCCATTGCTTCCTGCTCCAATTCGTTCAAGTCATAGAAGCCATCCACGAGCAGAAGTTGGGGTAGACGAATCTCGGATTGGGAGGAGCTATCGGCTAGCGCTGCCACGGTGAGCTCCTGCCCAAAAAGGCTATCGAAGTGGCGTCCGCCTCGCATATAGCGGAAAAGGCTCCAGGCAAGCTGCAGAATGAAATCGCCCGCTGGTTCCTCGCAAGAAGAGAGCGGCTCCGGGACTGCCGACTGTCGCAACCATTGCAAGAAGAGCCCAGAATGCCGCAGGAGGAGCAGGTTCTCACGCAGCGTCTCAATGGCAGTCGAACCTTCCATAGCCGAAAGGCCGCAATCTCGCGCTGCACCGCGCGCCAACGCATTGAGCACCGCCCGCTCCTCCAGCGAAGTCATCCGCCTGCCTGATATTAGACCGTGGGCGTCGCCCAACTTGTAGAGAAACTCAGCGAGCGTTACGATTTCCTGCTCTGGAAGAACATCCAGTTCCCCCTGCTGCATAATCAGCGATTTCATATGCTCGCGGTAGCTCACATTGGGAAGGATGAAGGCTCGCCCGGCAAGGGGCTCGCGAGTGAGTGAAGCCAGGTAATGCTCCACCAAGAGATGGGTCTTGCCTGATTGCGGCGGGCCTAGAACAAGCAGCTTGGGTCGCTGTTCACGCACAAGAGCGGTGCTATAATACCAGCTTCGGGCTAGACCCAGAAGCGGCATCAGTCAACGATTCCGACGGCAATACTGCGACCTCTCATGAAACAGTACGATTTCAAACAGATGGAAAAGCGGTGGCAACGGAAGTGGGCTGAAGCCAGAGCCTTTGCCGCTCAGGACTTCGCCACCGACCGCAAGAAGGCCTACGTCTTGGTCATGTTCCCCTATCCGAGCGGCGACATCCATATGGGACATCTGCGCAACTACGCGATCGGGGACGTCGTCGCCAGATACCGACGCATGCAGGGGTACAACGTGCTGAATCCGATGGGTTTTGATGCCTTTGGGCTGCCAGCGGAGCAGGCGGCAATCGACCGTGGCGTGCATCCCCGGGAATGGACCAATCAAGCAGTCAGCACTTACCGGCGCCAGCTCATCGCGGCTGGCATCTCCTACGACTGGGACCGCATGGTTAACACGTCTGAGCCCGCATACTACCGCTGGACTCAATGGCTCTTCCTCAAGCTCTACGAGCTTGGTCTGGTCTATAAGAAGGACTCACCGGTAAACTGGTGTCCAGAACACGGAGTGCTTGCCAACGAAGAGGCTGCGGATGGTACTTGCTGGCGCTGTGGTCGACCAGTCGTGAGGCGCCAGCTTTCGCAGTGGTTCGTACGCACTACTGCGTTTGCAGAAGACCTGCTGGCGGGGCTTGACGAGCTTCCCGGATGGCCGGAGCGCATCCGACTGATGCAGCGCAACTGGATTGGTCGCAGCGAAGGCACCGGCGTTATCTTCGAGATTCCGGCGCTGACTGAAAGCATAGAAGTCTTCACAACGCGCGCTGACACGCTCTTCGGTGTCACCTTCGTGAGTATTGCCCCTGAGCATCCACTGGCCGAAAGGCTTGCGGATATCGGCGGAACACGGGAAGACCTGGCGGAATTCCGAGAGAAAGTCATGCGCCAGACCTCGATTGACCGCAGTGCCGAGGAAAGAGAGAAGGAAGGGCTCGATCTTGGCGTGACGGCACTGCACCCTCTTACTGGCAGGGAAATCCCGATTCTCGCGGCGGACTACGTGCTGATGGAATATGGCACTGGCGTAGTCATGGGAGTGCCTGCGCACGATACCCGTGATTTCGCCTTTGCGAAGAAGTACGGACTAGATATCGTCCGAGTGATAGAGCCCTTGGATGCGGAAGACGACATTCTGCCCTACACTGGCTACGGGGTAATGGTCAACTCCGGTGATCTTGACGGGAAATCCAGCAGTGAAGGCATCGCGCTGCTCAATCAGCGCCTTGCAGGAGCACAATTAGGCGGCCCCAAAGTGCAGTACAAACTGCGTGACTGGCTGGTCTCGCGCCAGCGCTACTGGGGCGTACCCATTCCTCTCGTGCACTGCGAGAAGTGCGGCTGGCAGCCGGTACCGGAGGAGGATTTGCCAGTGCTGCTCCCAGAGGAAGTTACCTTCTCGGCCGGCGACACAGCACGGCTCGCCAATAACCCAAAGTTCGTCAGTGCAATCTGTCCCAGATGCGGAGGCCCGGCAAACCGCGAGACGGATACGCTCAGCACTTTCATGGACAGCGCCTGGTATTACCTGCGCTTTTGCGATCCGCACAACGATAGAGCCCCGTTCGACGGAAGCAAGATCGAATACTGGATGCCGGTGGACAACTACATCGGCGGCAAGGAGCACACCGTGGGACACATGCTCTACTCCAGGTTCGTCTGCCACTCGCTGCATCGCGCGGGGATCATCAAGTTTAAGGAGCCGTTCCGCAATTTCTTTTCGCAGGGCATCCTTTACAAGGATGGCGCCAAGATGAGCAAGAGCCGGGGAAACGTGGTCAGCGTAGACCACTTCCTAGAACACTACGGTGCTGATACCGCGCGCATGATCAGTCTCTTCTGGGGCCCTCCGGATCGCGATGTGGAATGGCAGGAAGGCGGAGTGGAAGGATGCGCGCGCTTCATCAAACGAGCATACGGCTTCTTCGCTGAGGTCTGGCAGCAGGTTAGCGACGCGCCTCAACCCCCCGATCAAGTCAAGAGCCAAACCGCTCGAGAGATCCTGCGCATCAGGCATCTCGCTGTCAAAGACATAACAGCCAGTATGGACGAGTGGCATTTCAACACAACCGTAAGCTCGCTCATGATCTTCTTGAACCAGCTCACTGAAGTCTGGCAGGAAGCACCTGCGGAAGTCCAGCAAGACAATGAGAATCGCGCGCTGATGAAAGAAGCATTGCTTGCACTCGTCAAACTGCTTTCACCCATGGCTCCTCATCTTGCAGAGGAGCTCTGGGCTCTCGCAGACCAAGAGGGATTCGTCATGCACGCCGCATGGCCCACATATGACGAACGTCACTTGAAGCAGAAGGAGATTGAATACGGTATCACCGTAAACGGCAAGCTCCGCGGCAGGATTACTCTCCCTGCAACAGTGACTGAGAACAGAGCGCGTGACGCCGCACTGGCCGATGAAAGAATCCGTAAGCAGCTGAAAGGCCGTAAGGTGATGCGGGTTATTGTCGTCCCGGGACGTGTGATCAACATCGTCGCGAAGTGAGTTCAGGAATGAGCTTCAGAACAAAGGTGGTAGCCTTTGGCACTTCGCTGCTGCTGTTGGCAGCGGTAGTCCTCGGCTATACGAACCTGATCGGGCAACCGAAACTGCATTCCACATCTCAGGGAAGCACTGCTCCGCACGACAAGCCCACCAAGTTCTGGCAACTGAGTGCCACACCTGAGCGCACACTGCCACCACTAGATTCCGAACAAGAGAAAGCCGCAGTCATCCTCCCTTTCCCCCTGAATCTCAACTCCGCAAGCCAACGAGAGCTAGAACTACTCCCCGGCATCGGGCCGGTGCTCGCGGAACGCATCGTGAACTACCGTGATGAAATCGGGGATTTCACAAGCGTAGACCAGCTCATCGAGGTGAAAGGGATTGGGCTCAAGAAGCTCGCGGCCATCAGGGAACTGGTCTTTGTGGAGCCATGAAAGTCGCAAAGGCAACAAGCGATGGTGTGCTGCTTCGGGTGAAGGTGATCCCCAAAGCACGGAAGCAGCAGGTACGTGGAGTCGATGCGGGGTTTCTCAAGGTCGCTGTCTCGGCTCCCGCCGAGAAGGGTCGCGCAAACCGAGCAGCCATCGGACTTCTGGCTGGATTCCTTGGCGTCGCAAGAACCAACATCCTCATCCTCAGCGGTGAAACCTCAAGAGAGAAACAGGTGAAGGTCTTGGGTAGGTCGCTGGCGGAAATCGAAGCAAGACTAGCGGGAAAACAGGCGTGATTCGTTCCCTGCCGCGATCCCAGCCTATACTCTAGCAGCAGCTCGACGCCGAGCCGCCGGGAGACTGTTTCCCGCCCGGCTATCCAAGGAGTCTAATAAGCACGCCGGCGGCTACTGCTGAACCGATCACGCCGGCGACATTTGGACCCATGGCATGCATGATGAGGTGATTGTCCGGGTCTTCCTCGCGCCCCAATGCCTGCACCACGCGTGCCGCCATTGGCACCGCCGAGACCCCGGCGGCACCTATCATGGGATTGATGGGCGACTTGCTGAGACGACTCATGAGCTTGCCGAGCAGCACGCCCGAAGCCGTCGCGAGAGCGAACGCGAAGATACCCAGCACGAATATCCCGATCGTGCCCCAGCGGAAAAACACATCTGCTTTCAGGGTCGCACCAACCGCGAGACCAAGGAATATGGTTACAATGTTTATGAGCTCGTTTTGCGCTGTCTTGCTCAACCTCTCCACCACTCCGCACTCCCGCAACAGATTACCGAAGGCAATCATGCCGATCAGGGGTACTGAACTGGGCGCCAGTAGAATGCACAGAAGCAGTAAGATGATAGGGAAGGCTATCCTCTCCAACCAGCTCACTTCTCTCAGTTGCGCCATCCGAATCAAACGCTCGGCTTTCGTGGTGAGAAGCTTGATAATCGGCGGCTGGATAATGGGCACCAATGCCATATATGAATAGGCTGCGATAGCAATCGGGCCGAGCAGGTGAGGTGCCAGGATCTGAGATGTGTAAATGCTGGTTGGCCCATCCGCACCACCAATGATGCCAATCGAGCCAGCTTCGCGGAGAGAGAAGCCGATGAGTACAGCACCAATCACCGTACCGAAGATACCGAACTGAGCCGCCGCCCCTAGGAGCGCTGTCCGCGGATTCGCCAGCAGGGGACCGAAATCCGTCAGCGCACCGATGCCTAGGAAGATGAGAAGCGGGAAAATGAGAGTCTTGATACCAGCGGCGTGAATCAGGTAGAGGATGCCTGTCCCAGCCTGCGGTTCATACAAGCCGGCAAGGGGAGCATTAGTGAGCAGCACGCCGAATCCGATAGGGATCAGAAGCAGGGGCTCGTACCGCTTGAAGATGCCCAACCAGATCAGCAGGAGTCCGATGAGCATCATGGCAAGGTCCTGCCAGGTGACGTTTGTGATCCCGAGCGAAGTGAAGTACCGTGTCAGCTGCTCCCAGATACCAGCACCGGCGAAACTAGCCAGCAGAACCATTATTGCTCCCTGATGGTCGCCAGCTCTGCGCCGGGATCAACATCCTGCCCCACTTGAACGAGAATCTGCACCACCGTACCGTCAACGGGAGATGCCAGCTCGTTCTCCATCTTCATCGCCTCCAGCACGAGCACCGTCTCGCCCTTGCTGACGGCATCCCCCGGCTCGCGGACGATTCTCAACACCTTCCCGAGAACAGGAGCACTAATGACTGACAGATCCTCCGACTTCTCAACAACGGCCGTGGGTGCTCCTGTTGCAGGACCATGAGACGCGGTCTGATTCCCTGACGCTGCGGACGCTGGCTGCACATTCTGCACTTCCACGCCATCACCCACCTGCTCCACCACCACATCAAAGCGCTTCTCACCGACACTCACCTTGAACTGCAAGGGCCCAACAGGAGCTGCCGGTGACGGGGCTGCAGCCGGAGTCGCTGCGGGCATCTTCTCTTCAGGCTTCTTTTCAAGCACCGGTGCTAGCGTTCCAGAGTTGCGCTTTTCAAGGAACTCACGACCTGCCTGCGGGAAGAGAGCATATGTGAGCACATCCTCATCGCTGCGAGCCATATCCTTGATCTCCTCCTTGAGCTTCTCGAACTCGGGCTCAAGCTTGTCAGCAGGGCGACAGGTAATCGGTTCTTCCTCGCCCAGCACAGCCTTGCGAATCTCTTCGTTCACCGGACCCGGAGGTTTGCCGTACATTCCCTTCAGATAGCTCTTGGTCTCCTCCGTCACGATCTTGTAGCGCTCGCCCGCAAGCACATTGAACACCGCCTGCGAACCCACAATCTGGCTGGTTGGAGTCACCAGCGGAGGGTAACCCATGTCTTCTCGCACCTTCGGAACTTCCTCCACCACCTCGTCAAACCGATCCAACGCCTTCTGATCCTTGAGCTGCTTGGCGAGGTTACTGATCATCCCGCCAGGTATCTGAAAGACCAGCACATTGGGATTCACGCCGCTGAATGGGCTTTCGAACTCCTTGTACTCGAGCCGAACTTCCCTGAAGTAGGAAGCGATATCATTCAGCACCTTGAGATCAAGACCGGTATCCCGCTCAGTACCTCGCACAAGAGCGACAATGGACTCAGTTGGCGGATGCGCAGTACCGGTGGAGAAGCTGGATATGTCGGTATCCACAATATCCACGCCCTCGTCAATGGCTTCGGCGTAACAGATGCTGGCGAGACCACTGGTGTAGTGGCAGTGAAGCTGAATCGGCAGATCGACCACATCCCGAATGGCACGCAGCAGAGGGCGGACATCTCTCGGCTCCAGAAGACCCGCCATATCCTTGATGCAGATGCTATCTGCTCCCATCTCCGCCAGCTCCTTACTGAGTTGCCGCCACAACTCCAGCGTATGGACCGGACTCGTAGTATAGGACACCGCAGCCTGCACGTGCTTCCCCCTCTTCTTCACGCGCTGGATGGCCGTACGCATATTGCGGGTATCGTTCAATGCATCGAAAATGCGGAAGATATCTATGCCATTTGCCGCTGCGAGATCAACGAACCTCTCGACCACATCATCAGGATAATGACGGTAGCCCAGGATATTCTGACCCCGCAGAAGCATCTGCATTCTCGAATTGGGCAGAGCCTCACGCAGCTTCCTCAGCCGCTCCCACGGATCCTCTCCACAGAAACGAATGCAGGAGTCAAAAGTGGCGCCACCCCACATCTCGAAGCTGTAGTAAGGCTGGGAATCCAGCTTGGGCGCAATGGGAAGCATATGCTCCGTGCGCATCCGGGTGGCGATAAGCGATTGATGTGCATCTCTCAGAATGAGATCAGTGATCTTCAGTGGATTGCTCATTTCCTTCGAACCTGTCACCTGCGTTGGTGGATTTGCCAGTATGCCCTCACGGCGGCGGCAATGGCCGCCACTTCCTCATCCGTTGCCTCCACCGCCTTACCGGACCAGCGCGTGCACAGAAGCCCGCTAATCCACATTAGAAAGACCAAGACGGCCAAGAAGACGAATACGGCGGTCATTCCGACGACGGTTACAACCACGCTGCCCCATAGTTCGTTCATGGGAAGGACCTGCTGACAGAGACGGTATTATATCATTCTCGAAAAGCGCAACCAGATCGCCCTTGCCGGCGCTCTGCCTCCAGACCTAAAGCCCCTGTGAGAGCCAGACTCGACAGGGAGGCAGCAGATGCCGGGAAGACTGAGGTTACTGCGGACCGCGAACACGCCGGAGCTTGGGGCTCTTGCTCATTGTGCGAAGTGCTCTGATCGACAGCTTGACCTTCCGGCGCCTGCCCTTTTCGTCGGTAATGGTGATTGTGCGCAAGTTGGGCAGCCATCTGTGCTTGGTATGCCGCTGCGAATGACTTACCCGGTAGCCCTTCCTAGGGCCTTTGCCAGTTATCTCGCATCGCCGGGACATTGATACCCCTTGCGGGCTAGCGGAAGTTAGCACAATCCTCTTACAGAGTCAAGAGCAAGCCCGGATTGCCACCCGCAACTCGCCCCGTCGTTGGGGTTCAAGGACATTAGAACACGAGACTGCTTTCGGAGCTATAATGAGGCTGTATGAAACGTGAGAAGATGCCGGCTAGCGAGAAGCATCCCGAGATCCAGTATCTCTTTGACTCACTGGTGAAGAAGCTCCACACCAACCATCCTGACCACCAAGACCAGCAACTGGAAAGCGCCTTTGAGATGGCGTTGCGGGCGCACGAGAACCAGAACCGCGAGTCCGGCGAACCCTACATCCTGCATCCGCTTGAGGTGGCACACATATGTGCAGATCTAGGCATGGACGAAGCTTCACTCGTTGCAGCCTTGCTTCACGACACTGTGGAGGACACACCTATCCGTCTCAAGCGGATTCGGCAGGTTTTCGGCGATGAAGTTGCTCAGATGGTGGACGCCCTCACGAAGATCAAGCATATCGACTTCTTCGCTCGCTTCTCTGGCCGCACCCTGAGCGATGAGCAAGCTCGAAACCTGCAGAAGCTGTTCATCGCGATGGCACGAGATTTCCGGGTGCTTGTCGTCAAGCTGGCAGACCGCTTACACAACCTTCGCACTCTGGGAAACCTCCCTCGTGAACGAGTAGAGCGAATCGCGCGGGAGACTCTCGACTTCTATGTTCCTCTGGCAAGGCGACTCGGACTGCAGGCTGTGGCTAACGAAATGGAGGACATTTGCTTCCGCCAACTCAACCCCCAGGAGCATGAATGGATTACCGGTATGCTGAGTGCGCACTTCAAAGCCAAGCGCAGCGCCTATGAACGCATGATTACGAACATTACTCGGGCACTAGCCAGCGAAAAGATCTCCCTAGTGCGTTGCTTTGGCCGCCGCAAGTCACCGTATTCGGCCTGGCTCAAGATGAAATCACAGAATCTCGTCCCTGAGCAGGTATTTGACCTGATCGCCATCAGAGTAATCATTGACGGCGATGAACTGGACTGCTACCGAACTCTAGGCGTGATTCACGGCTTGTACCGTCCCATGTTCAATCGGTTTCGAGACTTCATAGCCGCGCCGAAGAGCAACGGCTACCGCAGCCTGCACACCACTGTTGATGGAGAAGGGGGGCAGATCACAGAAGTGCAGATTCGCAATCGCTGGATGGACGAGGTGGCGGAGCACGGTATCGCCGCGCACTGGAAATACAAGCACCAGCTTAGCCAGCTCCAACTACGGGAAACTTTCTCCTGGTTCAAGTTCATGGAAGACCTGAGCGAGGATCACTTGGATTCGCGAGACTTCGTCGAGAAGACCCGTGAGAGCTTGGCGCAGAAGGAAGTCCTGGTGCTGTCTCCACAAGGAGAAGTAGTCTCTCTCCCTGCGGGAGCAACCGCGCTCGACTTCGCTTACTACATCCACACTGAGCTTGGCCATGCCGCCAGCCAGGCAAGAGTCAATGGAGCCGAGGTTCCACTGGACTACGAACTACACAACGGAGACATCGTTGAGATAATCAAGAATCCAGAGGGGCAGTGTCGACCTGGACCAGAATGGCTGAATCTTGTGCGCAGCCCCAAGTCCATCGTCAAGATAAAGCGCTGGTTCCGACGGCGACCGCGCAGGGAGCGAATAGAAGAAGGAAAACTCCTCCTACGAACACACATTGAATCAGAGGGCTTACGTCCACTGAGGCTTATGGACAATCGACGACTGCTGGAGCTCATCAAGGCCCTGCGCATCAGGAAGATCGATGATCTCTTCGAGGAGATTGCCGCAGGTCGGCTCATGGCACCCGACGTAGTGAAACAACTGAGAAGCAAGCTGCTTGAGCGAGCAGCACAGAAGAAACTGGCAGGCTCGCCAACAGACAAACTCGCCGCATCCTCAGCGCCCAGGCCGGTCTTTCGACACCTTGTAGGTCTGGCAAGCGAGATCGGCATCGGTTCAGAGGAGAACCGTCCCTTGCGTCGGAAGGTGGAGCTTGCGCCCTGCTGCACTCCAGTACGGGGCGATCCCATCATTGGCGTGGACAATCGTAAGGAGCATCGCGTCGAGATACACCACCGGAATTGCCCTCAGGCTACAGGCTGCACTCAGGGCGACCTAGTACCGGTAACCTGGCTCGCGCAATCTTCCGGCACCTACTATCCGTCGCTCCTGTACATTCACGCACTCAACCGGGTGGGGCTCCTGTACGCAGTGCTGGGGAAGCTCTCGCAGCTAGGGATCAACCTAGCTGGCGGAACCCATAGCCATAAGCCCGCATCGGGAGGTGAGGAAGAGACCGCCGAGCTGCAATTGGTTGTGGAAGTACAGGACGCTGAGCAGCTAGCTCGCGCCATAACCGCGGTATCCGAAGTAGACGATGTGATCGCAGTCTATCGCGGCTTCCAGATTGGGGATGAGCCCTGATGCGTTGTGTGGTGCAGCGAGTTACGGAGGCGAGCATCACTGTGGGCGGAGCCAGACTAGTTACGATCGGCAAGGGGTTGGCGGTGCTGGTGGGCGTGTCTCGCGAGGACGAGGAGAGGGACCTCGAATGGATGGCCAAGCGTATCGCCCATCTCCGCATCTTCCCGGATGCCGAGGGGAAGATGAATCTGGCTCCGAGCATGGCAGGGGCAGAAATACTACTGGTCTCTCAGTTCACGCTCTGTGCAAATGTCAGGAAGGGCAACCGTCCGTCTTTCGCCGAGGCAATGGAACCTAATCAGGCTGAGGCTATGATGATCCGACTTGCCGATGCCATCTCCGAGTACGGCCTCCAGGTGAAGACCGGTAAGTTCGGCGCTCATATGATGGTGTCGCTGGTGAATGACGGACCGGTGACCATCATCCTAGACTCACGGCTGCGCGTCTGACTGCTTCAGTTCAAGGTTCACTTGATGGATCCTGCGCAGTTCCCGAAGCAGC
>MVCR01000090.1 GCA_002050035.1 Planctomycetales bacterium 4484_113 | reverse complement strand
CTCCAGCGACGGAAGCACCGGAAATGGAGCCGGCAGCCGTGGCTGGAGGAGCTTCGGAGGAAGCCGCTGCCTCTGCGGTCGCGGAGCTGCCTTCGGAGCTCAAGCTCAGGGCGGTCGCCGGTCCCTATCTCGGTCAGAGCTTCGCGCTTTCGCGTGGGGAGAATATGATTGGGCGCAAGGAGGGCGCGATTCTGCTGTCCGACGATGCGCAGGTTTCCCGCCGGCACTGCGTGATTGTGTGGGAGGAATCCGGTCTCGCCCTGCGCGACCTCGGAAGCACCAACGGTTCCTGGGTTAACGGACAGCGGGTTACTGAGAGCAAGCTGCATCCCGGCGATGTGCTGGCAGTTGGGCAGAGCCAGCTGAAGCTGGAATAGATGCCTGCGGGCGGGTTGGCGCGGATGAGGTATGAGGATATTTCAACGACGCCGCCGACGCTGCTGGAGCAATACGAGTTCGCATTCACGAGGCAGTATCAGGGGTATGCGCGAGCCAGAACAGTGGGATGGAGTAGATCCATATAGATCTATGCCTTCCGACGAGTTTCCGACGCGCTGAAGCGGCTACGGCGATGGAGCGCCACGGCGGACGTACTTGTGCGCGATGCAGTGTGCCCAGTAGAGCTGGAGATGGTGCGTATCCAGCAACCACTCCACGGCTTCACCGTGTTTTTTCTCGGCGAAACCATTCTCATCCAGCAGCGCGAACCATTCGTCACGCGTCCGCCCGGTTTTCTCCGCGAGCTCTTCGTCGGTGGCGAGAACCATTTTCCGCATAGGTAACTCCCTCTGTGGGGCTAGACGCCCAAGATTGCTCTGGTTGGTAAACCCTTCGGCTGCGGAGTATAGCAGAATTGGCTGTTCAGTTAGAGACGTAAGGCGTGTGCAGCAAGCGGGCATCGCGGGCGTGAGTTAGCGCTGCACGAGATCAAGAGCGGAAGACGGGATTCGAACCCGCGACCCCCACCTTGGCAAGGTGATGTTCTAGCCACTGAACTACTTCCGCGTACCTACTTACTATAGCAGAAAGGGCGAGATGGCTGTCAACCCGACGGACGAGACGATACTCCTTCTCATCGTAACGGGGCGCCGCCGGGGCGCAAGCGCGTGCTATAATCGCGGCGCATACTTCAGGAGGAAAACAATGATGAAGAGCCTGGCTTTTCGCCGATTGGCGTTGGTTCTCCCAGTGGCTATTGTAGCTCTGACGGTGGGTGCGCTGAGTGCCGCTGCGGACGAGATTCCTTCGATCTCGGAGCCGATGATAATCAAGCAGTGGCGCACCATCGGGCCGTTTCCCATCGGAGTGCGGGAGGCGGGAACGAGTCCGCTGGCGTACTTCGGCAAGCAACCGTTTGAGAATCCGCTGCTTCAGGGGGCTTTCCCCAGCTACCTCGCGCATAATGCGGAGGTGCGCTGGAAATACGTGCAAAGCGATGAGAATGGCAGGGTTACGATTGACTATCCGGATATCACGGAGGACGACTGGAAGCTCGTAACTGATGAGTGGGGTTTCGCCGGCGCGCTTTACAGCGGCATTGCCTACGGCGCCATTGTGCTAGCGGAGGGTCCGAGGCGGGCGCTGGTGGATCTGCAGATTTCCGGGGGCTTCCGCCTCAACGATATTCCTTACCAGGGCGATGCCTATGGGCACAAGCTGTGGCAGCAGCCGGTCGTGCTGAAGGAAGGGCGCAACGAGTTCCGCGTCGGGTTCAGCTATCGCGGCGGCTTCACCCTGCGCATTCTGCCGGTGGAAGATGATGTGATGTTCGTGGCGAAGGACGCGACGCTGCCCGATCTGGTGCGGGGGGAGCAACAGCGGATTATGTTCTCGGTGCCGATCATTAATGCCACTACAGATTGGTTGCGCGAGCCGTGGATTCGGCTGAAGAGCGATATACCGGGGCTTGAAGGCACTTATCGCTCGGATGCTGCCGCACCACCGCAAGGAGTGCTCTGTTTTCAGGTGCGCTATGGACCGACAGCGGAGGTGCCAGCCACCTTCGAGCTGGATGAAGCCGAGGTGAAGGTGGAGCTTTTGGATGGCAAGGGCGGCGCGGTGCTGGGAAGCGATACTCTGAAGTTCCGCGTGCGCGATCCCGCGCAGTCGCGCCGGGAAACCTTCTGGTCGCCGAGCACGAATTCGGTGCAGTATTACGGGCTCAAGCCGCCGAAGGACTACGACCCGCAGAAGAGATATGCGCTGGTGCTTTCGCTTCACGGCGCGGGCTGCGAAGCCGGCGGTCAGGTAGACGCCTATGAGGCGAAGGAGTGGGCGTTTGTGGCGGCGCCCACGAACTGCCGTCGGTTCGGATTTGACTGGCAGGATTGGGGCAGCCTGAATATGCTGGAGACCTTGGCGGCTGTGATGAGGCGATACCCCATCGAGATGAACCGCGTGCACCTGACCGGACATTCGATGGGTGGCCATGGCACCTGGTTCAATTCGTTCGTCTATCCCGATCTGTGGGCGGATGTAGTTCCGAGCGCCGGCTGGACGACCTTCGGTCTTTACGTGCCGATGTTTTTGCGCAAGAACATCACGCTGGGTCCGCCACGGGCGCAGCTCATCTGGAATCTGGCGATGCGGGATGAGAATACGCTGATGCTCACTGAGAACGCGCTGAACCTGCCCATCCTGGCGGTGGAAGGAAGCGCCGATGATAACGTGCCACCGCAACAGCCGAAGATGCTGGTGGACTTGCTCACGCGGCGGGGGTACGACATCTCATTTCGCGAGGAGCCGGGGATGGGGCACTGGTGGAACATCAAGGATACGCCGGGCACCGATTGCGTGGACGCTAGCTGGATCAACGACTTCTGGAAGAAGCACACGCGGAATCCCTGGCCGGAGAAGGTCGTCTATCGCACCCACAACTACTCGATGAATAACCGTGCCTACTGGGTCACCATTGACCGACCGCTGCGGGCGTATGCCGATATCAAGGTGGAGGCGGAGGTCATCGCGCCACGCGAGGTGCGGGTGAAGACGACGAATATCGAGGGTATCACGCTGCGGCTGCCGGAGAAGCTCATCGGCGGCATCAAGGCGGTGCCAGAGGCGGGCGTAACTCACGGCGGCAAAGTCATCGTGAACCTCGACCGCGAGCGCTTCGTCCTGGAGCCGACTGCCGACGATACCTACAGCTTCCATCGCGGCGAGCGTGGGGTCTGGCAGTTGGGTGAAGTCATCGCGCCGCCGGGTGCGAAGACGCGGAAGCTGTACGGACCGTGGAAGCAGGCGTTTATGCGACCATTCGTGATTGTCTACGGAACGCAAGGAACCGACGAGGAGGACGAATGGGCGCTGGCGTTGGCGAGGGCATATGCCCACGCATGGTGGTATCGCGGAAACGGGCGGGCAGTCATTGTTGCTGACACTGAACTGATCCCGCAGTCGGGGGCGTATCCGAACCTGATTCTGCTTGGCGGCGCGAAGATGAACGCGGTGACCGCGCGGCTAGAGCCGAAGCTGCCTATCAAGATGACCGATGAAGGCGTGATTGCGGGAACGCGCCTGATTCGCGGCAAGGACCTGGCGGCGAAGTTCGTTTATCCGAATCCGGAGCATCCGGACACGCTGGTGCTGGTGCAGGAGGGACAGTCGCTCAAGGGGTTCAAGCGCCTGTTCAGCTTTACCGAGATTTACTCTGGCGGTGGATTCCCCGATTGGATGGTGTGGGGAGACGAAGTGAAGCTGATGGGGCTCGGCGGTGCGCGCGCGATGGGCTTCTTTGATATGAACTGGCGCTTCAGTGCTGACTTGACTTTCTGGAGCGAGGAGCTGAACCGGTAGGCGAGCTTCACCTCGAATCCCGGGATTAGTGTGACTACTCGAAGTGAGGAGTGCTGATGGAGCGATACGTGACGCCAGAATCTCTTAGCGCGAAGACGCAAGTTTGGCTTGAGCAGATAGCGCCCTTCAACCAGCAGCGGATGCAGCTCAGCGCGGAGAAGTCGGCGCTTCTCGTCATCGACATGCAGAAGTTCTTTCTGGAGCCAGGTTCGCCGACCTTCACGTGCGGTGGTCTGGCTATCCTAGCAACGGTGAAGCGGCTCATCGATGCCTTCAGGGCAGCGGGACGTCCAGTAGTATACAGTCGGCACGTCCATAAGGCGGATGGCTCCGACGCCGGAATCATGGGATGGTGGTGGGAAGGCATGTGCATTGAGGGAAGTCCGGAGAGCGAGGTGCATGACGACATTGCGCCACGCGCGGATGAGAGAGTGATATTCAAGCGCCGCTACTCGGCGTTCTACAACACGGAGCTGGAGACGGTGCTTCGATGCCTGAAGGTGGAGGATCTCGTAGTGTCGGGGATTATGACGAACCTGTGCTGCGAGTCCACGGCGAGGGACGCGTACTACAGGGACTACCGGGTGTTCTTCCCCGCCGACGCCACCGGCAGCGTGACCGAAGAGATGCACCTGGCGAGCCTGCTCAATCTGGCGTTCGGATTCGCCTTCGTGACCACCGCCGATGAGGTCATGCGGCAGTTGGGGAAGCAGCAATGATGAGGGTGCTTCTGATAGAGGAGACAGCCGGTTGCGGTGGTGCATAGACTCGCCGGCGGACGCTCGGTAGAATCTTGGCGAGAGGTGGCGAGATGAGCCCTTGACGGGCGTGTGCGAATGGGGGATTGCCGGGGCGACTGGGCTGAGGGATTTCTGCTGATTCTCTCTCTGCGGGGGTTCACTCATGTTTGTGCACGCGGTATTAAGTAAGCAGGAGGTAAGCTATCATGAAACTGAATGCGGGAATGTTCGGTCTAGCCTGCGGAATTGTGTGGGCGATTATCTTTCTGCTGGTTGCTCTCTTTGCCACTTTCGGCTGGAGTGATCAAACAGTGGCGACTTGCGACCTGATCTACTTCGGAGCCGGGACCGGGCTGGCGTGGCTTTGGGGTCTTATCTCTGGGTTTGTCTGGGGATACATCTTCGGCTGGATCGGCGCGGCACTCTACAACGGGTTTGTCGGCACTCCGAAAGCCTAGCAGGAAAGCAGCGTCTCTGTACAATTGGTTGGAGCAGGTATTGCGCCCGCGGGTGCACCACGCGGGGAGCACTGTGCGATGAAGGCGGCTGACGTGGGTGTCGCCTTGGTTCAAGCGGCGTTTCGGGGCGTTGCTGAGAACGTCGCTGTCGGGTGAAGGCAGCATTGCGATAGGTGAGCGAATCCTCGTTATCTGGTATCATAGTGCTGGCGGAGAGATGGCCGAGTGGACGAAGGCGGTTGCCTGCTAAGCAATTGTGCGGTGATTAGCCGCACCGTGGGTTCGAATCCCACTCTCTCCGCCAGT
>MVCR01000089.1 GCA_002050035.1 Planctomycetales bacterium 4484_113 | reverse complement strand
TTTGAGGATGAACTTCGGGAGCGTGCCGCGTTCAAGAGATACTTCACGCGGAAGGATAAGAACTCGCGCAAGGCGGTTGAAACCGGCCCCTTCTACTCGATGTTTGATGTTGGCGCATACACCTTTGCGAAGTACCGGGTTGTGTGGCAGCGCATCGCATCTTCACTCGACGGGACCGTTCTTCCGGTAGAGAAGAAGCCGTGGTTACCACAAGAAACCCATTCGCTGGTGGTCATGGATTCTAGTGCTGAAGCGCACTACTTCACCGCAGTGTTCAACAGTTCTCCGTTGAATCTCGGGGCGCAAGCCTATGCTCAAAGGGGAGGCAAGAGCTTCGCCTCCCCACACATCTTGCAGAACATCTGTGTTGACAGGTTCAACCCCCGGAAGACTCTCCATCGGCAACTGGCGGAGCTTTCGGAGAAGGCGCATAAGCTCGCTGACGGTGAGGAATGGCAGGAACTTGCCGAGGTGGAGGAGAAGATAGACCTCCTCGTGGCGAAGCTCTATGGCATCACAAACGAGGAGCTTGCCGAAATCAAGAAGAACCTGCGCGAAATCAGCAAGGAAGACCTGAAGACGGGGAAGCTGTTCGGGAAGTAGGACAGATGGGGCTTACTTCCACTTAAACGGCCACACGTTGAACTTCCTCCTCCGTACCTCTGTCCCCGTAGTTAGCACAGGGACTCCCACTATGGACGCTAGCTCCTTCACGAATTGCGCCTTCGCGCAGTCGCCATTGAGTCCGACGTTCTCGGCCCTTACGGCTCCAGCAAGGACGTCGGCAAGCTGAAGGAGCCGACTTCTCTTAGAGTTAATCGGAAGAATACTGACGAGTTGAGGACACTGACCATTCATTCGACACGCTTTCTTCAAGTACGAATTGCAGACCTTAAGTAAAGTCGGTATCTGTTCCGTCCTCGACCAAGGCTTTGCATCCAGCCACACTTTGAAAGTGTCACCATGGGACGTCCATTTCAAGGATTGAAGGTCAATCTTGATGTTGCGAGTGAGGAAGAAATAGTAGAGCTTATAGAATCCCAGCTGGTAGTCTCTCGCGCTGAACTGGCGGATGAACCCGACATAATCTGAAGAGCTGGTATCAACCAGCAAGCACCTGAAAGCTATCTCCCGCTCGTCAAAGAACCAGTGAAGTACCCTGATATACCTTTCGACGTTCGAACCAGTAATCTTCTTCCACTTTAGCTCCCAACGAAGGCCAAGAGAGACAGCAAGCTCCCGTAACTGCATTTCTGCACGTTCGTGCACTCTCCCCGCCAGCCAGATACCGCCATACACAAGGCAGGGACCATGCTCGGGAATCCCACTTTCATCAGCGAGAATGTGAACTCGCATGGTCATCTAACGTCCTGCGTGCGCTGGAGGCGGGGGGAGTTGAACCCCCAAGCTTCAGTTTTGGAGACTGTGCTTGTCACCGGACCGCCCCCAGCAACCACCATTATAAAGCAAAAGGGCGCCTTTCGGCGCCCCTGAAGCTTGTCCGCTTAAAGCGACAAGCACAGTCTCCGCGGGTATTATACCATAATTTCGGCTTTTCTCGCGAATTATCGTGGATTATTCGGTTTTCTTCTGGAAACCAACCGCGGAGAGATGAGATGTGTTCGCCGAAGGCACCTCTCCCTGTGCTACAATCGCCGCGATGAAGTTCGATATGAAGAAAATGATGGCGGAAGTGTCGCGGGTGCAGGCGCAAATGCAGGAGAAAATCGCCGAGGCGGAGGCGAAACTGCGAGAAACCACTGTCGTCGGCAGCGCTGGCGGCGGGATCGTGGAGGTGGAAATGAACGGCCAGCGCGAGCTTATCCGCGTCGCCATAAAGCCCGAAGCGCTCGCATCTTTGACTGCTGAGCTAGGCGAGGAAGGCAATATCCAGGAAGCCGCCGAGGAGCTGTCGGACCTCGTCTTCGCGGCGGTGAATTCGGCGCTCGCGCAGGCGACGAAGCTCAATGAAGAGCTGATGAGCGAAGTTTCCGGCGGGATGAACCTCGCCGGGCTGGGGCTGCCCAATCTGCCGGGGCTGTGAAGTTCCACACGGCGGCACAGCTCTCCGCGCGGCACCTCGCGTGCGGGCTTCGTCCCTGCTCGAAAGTGTAGAATACTCTTGTGCTACCGGAATCGCTCAAGCGGCTGATAGACGACCTAGCGAACCTACCTGGATTGGGTCCGCGCTCGGCGGAGCGGCTGGCGCTCTTCCTGCTACAGCAGGAAGACAAGTATCTCTCGCACCTAGCTGCACAGATCCGCGAGCTGAAGAAGGGCGTGGATACATGTCCGCGATGCTTCGGGTTCAGCAGCGGTGGAACGTGTGATATCTGCGCGGATTCCAAGCGGGACGCTAGCCAGCTCTGTATTGTGGAAGACCCGCTGGATATCTACCCACTGGAGAAAACCGGAAGCTACGACGGGCTCTACTTTGTGCTCGGAGGGCTGGTAGATCCAGTGAGGGGAACGCTTCTCGATGCTCTGCGTGGTGAGGAGTTACGCTCAAGACTGGCAGAGGGCGAGGTGAAAGAGGTCATCTTCGCTCTCGACTTCTCGTTTGAAGGCGAGGCAACGGTCACGCTCATCGCGGAGGAATTCGCCGATTCGCCGGTACGCTTCAGCCGCCTCGCACGCGGGCTGCCAACCGGCGCATCGCTCGACTTCGCAGACGGCGATACACTCGCGGAATCCATGAAGTATCGGCGGGAGTTCACTCCAGGCGGGGGCTCTTGATGAAGCAGAATTCGTCATCCGCGGCACGGCTAGCCGAGCGGCAGCAGCGTCCCGCGTGGTTGCGTGTCCGAGCGATAGATGCAGCGACCCGCAGACGCATGGCAGAGACGCTGGGGGGCTTGCATACGGTGTGCGAGGAGGCGAATTGCCCCAACGCCGGCGAGTGCTTTGGGCGCGGCACGGCAACCTTCCTCATTATGGGCGATGTCTGCACCCGCAACTGCCGCTTCTGTGCGATTCGTAGTGGGAAGCCGCAGGCACTGGACTCGAATGAACCGAGTCGTCTCGCTGCCGCTGCACGCAAGCTACAACTCAAGCACGTGGTAGTCACCAGCGTGACCCGAGATGACCTGCCCGACGGCGGCGCAGCACATTTTGCCGCCTGCATCCGAGAGCTGCGGAAGCTTTCGCCCGAGCCTGCCGTCGAAGTGCTCACCCCAGATTTTAGGGGCAACGCCGACGCGCTGGAAGTAGTACTTTCCGCTCATCCCGAGGTTTTCAACCATAATGTTGAGACGGTGCCGCGCCTGTATCCGAAGGTGCGCCCGCAAGCGAACTACGAATGGTCAGTCTCCCAGCTCAGCCGCGCCCGTCGATTTGCCGACGAGGGGAAGAGCCATCGGATGCTCGTCAAGAGCGGGATGATGCTCGGTCTCGGCGAGACGCGAGATGAAGTGCTTGCGGTGATGGCTGACTTGCGGCAGGCGGGAGTGGAGCTCATCACCATGGGGCAGTATCTCAAGCCGCTGAATATCGCGGGGATGCACGAGGTGGTGCGCTATGTGCCGCCAGAGGAGTTCGCGGAGCTCGCCGAAGCCGCAAGGCAGATCGGCTTCCTCGGCGTGGCGAGTGGCCCGCTGGTGCGCAGCTCCTATCATGCAGAGGAAATGTTGCATATTGCGACCACCAGCGCGACCAGACGGCGCTAGGGACTGGATGGCGTGCCCAAGAGAGCCTTTGCCAGTGCCTCTTCTGCCCATTCCCAGAAGGCGGGGGATGAATCAACTCCTGCCGGTACTCGCACGAAGTCCACGGCAAGCCTCTTGTCCTCCATCTTCACCTCATAGGGCAACCCCGGATCCTCACCCGCGACGAAGGTCAGAGACTCCAGCGATAGAAGCTCCAGCGTCTGGATGCTCTTGATAAAGCTAGGATAGATGGCGTCGAAGTGCTCATTGCCCTCCCAGCCGAAAGCATTGATGATTGCACGCCGGGCATAGTGGAGATGATGCAGGAAGTGGAACTCAACCGCTCTCTCCAGGCTCATTGGCAAGACAACCGCTCTCAGGGGATGAACGCCGAACTGCGCGGCTAGGCAGCGCGGACGCTGAAAGAAACGATGCGGCGCAGATACCCGCCCGCCCATCAGCCCGCGAACAAGCGAGAAATCGCTCCGCGGATCTGAAATCACCGCAACGGGTGCGAAGACGCGGAATACAAGATGCAGGGCTCGCTCCTCACCCGCCCTGCCTTCTTCGGCGAATCTGGGCGTCCGGTTGCGCGAAGTAGCGAGCTTGAGGTTGCCGCGACCGCCCTTTCCACCCGCTGCTACCCGAATTCGCTGCCCTGCCTTGATCAGCTCGCCCATCTGGAAGTGGCCTTCTTTGTCAAACACCCGTGTCCCCAGCGGGACAGTCACTTCAAGGTCCGCGCCACGCTTGCCCGCTTTCTTCGCTCCACTGCCATCCCGACCCGCTTCAGCTATCAGCGGACGTGAGGGGAAGATATGCTCCAGACCTTCCAGAGATGAATCGGCAAGGAGGAAGACCGAGCCGCCATCCCCACCATCGCCACCATCAGGACCACCTTTAGGCTTGTACTTGAAGCGAGCGAAATGCGCAGCACCATTGCCGCCGCGTCCACCCACCACGCGAATCGTCAGTTCATCACGAAAAGTCTGGTGCGGAGTCATATGCTTTCGGCGACCTGGCGGGCCGCCTGCGCCACCGGACGGAAAGAACTCCGGTGAATCGACACCGGTCCATACCGGGCCAGCTCCGCCAGATGCTGCGGGGTGGCGTAGCCCTTGTGCTGAGCGAAGCCAAACTGAGGGAAACTTCTCCCATAGTCGCGCATCAGGGCATCCCGATGCACTTTGGCCAGGATCGAGGCGGCGGAAACCGCGAGAACCCTCACATCAGCCCGAACCAGCGCACGGCCGGGTGGCAGTCCGGGCGGATAATACGGGCCGTCCACGATGATGTTATCCGGCTCGACACCCATGCCGGCAAACGCCCGCTGCATTGCGAGCATAGTGGCACCGAGCACGTTCAGCTCCACGATTTCTTCAGGCTCTGCCTGCCCGATCCCCCAGGCGATTGCAAGGTGGCGTATCTCCACAGCCAGCTCTTCACGAAGCGAAGGATGCAGCACTTTGGAATCGGCTATGAGAGGATGAGCGCATCCTGCGGGAAGCACCACCGCTGCCGCGACCACCGGTCCTGCTAGGGCTCCTCTGCCAGCCTCATCCAAGCCGCAAACGAGCTGTTCACTCATCCCTGCTCCCACCCTCGCCTGGCTCCTCCGCCGCTCCCGCTGCCCGCATCGCAAGGTGGAGAAGATACAGCGAGAGCAGGACGCTCGCCAGAATGCGGATGATTAGCGTCACGACAATGCCGTTGGAAGCCAAGAA
>MVCR01000088.1 GCA_002050035.1 Planctomycetales bacterium 4484_113 | reverse complement strand
GCAACCCGCGGTCGTGACCGCCACGTGAGTATCCATGAAACCGATGGGCGATACGGGCACAACAACAATCAGGCGGGGGAGCTGGAAGTGGCTGCTTGTTACAGCAGCCTTGGTCGCTGGTGCACTACCAGTACTCGGCTTCGCTGTGATTGAGACCCGCGCCGCGACAACCGAGAGCCCCAGCGCGGCAGCGGACTCCCAACAGAGCACCGACTTCAAGGTGCTCAAGTGGGCTCTTCCCCACCTGCAAGATACCGAAATCGAAGCGCTGCTTGGTGAGATAGAGCTTGCAGCCTCCCGCTATGCGGTGAGCTATCAGTTCGCGCTCGCGGTCGTGGCAGCAGAAGCTTCGTTTCCAGGGAAGATTGCCATTGGTCGACGCCGGAACATTGACTTTCTCCGCTTGCAGAGCGGTCTGCGCGAGCGCGGATATCCAGCAGTGCAGGAGGATGTAGAGAATGCCATCTCCTCGCTCGCCATGTACCTCCGCACGGAGCAATCCACCTCCGACGCGCTGACAAGCTACTGGGCGGACCCGGAGCTGAAACTGAATACCGATTCGCTTCGGCAGTTTCTGCTGAGAGTAAAGGAGAAATACGCGACGCTTACCACCAAGCCGCAAAGCGCAGGAGCAGAAGACTATATCCGCGACGTAGAGAGCTTTCCGCCCTCGCCGACCAGTAATTACGACTCCGAGATCAAGCAGATGCCGAACCTCAACGCACAGTTGGTGCGGTACGACGTGGAGGATCAGTACAGACAAGCAGTCCTTTACTTCAATCCCAAGCTCACAGACAAGGGTGCGATGGGTTTGGGGCAGCTCATGCCCGCCACCGTCCGCTCTCACGGCATCCGGGATCCCTTCGACCCGGTGCAGAATATTTATGTGACTGTGAAGTACCTAGAACGGGAAGCAAACCGCTGGGGCAACCGGCGGAACTGGCTCGACCTAGTGCTGGCGAGCTATAATGCGGGAGCCGGGGCGGTCAGCAAATACGGAGGCGTTCCTCCATACAATGAGACCATCGGCTTCGTGCGGACAGTGAAACGCTATTATCATCAGATGGTGGGATGAGAATGGACCTCGACGGCAAGAAGATGGTGCTCCATGACCAACACATCGCCCTGGGCGCACGAGTAATTGAATTCGCGGGCTTTGCCATGCCCGTGTGGTACGAGGGACAGGGCATCATTGCAGAGCATATGGCGGTGCGCAAGGGCGCGGGAATCTTTGACCTATCGCACATGGGCGAGATCTTCTTCCGCGGCAAGACTGCCTACGATTACCTGCAGCATGTGCTATGCAACGATCTCAGGAAGATTGGCAACGGCGGCTGCCAGTACACTTTACTGCCGCGTCCAGAAGGGGGAGTGGTCGATGACCTTCTCATCTACCAGATAAACCCGTCCAGCTACTTCGCGGTGGTTAACGCATCCAATATCCAAAAGGACTACCGGTGGTTTGTGGAGCAGAACGAAAAGGGCGGTTTCGGCGTTGAGATCGAGAACCGCTCGGATGAATATGCACTCATAGCGGTGCAGGGACCGAAGAGCGAGCAGGTGCTAACCGCTGCAGGCTTCAGCAATGTCCATTGTGACTTCCCCTTCACTTTCCGCAGGTTCAAGTTTAAGAACGTGCGTGTTATCCTCAGCGCAACCGGCTACACCGGCGAGCGCGGATTCGAGCTGATAGTCAAGGCAGATAGCGCAGTGTGGCTCTGGCAGGAATTACTGGAGGCGGGACGCCAGTTGGACCTGATTCCTGTAGGACTGGGAGCTCGAGACACGCTGCGACTGGAAGCTGGCCTCTGCCTCTATGGTAACGACCTTGACGATACCACCACCGTCATGGAGGCCAATCTGGAATGGACCATCGGTTGGGATAAGGAATTTCTTGGGCGGGAAGCATTGGAGCGGCAGAAGCAGCGTGGGGTGAAGCGGCTTCTCTTCGGACTCACAGTGGAAGGGAAGTCCGGCTCGCCCCGCCACGGAGCCAGAGTTCTTACCCCTACCGGCGAAGACGCAGGGGTGGTCACAAGCGGCTCGTTCTCTCCGTACTTGGGACGCAACATCGCCTTCTGCTATCTGCAACCTGAGCTGGCGCAAGAAGGACAGAAACTACAGGTGGAGGTTCGCGGCAAGCTGGCTCCAGCCGCTGCCACGCGACCGCCATTCGTCAAGCATCGGCTGTATAAACCCTAGGTCTAGGAGGATAAAGTGGCTGAGTATCTGTACAACAAGACCCATGAGTATCTGGCGCGAAAGGACGGGGAGTACACGGTGGGGATCTCCGAGTTCGCCGTGCAGGAACTGGGAGATATCACCTTTGTCGAGCTGCCTGCGGCGGGGAGTGAGTTTCGCCGCGGGGAGCCATTTGCCACCGTGGAATCCGTCAAGGCTGTTTCCGAGGTCTATGCGCCAGTGGACATGGCCATCGTCTCGGTCAACGAGGAGCTCGCAGAACATCCTGAACTCCTAAACGAAGATCCGCTGGGAAACGGATATTTCGCCGTCGTTAGAGTGATGGATCAGTCCCAAATTTCCGACCTGATATCCGACGAGGATTACAAGGCGATGGACAAATCCGGGAACTGAAGCGAAAGGTGCCGGGCTCGCCTCATGCTGGCTGCCAGCAGACAGCACCATCCTTAGGTGAATCACCCCGGCACGGGAGGTTGCCTTGCCATACATACCCAACACAGATGAAGACCGCAAGCGCATGCTGCACGCCCTGGGGCTCAGCAGTACCAGAGAACTCTTCTCGCCGGTACCGGAGCATCTGCTCCTGCAGCGGGAACTCAAGATGGCCGAGCCGCTACCTGAGGTTGAGATCTACGACTACTTCGAGCGGATGGGAAGGAGCAACCAGATCTTCCCCGCGAAGCGCAACTTGGCTGGTGGCGGCGTCTACCGCCATTTCATCCCGCCGGTAGTCAAGGAACTTGTGCACCGCGGCGAGTTCTACACCTCCTACACCCCCTATCAGGCCGAGGTCTCACAGGGAATCCTTCAGTGCGTGTACGAGTATCAGAGTTTCGTCTGCATGCTCACCGGCATGGAGGCATCCAACGCCAGCTCCTACGACGGAGCGACAGCACTCGCCGATGCCGTACTGATGGCAGCGAATATCGTGCATCGCAAGCGTGTTCTGCTCCCGCCGTTCTTGCATCCTCAATACGGCGAGGTGCTGCAGACTTACAGCCAAGGCAGGATGCTCGCAACAACTGTGCTGCCAGCGACAGAGCAAGGAAGTATCGAAACGAAAGCACTACAGCGTGAGCTGGCGGCGAAGGATGTTGCAGCTCTGGTGCTACAAGTACCAGACTTCCTCGGTTACATCGAGCCAGAGATACCAGAACTCGCTGCAAGGGCGCACGAGCAAGGTGCAATGGTTGTCTTCGTTGTCCACCCGCTGGCAACGGGCGTGATGAAAAGCCCCGGCGATCTGGGGGCGGATATCGTTGCAGGTGATGGCCAACCGCTGGGGCTCCCTGCCAGCTTCGGCGGCCCTTCATTCGGCTTTCTGGCGACAAAGAAGCGGTATATCCACCAGCTTCCCGGTCGTATTGTCGGGCGCACTACTGCCGCCGAAGGGAAAACCGCTTTCGTCCTCACTCTCCAGGCGCGAGAGCAGCACATCCGTCGGGAGCGTGCAAGCTCCAACATCTGCACCAACCAGGAACTTGCAGCGGTTCAGGCTACGATTTATCTCGCGGCGCTCGGGCGTAGCGGCTTCCACAATGTGGCTCGTAAGTGCGAGGAGAACGCACATTACGCCTGCGCGAAGCTCTGCGAGATTCCCGGCGTGGAGCATCTTTTTAGCGAGCGTCAGTGGTTCAATGAGTTCTCGCTAAGACTTCCGAGCGCCCAAGTGGTGGACAGTGCCTATGCGGGGCTCATGGAGAAGGGGTGGCTGCCCGGTATCAAGCTCGGCGAGCTCTTCCCGCAACTTCAGGAAGGTCTCAGCCTCGCCTTCACCGAGGTGCATAGCCCATCTGATATCGATGCTTTCGCAGCTGACTTCAGGGAGGTGTTAGGATGAGCAAGCTCATCTTCGAACGCTCGTCACCGGGACGCAGAGGGCCAGACATTGCTGACACTCGGGGAATCGAGACAGCGAGCCCGTATCTTTCACCAGAACTTCGACGCGAGCAACCACTTCCACTTCCCGAAGTTTCCGAGATCGATGTAGTTCGGCACTACACAGAACTTTCGCGGAAGAACTTCGGCGTGGATATAGGTTTCTATCCGCTGGGCTCGTGCACGATGAAGTACAACCCCAAGCTGAACGAGGAGATTGCTTCCTGGCCCGAGTTTGCGGAGCTGCATCCATACCAGTCGGAAGACACTGTTCAGGGTGCTCTCAGGGTGATGTGGGAGCTCAGTGAAGACCTCAGCGAGATCGCCGGCATGGATGCGGTCAGCCTTCAGCCGGCAGCAGGAGCCCATGGCGAGCTCACAGGCATGCTGATGTTCCGCCGTTACTTCAATGAGCGAGGCGAAAACAGACCCGTCATTCTGATTCCCGACAGCGGCCATGGGACCAACCCTGCGTCAGCGACCATTGCCGGCTTCAGGGTGAGGGAAGTGGTCAGCAACAAGCAAGGCATGACCACGGTCTCAGCACTCAAGCAGATCGCAGCACAGGAGAGCAAGGACGCTATCGCGGGCATTATGATGACCAACCCGAACACACTCGGCTTGTTTGAGCGCGAGATATCAGAAGTAGCGGGGTACCTGCATGAGATCGGAGCCTTGCTTTACTACGACGGCGCGAATCTGAATGCCCTGCTTGGATATGCCCGTCCCGGTGATATGGGTTTTGATGTGGTGCATTTCAACCTGCACAAGACGTTCTCCACGCCGCACGGCGGTGGAGGACCAGGCTCAGGACCGGTGGCAGCAAAAGGCGATCTCGCCGACTACCTGCCTTCGCCACTTGTGCGGCGGGTCGAGGATGCCAGCGGGAACGCGCGCTTTACCTTTACGTCTCCCACCAAGTCTATCGGCAGAATGAAGCTCTTCTACGGCAATTTCTTGGTGCTTGTGAAGGCGCTCGTCTATACCCGGCAGCTCGGAAGTCCAGGGCTCAGGCGAGTTGCCGAGAATTCGGTCCTCAATGCGAACTACGTTCAGGAGCGACTGAAGGATGCCTACGACATTCCTTACTATCAGCGCTGCATGCACGAGTTCGTGGTGAGTGCTCGGCGACAGAAGGCGGAAAGCGGCGTTACGGCAAAGGACATCGGCAAGAAACTGCTGAGCTCTGGCGTGCACGCACCCACCACCTACTTCCCGCTCATCGTACCGGAAGCCCTAATGATCGAACCCACCGAGACCGAGAGCCTGCAAACCCTCGACGACTTCTGCGATCTGATGCTTGCTTTCGCTGAGGAAATAAGGCGTGACCCGGAGGGCTTCAAGGTACTGAAGAACCTGCCCGTCCATCACCTGGACGAAGTTACCGCAGCGAGGCATCCCGATGTGTGCTGGGGACCCAAAGAGTAGGTTCTTCCCGTAACCACCGGAATAATCGCTGCCAGTTGTGGCCCGCACCGGCCCTAGATTCCAGCAACCCGAGTCAGCCGGGCCCATCGGTTATGACTCATGTATCGAGTGAGGCCAGATATCCTCCTGCGAAGCCCGGAAGCGATTGGGGCTCCGATACGCAGCACATCGACCCCCTAAACCCGCAGCTTCGAGCATTGACCGCCATTCCGTGATTGCACATTTGAGTTGCTGAACACTCTCACGACCCGCTAGGCTGCACGCTTCGCTGGCGAGGGTACATTCCAGCAGGGATTTGTGATACTAGCTGATTTGTGATATTTTTAACAAGGTAACTCGCGGATCATCGGCGCTTCTCTACGCACAGGTCGTGGGATACAAGTTGACTAATCGCGTGAAGGGTCATGTGGCGATGAGACTTTCGGCTCGGAGAAACACCAGGGGAACCTCGCGTCAAGCCCGTATCCGAAAACTTGGACGGGTGCTGGTTATCAACATGGGCGGAACGTCCACCAAACTCGCCATTTACAGCGGCGGCGAAGTCGTACACGAGGAGCAGTTGAGATTCACCCCGCCCTCCCCTGTCAAGCAAGTACAGGAAGAACTACGCCCTCGCCTTGCCCAGGTGCGGGCGTTTCTGGACAGCGTGGGAGTGAATCTCGACAAGTTCTCAGCCATTATGGCGCGCGGAGGG
>MVCR01000087.1 GCA_002050035.1 Planctomycetales bacterium 4484_113 | reverse complement strand
TTCATTGAGCTGGTGCCGGGACGCGACGGGCTCTTGCACATTTCCAACGTTGCCGACCACCGCATCGATAAGGTGGAGGACTACCTCAAAGTAGGCGACAAGCTCACGGTGCGGGTGCGCGATGTGGACGAGAATGGCAAGGTCAATCTGATTCGAGAGGACATTGAATACACGCATCCGACGGGCCCTCGACGCGGGGGTGGTGGCGGTGACCGCTCGCCCCGTGGTGGTCGCGGAGGTGGCGGTTCCCGCCCGCGCCGCTCCGGCGACGGGCGGCGGAGCGAATCACGTGACCAGCGAGGTCCTCGCAGGTCTGATCGAAGGTAGAGCGGGGCTGAATGAGAGATCCCGCCTTAAGCCCTTGGGGGATACGGGGAGACTCGGCTACTCCTCGTAGAGCTGGAAGTTGATCTCCACGAGCGGAGGTAACTCCTCCGACGCCCTTCGCTTGACTTCGAGGAACTCCTCTATCAGGCGGTATCCGTCGAAAAAAGTCTGCTCGCTGATGACCTGGCTGCCGTGGGCGAGCGGGCTGCGGTTGCGCATTCGTTGCAGCGTCTGCAGGTCGAGTCCCGCTTCCGGCGGGAGCTGGTGGAACTTCTTGAAGCGGCGACCCCAGCGATTGTTCCTGGCATAGAGAATCGCGTAGGTGGCTTCCATTCCCAGATCCATCGCCTTCCCGTGCCGATACAGACGGTATCCGCTGAAGAACCGAGTCTCCGGCGGTATCCTGTCGGTGGGGAAGCCGGCGGTGCTGTCCACTCCGAAGACGTGGCAGGCTTCAGCCTGAGCTCTCGCCTCCAGGGCGCGATACAGGCGGATGAGACCATCGTTGTACTCCCCACGACGCGCCTGACGAAGCGCCGCTGCGAGAAAATCGTAAGCGAGGTAGGGGCTTTTCACTCCAGGGGCAAGCAGCTCCAGCCAGTCGGCTATGCGTGAGCCCAGAGCTGCCAGTTTGTGGGCGGGGGCGTAATCTGCGAGCGCCGGATTCTCCTCCGGCTTGAAGACTACTAGCTCTGCCGCGGCGCGATAGTCAAATCGGTCCCACAGCTCAAGCCCGTTGAGGAACTTCCGGAGCCGTCGCAGCCAGCTCTTGTCCCGAGGATGGAAATGCGGTGGAAGCCGCTCAAGGAAGTGCCCGACAAGCTTCTCCGCTGCGTCAAAGCGCTGGTCGTCTGTCAGTTCGCGCACACCGTCGAGGGTCCGCCGATACACGGTGGGATCGGTGGCGTCCTCCCCTGGCTCGATGGGTATGTAGTCTGCCAAAGCGGCACTAGTATCAAGCAAGGAGGATTCTCTGTCAATGCGGCAAGGGCTCGCAGTCCGTGACGCAGAGTTCTCGCTTCTCGCCGGCGCGTAATCCGCGCTCGGGCGCGACTTGCTAGAATTATCCCGCCGTGGACGCGCGACGATACGTGCCGCTGATAGTGATTGTGCTGATAGCCGTCTTCTTGGCGGCAGTCTATCTGCCCGGCTACTTGCGGCTCTTCACCTTCAAGCGTGCGCTTGGGGACTTCGTCCATCTGGTAAGGATGGGGAAAGTCATTAAGGCGGCGGATTACGTAGTTGATGGTGAGCGTGCGCAGGTTCTAGCGTTGATCCGAGACTATGTCCCCGCTGGCGTGGAGCAGCATATCCAGGCGCTGCGGGTGCACCGAATCACCCGCGACAAGGATGAATTCGTCGTTATCCTGGCGGTTCGTGCTGAGGGGCCAGACTTCCGCTTTGCCGGTAAAGCGAGGATGCGCTGGCGGCGCGTGAACGGGAAGTGGCAGTTTCCCTTTTCGCACATCGATATCGCCGAGCTGCTGAGCGAGAACTGGCAGAGCCTGAGCTACCTGCTGGAGGAGGAGGATGGGTAGGCGCGAGCCGCTGCGCTCTAGCCGACTTTGACCCGTACCATCCAGTTGAGATTCTCGTGAGGCAGGGGAGTCAGCGCAGCCTCGGGCGGTCGCAACACGTCGCTCCGGCTGAGGGTTATCATCTGGTCTCTGGTGCACACCTCGCTCCAGTCATTGATGGTGCCCACGGTTCCGTAGAAGCTCGCCCGGTTCTTGCCGCTACTGTCATAGCCAATGTGCAGCTCGTACGCCGGACGCGAGACCGGCTCGATGAGGATGTAGAAGTCGCTGTTCACCGGAGTGTCCGGGAAGTCTACCGATGTCCATTGCGGAATCTCAGTGAGGATGGCGTAATCCCGCTGAACCGAAGTGAGAACTCTGAGGTCGTTATCCAGCAGGAAGACGCGGAAAGTCGGCTTCAGCTTGAACCAATCACCGCCAACCTTGCCGAAGAAGTAGACGTCCTTCAGCATGCGGGCGGAGCCGCGGCTGAAGCCAACGAGTACGCCTCCCCGCTGAGATGTGAGATAGCCGTCAACCTTGCCGTCATCGTAGTAGAGGAATCCGGTGCCGGAAATCTCGGCGAGAGGGATGTGATGGCGCGGTTCCAGCGAGTTGCGCACGACCACCCGGATCATCCAGTCGCGTCCGTCTTCCACTGGCACGAAGCCTTTGCTGGGGTTTCCCTGCCATGAGCGACGGACACCGGAATCCTCCGCATACCCCACTTCCACTCCATGCTCCTCTTGCGAGTAGGGATAGATGACGGCGCTGAAGGGTGCGGTCAGCTCGAAGTGAGAGAACTCGGCATCCACCCAGTCGCCGCTCTCGCTGAAGTAAGAAAGGGGGAGTAGTTTCTGCACCAGCACCTTGCCTTCGCGGTCGGTCAATGCGATGTTGGCAAAGGCGCGGGTGGGATCATAGCCGCTTCCGTAGCGCCGCGCGAAGACGGAAACCCTGTCCAGATAGACGTGCTCCCAGGAAGCCACTGGCTCAAAGTCCACTCGGGCGCCTTCGGCTGGCAGCTTCTGGAACCCGATGGCTTTTCCCGAGTCGTAGCTCAGCGTCTGCTCATGGTAGAGTTCAGCGGCGAGCGCGAGCACACCCAGCAGGAGGGCAGTAAGGATACCTACTACAGCAAGAATCCGCTTCATTGCACATCACCCCTAGAGCGATTATAGGTCATCGCTTATCTGTAGGCAAACGGCGGTCGCGAAAGAAACTCTTCCATCTCCTCTAGGTCGGACAGCTTGTCCAGGTCCACCGCAATCTCCGGATGCGCGAAGGGAAGCGCCCGCATCTGCAAACCCAATCGCGCCGACATGTTCTTTTCCAGCTGCGGAATCGAGATGCCGCCGGACAGAAGCTTCGCAATGAGACCCAGCCCGAAGATCGATGCCAGAGCGAGCGGGTTCTTCCGATGCTTGAAAATCCTGCGCAGAAGACCGAGTCGCGTCAGCAGAGGTCGCGGCTTCACCAGGAAGATATTCCCGCCGGTATAGGTTCCCTGACGAGTCTTCACATAAGTTCGCTTGCTGCCTGGGAACTTGCTCTCCACCACTTTCTTCTCCACCAGAGGCCATACAACATCCGCCTTGAGCGCCCGTGATTGCTCAATCATCTCACCGAGCTGCTGGCTCGTCATCAGAGGCACGTCAATCGATGCGATGAGAAGCTCACCGTCAAGGAAGGCATCCCCGACCTGCTCCTGCAGTAGTTTGCACGCGTGCTCTATCGCCTCTACAATGTCATGCATCCGGTCGAAGTATTCGACGTTCGGAGGCGGGGGCGGAAAACCCTCCTGGCTCTCGCCGCAGGATACGAGGATGCGTTTGATATCCGGCAGCGCGAGAGTGGCATCCAGCAGATAGGTGAAGAGAGGCCGTCCCTTGAGCGGGATGAGGGCTTTTTTCAGGGCGCCGGTGCGGTGACGGATTTCCGCCGGCGCATCTCCTCCGGCTGTCAGAAGCGCATAGAGTTCCCGACCTTCCACGATGCCAACCCCCTTCAAATGCAATCTCAGCGGCTGACCCTGGCGCCGCTTCTGCGGAAAGGCTGCACCTGAGCTTGCTAAGACGTCAGATCACTCGGTGGCTTTGCGCACCTGGTAGAGGAGCTCCAGGTTGCCCTTCGTCTGCAGCAGCTTGGTGATGAGCCGATTCATGCGGTCTGCTTCGTCCATGTCCGCCACCATTTTACGCAATCGCCACACTACATCCAGCTCTTCCTCATTATACAGCAGCTCTTCGTGCCGCGTGCCGCTCTTCATCACGTCAATCGCCGGGAATATGCGCTTGTCCGCCAGCTCGCGGGAAAGGTGAAGCTCCATATTGGCGGTTCCCTTGAACTCTTCAAAGATAATGTCGTCCAGGCGTGAGCCGGTTTCAATGAGCGCGGTGGCGAGGATGGTCAAGGAGCCGCCATTCTCGATGTTGCGCGCAGCACCGAGGAAGGTCTTCGGCTTGTAGAGCGAGTTGGGGTCAAGTCCGCCGGAGAGCGTCTTGCCTGAAGGTGGGCAGGCGAGGTTCTGCGCCCGCGCCATCCGCGTCAGGGAATCCAGAAGTATCATCACATCGCTGCCGCGCTCCACCCTCCGCTTGGCGTATTCAATGACCATATCGGCAACCTGAATGTGGTGCTCCGGCTTCTCGTCGAAGGTTGAGGAGATGACCTCGCCCTGAATGGAGCGCTGGAAGTCGGTTACTTCCTCCGGACGCTCGTCAATCAGGAGAGCAATGAGCTCGACCTCGGGGTGGTTCTTGCTAATGGACTTGGCTATCTTCTTGAGAAGGATGGTCTTGCCGGCTTTGGGCTTGGCGACGATGATTCCTCTGGTCCCGAGTCCGATAGGAGCAAACAGGTCTATGAGACGGGTCGAGGCATCGTGCGGATCGGATTCGAGAAAGAGGCGCTTGTCAGGATAGATGGGTACCAGGTTCTCAAACAGGGGTCGGTTGCGGCTCTCCTCGGGGGGACGATTGTTGATAGCTTCGATCTTCACCAGCGAAGGGTATCGCTCCCCGTCCCGAGGGGGACGCACATACCCGCTCACTAGATCGCCGGTGCGCAGACTGAACTTCTTGATCTGCGACATCGACACGTAACTGTCCTCATTGCCCAGATGGAAGACGCGCTGACGGATGAACCCGTAGTTGTTGTCCGGGATGATATCCAGCACCCCTTTCTGGAAGTAGGACTGCTCAAGGTCTTCCAGGATCGAGCGGGGCAGGACGGAGTTGCGCCTGCTTCCCTCGGAGCCGCGCGGATGACTCTTAACATAGGGGGTGCCCGGTGCGATCTCTTCCGCGAGGGCATCGCTGCGTGGTGTGCCCGCCCGCGGAGTGAGAGAAGGCGGTCGCTCTGCAGGCGCTGCTTCAACTTCGGGCGGCGCCGATTTCGCGCCGGCGTCGCGGACGATCCGCTTCCGTGGATTCAGCGTCGCCCTTACGAGCGCCCGCATCCGCATTTGACGCGACCGCAGCGCTGTGGCTCAGCAGCAGCTCAATCAGGTCGGCTTTGCGCAATTTGCTGTAGTTTTTCAGCCCGGATTCGCGGGCAAGACGCTGTAGCTCGTTGAGCGTCCGCGCCTCAAGTTTGGGTCTGGTTAGGGTTTCTCTCATACGGGCTCACCTCGTGTGCGCCATCACGCTATATTCTTGGAAACTTTCAAAGACGCTGGCAAAGCGAAACTCGCATCCGAGCGTCACCGGAAATGCTCCCGAAGTGCTTTATATTATATCACAAATGCTTCCAAATCGAAAGCACCGCCTGGCGTGCAGCCCCAAGTATTATCACCGCGACGGCTGAGGAATTAGTTTATGGCGTAGATGGCCGGCAGATGCCGCCATTTCTGCTCGAAGTCGAGCCCGTAGCCGACGACGTACCTGTTAGGGATCGTGAATCCCACGTAATCCATCGTGACCTTCACCTTGCGCCGGTCAGGCCGGTCCAGGAAGGCGCACTTGGTGAGTGATGCCACCTTGCGACTGCGCAGGAGCTCTTCGATGTACTTCAACGTGAGACCGGTGTCCACAATATCCTCGATGATCATTACGTCGCGGCTTTCCACGGGGTCATCCAGGTCTTTGATCATGCGCACGACACCGCTGGATTCGGTGGCATCGCCATAGCTCGCAACCGCAAGGAAGTCGAAGGTCGTCGGGATTGGCAGCTTCCGCGCCAGGTCGGAGAGGAATACTGCCGCGCCTTTGAGCACGCCGACAAGATGCAGCATCTTGCCCGCGTAGGCTTGACCTATTTCATCCGCAAGTTCGGTGACCCTTCGGTCGATGTCTTCAGCGGAGTAGAGAAGCGAGAACTGTTCAGGAATCTTCACCATCGCTGGGCAATCATTCTAGCGCAAGCAGCCAGTTGCGCCAAGTCCCGCCCGCGCGTGCGGGGATACTGCGAGCTTAATCAGCGCTCTTTCGCAGGATGTAGGCATCGGAGAAGCCGGCTTCCTGCAGCTTCTTCTTCACCGCTTCCGCCAGTTCATACTCAGCCAGCGGTTCGCCCACCGAGACCAGATAGTTTTTCACGCCTCCCTGCGCGCGAGTGAGCTTGTGCGGTTTGAATCCCAGCTCGCGCAGGCGAGCCATCTCGCGGTTGGCTACCCTGTCCTCCTCGTAGACGCCGGCGAAAACGGTAAAGAGATAGCGCGGTGCGGTTCTTGCGGGTTTCTCCTTGGCCGGCTTCTTCGCTTCCGCCGGTCGGGATTCAGGCTTCTCCGCAGCCGCCTTGGCCGGAGTCGCAGCAGGTTTCGGCTTGGCTTTGGGCTCGGGCTGCCTCGGCTCAGTGGACGGTGGAGTGCCGGGTTCGGGCGTTGCCTCCGCGGGTGCTTCAGGTTCTGCCGCCGTCTGCTCCTCCTCCGGTGCCGGCGGTGCAGCCTCTTCTGGCGTGGGAGTGCCCAGCCCCTGCGGGATGATTGAGATCTCAGGAACCGACTCGGCATACTCGGAGATATCTTCCAGGGCAATCAGCTTCGGCTGCGGCTTGGCGGCTGCCACTCCAGTGGGAAGTTCTGTTTTCACCGGCGGCGGCTGTTCTGTGGGCGGCGCAGCCAGCTCCTCCTTCTGGGCGACTATCTCCTCCAGAGTGGAAGGATGACTGAACAAGCGACTGAGGTAGAAGCCAAGAAAAATGACGCCGGCGATGGCGACAACCACGACGATCAGCGTGCTGATTACCAGCACCGTCCGTTCGCGGCGGCGCTTGGCGCGATAGTACTGCGGGTAGTAATGCCGACGCTTGGACATCGCTTTGATTATACCCTGCGGGGGGAGCGTGGACAAATCGGGACGGGCGATTCGGGAAGTTGCGCATAGCTCGGAGTCGTAGTGGGTGCGCCCGCGGGCGTGGCTGCGCTAAGTGTATAATACCTGCGAGTGCAAGAGCGGCGGCTCAACTGGGCAGTGAGCATTTGCGGATGGCTGGTAGTGCTTGCTCTGAGTCTTCCGCTGGTTCTCGCGGGGCTGGCGATTCCAGCGGAGGCGGCGACTGCCAAATCGCGCTTGCCCGACATCTCCATAACCGGCACCGTGCAGTCCACCAGCGACTCCCGCCGGCCGGAACGGGCGACGGTAGCATTCACGCAGTCGGTTCTGGTGAAGCCCAAGTTCCCTTCGTTTGAGCTCGCCGGCGCAACGGCTCAGATGTCGCTACAGTTCAAGAGCATCGTAGCGACGCAGGAAGTGTGGCGCGGTCCCGGCTATTCCCGCGAGGAATACACCGCAGCCTTCGCCGTGCGTGACGCCGGCGGTAGAGTGCAGGTATCCACGAGTGCGCAGCAGAAGCTCCGTGCCGGTCTCTTCCGGGGCGATCCCCTGCGCACAGGTTTGAACCTGCAGACCGGTCTTGGCTGGGCGCTTACATTCGCCCTTCCCGGTTCCACCACTCTGTCCGCCAGCAGCGGGCGCACGGTTAGCGCTATGGGCGCAGCGGGGGCGCTGTCAGGCTCGGAGTCGTTCAGCGGCAGCTATACGATGGAACATCGAAGCGGCGGCTCTCACGCTCTGCTGGCGCGCGGGGTGACCGAAAGCACCGCTTTCGCTACCGGACACCATAGCGCTGCGGAGAGCACACGCCTGCTCTTTGAGCACAGCCGGAAGGTTCCGTTCGGCACGCTTCAGGCTCGCTATGACCTGAACGAGAACACCGCCTCCGCGCTCGCTTTTGGCGGCTCAGCGCGAGTCAGTCGCACCGAGAAGCTGCGCACTGGAATCTCGGGCAAACTGGGACGGCAAGGGGTGAAGTACCGGGCGAGCCTGGAGCAGCAGAGGCAGGTTCCGGCTCCGGAGCAGCTATCGGAAACCCAGAAGCAGAGCGTGGATATCTCCTATGACCTGCCGCTTCCGGGAAGCGCCAGCGGCACCGTGGCGATAAAGTCCGACCATCAGCAGATTACCGGCACCACGCGCCACAGCTCGGTTGACTCCAACCGATACTCGCTCAACCTGCGTCTGGCACCGGAGGTTGCCCTGAGCGCCAATGCGAGCGAGAAGAGCACGGCTGACCTGGAGATGGAGCAGCCGGAGACGCGCCGCGCCGACATCGGAGCCAGCGTGAGCTACACGCCGCACCAGCGGTTCAACCTGAACGCCGGCATGGCGGAGAGCTCCACCCGCGATTTCCGTGGTCAGGGGGCGGAATACACCAGCCGGGGATTCAGCCTGAGCGCAAATGCAGTGGTGCGAAACAACTTCCGCCTCAGCTTCTCGCTCTCGGATTCGTCGGCGGAGAACGTGCCGGCACGCCTGCTCTCCACTATTCGCGAGGATGACGCCTTGAAGGCTCAAGCCACCCTCACCTACTCGTTGCGACCAGGGCTTTCACTTCGCACCGGCTACGTCACCACCGCCAAACAGAGCCGTCCGGGTCATCGCACTGTGGATTCCAACCTTACGCTGAACCTCGGCTACGCGCTGAGCAACAAGGTCTCATGGAACTTCAGCTACCGGGGCAAGGGGTTCACCGATCGGGACGACCCGTTGCGAAACTCTGACACCAACACCATGACCACAAGCTTCACTATCAAGTTTTGAGGGGGGAATGATGAAGTTCTATATCGGCAACGACCATCGGGGCTATTATCTCGCCAAGGAGCTGGGCGCGTGGCTGGCGGAGCAGGGCTATGAGGTGGAATTCACCGGCTCTTTCGATAATAAGTCCACCGATTATCCGGACTGGGCGAA
>MVCR01000086.1 GCA_002050035.1 Planctomycetales bacterium 4484_113 | reverse complement strand
CGCCTCTTCCGCGTTTCGCGCCAGCACCAGCATCCCGCCCGCGAATTATACCAGCGGGGGCTATAGCCTGCCGTGGAAGTCGGCGGAGCGCCCTGGCTACGGGACGCGCGTGACCTCTTGCCAGAAGCGATGGGACACCGCTTCGCGCTCAATGAGCGCTTCGACTTTCACGCGACTTCTCGGGCGCCCTATCGTAATCGCCCTGAGGCTCGTACGGCCAGAAGTTAATCCGATGCGAGTTGTTCTTAGTCCACAAGCAGTTCTTCTTGGTGCAGTCGATGGATATCGCGCGTTTCTTGCAGCATGAGAGGAGGCAATCCAATACTTTCGTTCGCTGTTCGTCGCTCCTCGATAGATCGACCCGGTCGTCTTCGAAGACGTTCAGTTGATTGTGAATGAGCTCGCTTAGGTGCATAGCGATATGGGGTCTCGCTCGGTTCCAGCGATACATGCCAGCAAACAAGTCAGCTATCCACAGCAGTGGCTCAGCATCACAGTCCTTCTCTTCATGGTGATTTATCAGATATTGTTGTTCAGCTGTCGGGAGAAGCACCCGTTGAGTGCGGTCGCGCTTCTCTGCATAAGTGTTGTTGATAACCTCGACCAGCCTGTTTCGGTCGAAAACTTCACCTCTATCAAGAATCATGTCCCAAGCCCAATGACGCCACTGCTTACCGACATGCATGAAAAGCTTGTAGACCATGTATCCAGTGTTCGCGTTGTCATCTCTGCCTCTGAAAGCGTGCCTGGAGTCATGCCGGTCCCAGGAGATCACGTCGATCCTCATCGGAACTTCGTTGTCGTCACTAAGCAGGTAATCTATGAGGGCGATTGCCGCATGCATGTACGCTTCGCCCTCTTGGTTTCCGGTTATCAGCTTCCACTCGACTTTGGCAACGCCGTGGTGCGAAACCTTCTCTATTAGCACATCTGCGAGACGGCGTGCGCTCTCTTCCTCTAGTGTCACCAACGCGAAAGACCAGAACCTATCCCTCGCCGAACCAGACCTGTCTCCATAAGCACGATGCATAGCGAATTACTTGGCGTTCACCTCCCACTCATAGCCTCCTTTGCCTGTGTTAGCTCGTCGGCGATGATGATCGCAGCGTCGCCTTCCAAGCGCACTTTCCATTAGACATGCGGGGCTCCTGCACTACTCTATGACCTCGATTTGAGAAGGCTCATCAACGATAATCTCCGGATGCCCTTCATAGGTCTTGATTAGGCCGGTAACACGAATCCGCCTATGCCCGTAAAGCGACATCGGGTGGTCGCTCCATCTCTCCCTGACATTGGAGAAGATCACAACACTGAACCCGCTACGATAATCACGCTTCTCGTGGAGGAAGATATTGCCCTTTGTGGACCGATAAGGGTTCGACACCGTGTAGACGACACGTGCGAACTCGCCGACATGAGACCAAGCCTCTGCGGCAGAATACTCCGGATAGCCCGGAGCTTCTGACTCCGGCCCCGACGGAGTCGGTAGAGGTGGGCGTGCAGGAGTGACTCCTTCTTCCTGCTCTCCGCCCACCTCGGCTTGGACTGAGGCCGGTGTAACCGTTTCAGTTGGTGGTGGCGGAGGAGCTTGACGGCGAACGTTGACGATAACGACGGCAACGATGAGGGCAATCAACCCTATCAATCCCAAGACACTGCCGAGCCTGCTGCTCATTTCTTCTCCTCTTTCAGCAAGAGTATATCACCTCATGGGCCCGACTTACCCTGTACGGTAATTGTGGATCCAGGTCTCGGGGCTCTATCTAAGGAGCGAAGAAGACTATTTCTCCGCGTGCATCGAACAGTCCTAAACCTGGGTTCCCGTCCGGCTGTACACCGAGCCCAACGCGGACAATCCTCGAAGAATCAAAGAGAGACAAGCTTGGAGACCCATCAGGCTGCGTGCCAAGCGCAACGCGTGTCGTTCCGCCAGCATCAAAGGCAACCAGGTTCGCAGCCCCGTCTGGCGCGAGCGCAAACCTGCCACGTTCCTCCCCTTCACTATCGAAAAGAGTCAAGCTTGGCGACCCGTCAGCCATGACCACAAGCCCCAGCCGCGGCGTCTGATTCGCATCAGCCAACACCAACGATGGTGACCCAAGCTGTGCATCAAGGAGGATGCGAGCTGCCCCTTGCGCATCACGGCAAGTTAGCGCTGGCGACCCGTCGGGGCCCAGAGTAATCGTGGCGCGGGCTACGCGGTTAGCGTCGTCCAGCTCGAATCTTGGTACACCGTCGGCGGCAGCGACGGTAAATCCTGCGCGCGGCCTTCCATCAGAATCGGAAAGCGCCAATGCTGGAGAGCCATCGGGCATGATGAAGAGCGCCACGCGGGGGAGACCTTCAACTCCGTAAAGCATCAGGCCGGGATGCCCATCGGGTGTCGTACTCAGTGCGCCTCGTGCGTTCCCGTCACCATCAGTGACTATGAAGCTCCTGGCCCGTACAACATCCGCAGCACCGCCTGAAGCCCCGGCTTGCGCACTCGCCGGCTGCGAGGTCTTTATCGCCCAGCCGAGCCAGAGGATTGAGAGCACGAGAAGCACCGCCCAGATTTTCCAGAAAAGCCCCTTGCTCATAATGCCTCCTTAGCATTCATAGCAGATGCACTGAACGATAACGAGTGTTTGACCATAAGTCAAGACGCTCACAGGTTCACGAAGCAATCCCCAACGCGCATTCGTAGGGGCACGGCATGCCGTGCCCCTACACGGAATCGGCAGCTCACTCCGGCGCGGCGCAGAGTCGTCCCTCCACAGGCGCGCAAGCCACCGGCTGGCAAAGCCGCGCCCCGCCACCGGCGGGTAAACCTACAGAGGAACGACGGGCGGGGGCACTCCACAGGCGCGCAAGCGCCCATCCTCCAGCATAGAAGAGGGCTCAGAGGTGCAATGCGGAATGCTAGCGGTACGCCATATCGCGGTGCCGGATGAACATCACATCGATCAGGCGCTTGCGGTCGTCAATCCGGTAGATGACCCGATAGTCGCCAACGCGCATCCTCCAGTGGTCTCTGGTCTCCTTCAATTTCCTCACACCACGCCGCCTTGGGTCTTCGACCAGAGCCTCGATTCTCCGGATGATGCGATCCGAAATGCTTGTCGGCAAGCGTTGCAGCGCCTTGCGTGCGGAACGAGTGAAGATGACCTCGTAGTCAGGCATCGACCTCAGCCGGCTTGCGCAGCTTGGCCTTGACCTCTTCCAACGTCTCGCGCGGCTCGTTCTCCCGCTCCAGGCAGATGATGTAGTCGTAGATGTCCTCCCAGAGCTCGCCGTACTTCTCGAGGTCGATTATGACCGCGGTCTTCTTGCCCTTATCGTCAACGATGAACTTTATCCCCTCAAACGTCATACGCTTGAATTATAACATCTGCCTCTCTCCTGAAGGAGTTCATAACGCCTGTGGGAGCATCACAGTCAAGCCCCATTACTCCGGCGCCGCCAGGTCGCCCAATTCGCGGCGGAGGCGGTCGATGATCGTGCGCCAGCGAGCGACCCCCGCGATGTCGTTCATCCGACGGGCGACCTTGAGGCGCTCCTGTGCCAGCTTCAGCGCGTCCTCCAGCAATCCGCCGGCAATGAAGCGCTCGATCTCATCCTCCGGCGATGCCGCCGCGCCCGCTTTGCCGCGCGACGCCTCATCAGCATGCGCCTCGCCGAACACCGAGGGCAGACCCAGCCGCGCCGCCTCCGCACCCGCGTCTTTGGATTCCACCTGACGCCCGTAGCCCTCCGCCGCATCCCGCATCCCACGCGTGTCTATCTTCGTGCGCCGCCACACCGCGATGTGCCCGGCGACCACGAAAATGGCGTAAAGGAAAAATATGAGCGGAACTGTGGTGGTGAGCAGAAGAACAATGTTGAGCGCGGTTAGAATCGCGGCGGCGAAAAAGTTGAAGCGCGAAAACGCATCGAGGAATATCCAGATGCTGCCCACGAAGCCGATTATCATCATCAAGAACAGGTAGTCGAGCTGGAAGTCGCCGAGCGCGAACGCGCAGGTCGCGACCGCCATCGGCACCGCAAGCCCCGCGAGAAGATTCATTGCCAGCAGACTCATCTGCCTTTACCTCCTTCGAGCCTTCCACCCGGCGGCGGCGTGGCGGCGAAGGCGCGTGGACGAAGCTGCTTCAACTGCTTCAACCGCTTCAACTAGTGCGGTGGTTCGATGTCCGGCGGTGAAAACCCCTCGACGCCCTCAGACGACGCCGCCCCACCGTGAGCACCCAATCTCCGGCGACGCATTCGCGGTCGCACCGCGGCGAGATAGATAACCGCGACGACAAGCCAGCCGACAGCTCCCGCCGGCCACCACAGAAGCAGCGGCAGTGATAAGAGCGCACCGGCGACAAGCGCGCAGAGCGCTACCGGCGCCGCCCAGCCGAAGCCAACGAGCGGCGTCGCGTCCGCCAGCACAACGAGCGTCAGCAGGATATTTCCGCCGAAGTAAGCGAGCATTCGCAGCATAACCGCACCGCCAGGAGAGATGATAGCACGCAAGGGAAAGGCGTCGCTTGTCTGCCTCCAGCCGTCAGCTCTCGGTCGTCACTGCCACCATCGGCAGGGCAGCGAGGGCGAGTTGCGAGTTGTGAGTTGCGAGGGGCGAGTTGTGAGTTGCGAGTTGTGAGTTGCGAGTTGTGAGTTGTGAGTTGTGAGGGGCTTAATGCAGATGAGGGATTGGATGGAAGATATGGCGGGGAAGTCTCAGACCGAGCGGGTCATGCTGGCTGCGATGGACTCCGCGCGCCCACATGCAGTCGCATCCTTGCCGGCGGCATTCATCCTCGTAGGGACAGTTGACCTCGAAGGAGTGGACGCGCCGCGGATCCAGCATACCGCCGACTCCGCCATGGGAAGTGTCGCTGTGCACGATCTCCACCAGCACGGTCTCGCCGCGAATCTCGCAGAAACGTTCCTCCTGATTGGCGAACCTCAGCATAGCCTTCGGCCTTCCATGCACGACCGGAGGCAGCATTCACAAGGCTCCATACCTTCACTCACACTGCATTCCCAGCGCCTGCCACCAGCCGAGCATCGCCCAGCATTTCCGTTCACTTGCGGGTGCTTTTCCCTGCCCTGCTCCCGGGGCCGGCGATATGCACCCGCGTCATTATAACGCCTAAATCGCGCCTGCGCAAGGGCTGCCCGCGCCGAATACCGCACTGCGTTACGCCTTCGGAGTGCGGCGTGCGGAGCTCAGCGTTCCCCGTTCGGAATTCCGCGCGCCCCGGGCGCATTCCACACTGCGCATCGACTGGGCGCCAAGACACTCACCCAGAGCGAAGCTCATCATCCTACCCCCATACCCCCACGAAGAAGCAGCGCAGGGCGTCGAGTTAGCGGTAAGCGACATCCCGCTGGCGGACACGCATGATACGTACTGCGCGCTCGACATCGTCAAGCTCGTAAATCACGCGGAGGTTGC
>MVCR01000020.1 GCA_002050035.1 Planctomycetales bacterium 4484_113 | reverse complement strand
TCGCCGCCGTAGCACTTGGCGAGCACGTCCTTCTTGAGCGCGGGAATGGTCTCGCGGGCGATAATCTTGTTGCCGATTGCTGCCTGGATGGGGATGGCGAAGAGATGACGCGGGATGGTGCGCCGCAGCGTCTCCACGACCTGCTTGCCGCGCTGGTACGCCTTCTCGCGGTGCGCCATAAAGGAGAAGGCGCCCACGCGCTCCTGGTTGAGGAGAATGTCCACGCGCACCAGTTCGCTGGTGCGATACCCCATAACATCGTAATCAAAGGAAGCCAGCCCATGCGAGAGCGTCTTCAGGGAGTCGTAGAACTCGTAAAGGATCTCCGAAAGCGGGAGCACGAATTGCAGGCTCACGCGAGTTCCTGAAAGATAGTTCATGCTCCGCAGCTCCCCGCGATGCTGCTTGCAGAGATCGATCAGCGCCGATTGATGCGCCACGGGCGTAATGATGCTGCCAAGCACAAAAGGTTCGCGAATTTCAGCGATTTCAGTGCGCTCCGGCATTTGCGACGGGTTATCGATGAAGTGCGTGCGCCCGTCGGTGGTAACCACCTCAAAGGCGACCGAGGGCGCGGTGGCGATTATCTCCAGCCCGTACTCGCGCTCCAGCCGCTCCTGGACAATCTCCATATGCAGGAGACCGAGGAAGCCGCAGCGGAAGCCGAATCCAAGAGCCTCGCTGGACTCCTGCTCGAAGTGCAGCGCGCTATCATTGAGGGAAAGTCGCGAGAGCGCGCTTTCCAGCTCGTCCTCGTTCTGCCCTTCACGGGGATACAGGCTGGAGAAGACCAGAGGCTTCGCCTCGCGGTAGCCGGCAATAGGCTGGCTGGCGGGCGACTTCGCCAGCGTGATGGTATCACCCACCCGTGCGTCCCCGATTTGCTTGACGCCGGCGATGACGTATCCCACTTCGCCCGCGCTCAGCTCCTTCGCCGGTGTCAGCTCGGGAGCGAAGTAGCCAATCTCGGAGACCTCGAAGTCGCCCACCCGCACACTGCCATCCATCACGCGCACATAGGCGACAATGCCCTGATAGCGGTTGTAGTGGCTGTCGAAGATGAGGGCGGTGAGCGGCGCCGTGGAGTCGCCGCTGGGGGCTGGAATGCGCGCGACGATCGCCTCAAGAAGCTGCGGCACTCCCTCGCCGGTCTTGGCGCTCACCTTGAGGATTTCCTCGCGGGTGCCGCCGAGCAGTCCCATAATCTCTTCTTCCACTTCGGGAATCCTTGCCGTGGGGAGGTCAATCTTGTTGATGACCGGAATTATCTCCAGTCCTTCCTCGACTGCGAGGTGCAGGTTGGCTACGGTTTGCGCTTCCACTCCCTGCGCCGCATCCACCAGCAGGACGGCGCCCTCCGACGCCTTGAGCGAGCGGGAGACTTCGTAGGAAAAATCGACATGACCCGGCGTATCAATCAAGCACAAGCGGTAGTTCTTGCCATCAGCGGCGGTATAGGCTAGTCGCACCGCCTGCATCTTGATGGTGATGCCACGCTCGCGCTCCAGCTCCATCGTGTCCAGGAACTGCTCGCGCATCTTGCGGGGGTCAACCGATTCGGTCAGCTCGAGAATGCGGTCGGCGAGCGTGGACTTCCCATGGTCAATATGGGCGATAATACAGAAGTTGCGGATTTGATTTAGCTCGGCGATAATGGACTCCCGCAGGTGGATTATATCAGTGGAGGGCTGGCGCATCTCGTCGCTTCGCCCCAAAAAGGGGTCATGAGAATATGAGAATGACTCGCAGTGTGATCAGCGCCCTCTGGTTCGCCTTCTTCATGGCGATCATCATCTACCACGTGCTCATCTACATGCTGCGCCCGCAGATCGAGCAGACGGCGTCGCCGATTCCTGCATTCATCGGCTTGGGACTGCTCTTTGTCGGTATGTTCTGCCTGCTCGTCGTAATCAATATGGACATCTTCATGCTGGGTCGTCCGCACACCATCAGGGTTTCGGCGGGGCAGTTGCCGCCGGGTACGTCTGAGAAGAGCGAGGAGGAAATCCTAGCTGCGGCTAAGGCGACGTGGTTCCAGATGCGCTTCATCGTTCTGTGCGCGATTGCCGAGACGCCAGGTGTTCTTGCGCTGGTGCTCGCGATTCTCGGGGGCGATATGCTGATGGTGAGTGTGCTTATGGGTCTCGCGTACTTCGGCATCCTCTACGCGGGGATTCGTTTGCAGACGAGCTGGGCGAAGATGTATCTGGAGTAGACGCGGGCGCACAGCCGAAACCTGCTCCTCGCTGGAACGCCGCACCGGCGCAAGCTGCTATCATCAACCAAGTGAATCTGCGCTTCACCAAGATGCAGGGCACGGGAAACGACTTCGTGGTCGTGGACGATCGCGAGGGCAAGTGTTTCGGACGCGAAGCCGAGCTCGCACGCGCGATGTGCTCGCGAAGGACTTCCGTGGGTGCCGACGGCATCATCTTCATCCGCCAGCCTGAGCTTGCCGGCTGCGACCTGAAGATGGTCTATCACAACGCCGATGGCAGCTACGCCGGAATGTGCGGAAACGGGATTCGTTGCGCAGCCTGGTATTGCTTCCAGCGAATCGCGCCGGGCAAGAAGATGCTGAAGATTCAGGTTGGTGAAAGCGCGCATCAGGTTCAGGTTGAAGCAGGTGATAACGGTCGGACTGGCGTGGTGTCGGTGGATATGGGAGTGCCGCGTCTCGCGCTTGCCGAGGTGCCGGCGGAGATTGAGGGCGTTCCCGCAGATGCGCGCTGGGTAGGGAAAGAATTGCCGCTTCTGCCCGATTTCGCTCCCGCCTGCACGCTGCTCTCAATGGGCAATCCTCACTGCGTGATGTGGATGGAGGAGCTTACCGATGAGCTGGTGCGCGAGCGAGGGCGGCAGATTGAATCGCTGCCGCTCTTTCCCGAAAGAACGAATGTGGATTTCGCCCGTCTCGCGGACAACCATCGGATTGAGCTTCGCGTTTGGGAGCGCGGCGTGGGGGAGACGATGGCTTGCGGAAGCGGAGCCTGCGCCGCGGTAGTTGCCGGCGTTCTCACGGGGAAGCTCGCCGCAGGCGAGGAAGTCACGGTTCAGCTTCCGGGGGGCGACCTCATCGTAACCTGGGATGGCGAGGGTAAGCCGGTGATGCTCTCCGGCGCGGCGACGCTTGTCTACGAGGGGGAGTTCGACCTTGGCGGGTAGCGCGGAGAATAATCGGGAAGTCCTAGCGGGCAAGGCGCGGCCGCTGCTGCTGGTGGACACGCCGGGTCTCATCTTTCGTGGTTTCTTCTCCATCCGTGAGCTGACCAGCCCTGATGGCATTCCGGTGAATGCGGTGTATGGCGTGCTCCTGCAGATGCTCAAGGTGCTGCGGGATGTCAAGCCGGCTGCCGCCGCGGCTTTCTTCGATACGCCGAAGAAGACCTTCCGCGAGGAGCAGTTCGGCGACTACAAAGCCAACCGTCCGGCGCCACCGGTTGAGCTTATCCACCAGTTCCCGCTCACCGTTGAAGCGATGGAAGCGGCTGGCTGTCCGGTGGTGCTGGAGCCGGGCTTCGAGGCCGATGACCTCATCGCCTCCTACGCCGCACGGCATCGAGAGCAGTTCAAGCTCATTCTCACCGGCGACCGCGATATGTTGCAGCTCGTTGACGACGCCGCCTTCGTGATGGTTCAGACGAAGGGGGTAACGAGCGTGCGCATTTACACGCCGCAGGTCTTCCGCGAGGAGTACGGCTTCGAGCCGTCGAGCTTTGTGGATTACAAGGCTCTGCGGGGGGATCCCTCGGACAATATCCCGGGCGTGCGCGGCGTGGGGAAGAAGACGGCGGCGAAATGGATTGCCAAGTATGGAACCCTTGAGGAGCTCTATGCGCATATCGAGGATGTGAGTCCGGAGCGCATCCGAGAGGCCATGCGAGAAGCGAAAGATGAGGTGTTTCAGTTTCGGGAGCTGGTGCGATTGCGCGAGGACTGCAAGTTGCCGGCGGAGCAGTGGGAGCTTCGGCTGCCTGATTTCGCAAGCGAGAACTTCCTCGCCTTCTGCGATAAGTATGGACTGAGGAAGATTAAGAAGCAGGTAGCGGGGGATCGATAGGCATCCACAGCCCGATTCCCTCGTTACGAGCTTCTCGTTGCGCCGCGACGAACCTCTCCACATACTTCACATTCGGCGGAATCGTGAGGAGCTGAGCCAAGCCGGCGCGGAGAAGTTGCGCGTTGACGAGGATGGGCGTGGAATCACCTTCTTTCTGTGCCCACAGGTAGCCGAGCGTGCGTCCGTAGCGGTCGTGCGCTTCAACATCGGTCTCCAAAAAGAGGCGCCGACCCTTGACTAGCCGAGCGAGATAACGCGCCGCCGCCTTCGCGTACGGCTCCGGATAGTCAGGATGCCCCCGACGGTAGTGCAGCTCCGGCGTGTCGATGCCGATGAGGCGCACTGAAGTGTCGCGTCCGCGATAGCGCAGATGCAGCGTGTCTCCATCCACGATCGCGCGGATGCGCCTTCGTTGGGCGCGGTAAGAGGCGTGTCTTCGGGCGGAACCGGCGGCTTGCAGACTTTGCAGGGCGTGTAGCCGGCGGCGATGGCGTCGTTAAGTGGCATTGCGGTGGACGAATCCGAGAGATAGCGGCAATCGCCGCTATGGTAGCGGTGACCCGTCCTGGTCACATAAACGAGAGCGACTTCGCTTGAGTGTCCGCGTGGAGCTTCCGCCAGGAAGAGCATCAGCCCTGCGAGCAAACTCACTAGAGCCAACCGAGACCAGCGCATAAACTCACCTCCTATAGTATTTTACCCCAAAGAGGACGCCCCTGATGCTTCGACTCCGCCGCTCGCCTAATCCAGCTTGATGATGCGCACTTTCTTCTCGTGCAGCGGGTTATCAGAAGGCGGCTGTGGCGGGTGGTAGAAAATCTGTTCGTGACCGGAGAAGTCGCGCGCGAGCTTCTTCGTGCGCTCCATCCGCGACTCCGGGTCGGGGTGCGTCCGCAGAAGGTCGAAAAGCTCAAGTTGCCCCAGCTTCCCTTCGATCTTCATAAACAGCTTCATCGAGCGGCTCATTCCGTAAGGGTCGTAGCCCGCGAGGTAAGCCAGCCGTACTCCCCACCAATCAGCGTGCTCCTCATCATCGCGTGAGTATTTCAAGAAGACGAGGTTGCCGGCGGTGGAAAGCACATTCATCGCCTGCTGCCCGCGCCTGCCACCCAGGGCGATGCCAACGGCGAGGATACCGAGCTGCGCCTTCAGGGCGTCTTCGTACATCTTCTTGTAGTGGCGCTCGTGCACGTGACCTATCTCATGCGCCAGCACTGCCGCGAGCATAGCTTCGTCGTAGGCGATGTAGTCGTAGAGCCCCTTGTTGATGAAGATGTAACCGCCGGGCACGGCAAAGGCGTTCACTTCCTTGTCGTCCACGAGGGTGAAAGTGTACGTGTAGTCGGTAAGGCCGCCGCGCTGCACCAAGCGCTGCCCAATCATCTTGACGCGCGCGCCTTCCGGCGTGTTGTCCAGGTACTTGTGTTCCTTGCGGTAGGAGCGATAGAAGTCGCGCCCGATGGATATCTCGCGCGACTTGGATATCTTGAAGAGCCCTGCCTGCACCGGTGCCGGCGCAGCGGCAAGGACCGCCAACAGGGCGGCAACAAGGGCGACTGTCAGCTTCCGAACGCTCATATTGCGCTCATACAATGATACCATCTGGTTGGACGCAAGGAGCGGCTTTCGGATTCAGTGTGTGAACGATACACCCATAGGACGCTTCTTCATCACCGCCCGCCGGCTGTGCCATCTCATACGCCCTTGAGCTGGGCGCGAAGACGCTGCTGCGCGCTGGCTTCCTCCAGGCGTGTTATCGTGGCGATGTTGATGTTGGCGAAGTCGCCGCGAAAAGCCCCGCCCGCTTTCTCCGCTCCCACCGCCGGCTTCACCACGATGAAGTCGTCATAGACCTCGGTGATGACCACGCTGTTATAGTGAATGCCCCCGTTGCCGGTGATGTTCAGGATGGTGCCTTCATCCCGATATTTCTGCGTGAGCTTCATAGGGAATCTACCTCCAGAAATCTCAGCCTGACGCCCGCCAGACGCAGCGGCAGGTTCAGGACTCCACGCCGCCTGCCGAATTATAGTGCATTCTCGCTATGCTAAGATTGTTGAGCGGGGAAGCGCTTCCCCGAGGAGCAATGATGAAGCGGCGTCCTGACAATGAGCAAGCGCTCGCCGAGAGCTTTCGCGCGCATATGGAAGCGGTGCGAGAGTGCTACTTGCGCCGCGACCTGGAAGGCTACCTCGCGGGTTTTGCCGATTACTACCGTTCGTTTCAAGTGGGAGCTGATTGGAAGGAAGACAAAGCGGCGCTGCGGCGGAAGATGGAGGATGACTTCGCTCGCTACGACATCCTGGAAATGGACTTCAGCGCACATTCCATCCATATCATCGGCGATAGAGCCTATGGGCATCTTCATTATCAGACGAAACTCAACGCTAGAGGTGATGGGCGGATGGTTGTGGACGAGCGGGAGAACATCGTGGTCGGGAAGTTGCTGGCGGATGGAAGCTGGCTGCTGGAGGCAAAGATCGTGCTCTCGGTAAGGATGGAGCACGCGCCATCGCCCGAGGCTGCGCCGGCGGATGCGGTGTCTGCAAACCCTCCTTCAAAGGAGGTTGACCCTTGCCGGAAATGATACTGGCAGCCAACTGGAAGATGCATCATACGCTGGATAAGGCGCGGGGGTTCGTGCGCGAGCTGTTGCAGCAGCTTGCTGAGTTGCGAAAGCCCGGTGAGCCGTCAGTCGTCATCTTCCCCGCTTTTCCCCACCTTGCAGCGGTCGCAGAAGAAGCTGAAGGCACACGCATCCAGATTGGAGCCCAGGATTGTTACATCAGAGAAGAAGGAGCTTTCACCGGCGAGGTTAGCCCGACGCAGATTGCCGATACCGGCGCGAGTTGCGTTCTCGTGGGGCACTCGGAGCGGCGCCACATCCTGGGCGATAGCGATGAGCTGGTGGCGCAGAAGCTCACGGCAGCGATTGCTCATGGCTTGCGAGCCTTCCTTTGCGTAGGGGAAACCGAGGATGAGCGCGCCTCGGAAAGCTCGCGCTCGGTGGTGGAGGCGCAGCTTGAAAGCGCTCTGACCGCATCTGACGAGATTACGGCGGGGAACCTGGTCATCGCCTACGAACCCGTCTGGGCTATCGGCACCGGACGCCATGCGACAGTTGCCGACGCCGAAGAGATGACGGCGGTGATTCGCGCAAAGCTCATTCAACGGCTGGGCGCACAATCGGGGCAGGAGATACCGATTCTCTACGGAGGCTCCGTGAAGCCTGGATTGCTCGCGGGCTATCTGGCAAGCGGTCTGATTCAAGGCGCCCTCGTTGGCGGCGCCAGCCTGAAGGCATCGTCATTCGCCTCCCTCTACGGCGAGATGAAAACGGCTGCGCAAGGTGCGGGGAGTGGGCAGTGAGCACGTTGCTGCCGAAAGTCGGCTTGGTTGCAGGCGTGGCGCTGCTAATGCTCTGCACGCCATTGTGCGCGCGCGCCATCAATGAGGATTTCAACGATTTCGTTTATCTCACCGCTGACGGAATCGCGCAGGCAGGAACGCTCTCCACGCTGCCGGAAAGCCCCTCGGCGTTCTACTTCAATCCGGCGGCGCTTCCCAGAACATGGATTCCCGTGCTGATGCACAATCACGCGCCGCGGCACTTCCCGCGCCGTCAAGGCGACCCGGAGATGGATCAGCTTGACTGCGATATGGAATCGGTCATCATTCCGCTGCCCGTCGGCACCTTTGGCTACGGGTTCTCGCTGCAGGACGAACTTGGATACGACTACACGAACCATCCGCCAGGGCGGTTCGACTACGTGCTCGAGCGCCTGTCCGGCTCGGAGACGGTGGCTGCGTACGCGGTCGGAAGTTATCCGGTGCGCCTGGGGATGTCCTACCATCGGCTGCTGCATACCTACTTCCCTCCGTCGCCGCGCGCAGTCTTCCCTGGCGGCCCAAACGAAGGTATTCCCTATGCCGGCTGGCTGCGCGACGGGGAGAGCCAGCGGCTGGGCGCAGTTCTCGGACTGCCCTGGCTGCGCTTCGCCACGGTCAAGGACGCGCTGAATCTGCGAAAGCTCGATTTGCCCGCGGGCAAGCAGCAGGTAGCCCGGCGGAAAGAGTGGCGTCGCGGGTGGCGGCTGCTGCCCACGGGCTGGCTGAGCATCGCGGGAGAGAAGCGCACCGTCGTGAGCCTTCCCTTCTCCCCGCGAGTCAGCCGCAGCGCGGGGCGGAGGACAGAGAGCAGAAGCAGCAGTATCACTCTGCGACCTCTCGGCTGGCTGGAGATTAGCCTGGGCAGATGGAACGGGAAGCGAACCGTGGGTGTGAAGCTTGCTCTTCCCGGCATCGGCTTGCGTTACGCGGAGGCGAAGGACTTCCTGCGGGAAATCGTTGGCCGAGCCGGCCGTGTCCTGGGCGACCTGCACTTCTACGGCGTGTCTCTTGGACTTGCCTGAAGGATGCGATTCCAGGAGGGGCTTGTAGTAGAATATGTGCTGTGCCCAGGGCGTCCAGGGCGCCTCTTGCGGCTGAGGATTCATCGAAGGCTTTGCCTTCGGGTTGAGGATAAACTGAAACCGGAGGAGGAAAACTATGGATAGCTTCAAAGAGCAGGCTATCGAACGTCTGTCGCGCATGAACTACTTCCACTGGACGATGCTCATCCTGGCGATTCTCGCTCTCGTGCTCGGCGCATGGGTTAATCCCTACTTCCTGCTGATACTCATTCTACCGGTGTTCCTGACTCCGATCGCTCGTGAGACCGGACTGGTGGAAGAGAAGGATGAGCAGATTCGGTTCATCTCCTTCCAGAGCACTCACATCACGTTTTACCTTACACTCCTCGTCATCGTGGGCGTGTTCGTTGGCAGGAGCATTCTGGAGGGGAGAGATGTTGAGCCGGTTTTCTTCGCGCTCCTGATGATCCCCGTCATCTACAAGTTCTTCGCCTCGTTGGCTCTGACTTACGGAGGGCGCTCGGTGGGTTTGGCGATCGGTTACATCCTCGGCGTGTTCCTCTTCATCTACTCACTGTATGGAGGGGGAGCGGTGGACGCGAACCTCGTTGTCGCCGTGCTTGTGTTGCTGGTAACAGTGGTCTCTCATTGGCTGCCCAAGGTGGGGGGCGGGCTGCTGGCGCTTGTGGGCACGGCTTACTTCGTGGTGGTGGTTTCCTGGGGCAGCGAACTGAAAGGGGCGTTCTGGCTGATGTTGCTCGTTGCGGCGCCACTCATTATGGCGGGTCTGCTGCTCTTCTTCTGGCGCAAGCTCTCTTTCGCCGCAGTTGTAGAGAAGCCAGCGGAAGCTGCGCCTCCTCCTTCGGTGATGGCTGATTAGACGCGCTCGGTTGCCGGCTTTCAAGCATGGAAGCGGCGTCGGCTTCCGTGAACCCGGGCGGCGAACTTGACTGGATCCGGCGCGCCGAAGAAGGACTTCCCGGCGACTACCGTATCCACGCCGAGCGATTGCAGGGTGGTCACGTTCTCTTCAGTGACTCCCCCGTCCACTTCGATGGTGAACATAAGCTCGTGGTCTTCACGGTAAGCGTGCAGCTTCTCGACCTTGCGGAACATCGTGGAGATGAAATCCTGCCCGTAGAATCCTGGATCCACCGTCATAACCAGGACGTTGTCGAGATGAGGCAGGAGTTCCTCAATTGCCGTCAGCGAGGTCTGTGGATTCAGCGCAACGCTGGCCTGCATGCCCAGGTCTTGGATGTGCCGGAACAACCGTGGCGAGTAGGCTTCCGCCTCCACATGAAAAGAGAGAATCTGCACTCCGACCTGTGCGAGCTCCTCCACGTACTGCCCCGGATGCTGCACCATCAGGTGCACATCAAACGGGATCGCCGTGAGACGGCGAACCAGGGCAATGAAGGGTGGGCCGAACGTCAGGTTGGGCACGAAATTGCCATCCATAACGTCGAAATGCAGGTACTCGCATTTCGCGGTCTCTACGAGCTTTATGACCAGCGGCATCTGGGTGAAATCTGCTGCCAGTATGCTTGGTGCGAGTTTCAAATCGTATCCTCCCTCATCAGCCGACCGTTGAACAATACGCGAACCTTAGCCTTGCCCTCCACGGAAACCACTTGCTCCACCAGCTCGCCCGGTTTCACCTGGTCTTCGTAGATGACCTGCTTGCCCAAAGCGTCCTGTATCTCGATGGCGAGCTTGCCCGCGGGCAAGGTGACCGGCAGGCGGAAGCGAACCTGGAAAGAGCGAGCGAGCGCGGAGCCGACTTCGCTGCCGACCTGCACTCTGAGCCGCACTTCGCCCGTGAGCGGCACCTGCTCGCCCGGAAGGGGGCTTTGCTCGATCACGGCACCCGGTTTTCCTAGTCCGCTCACATAATCAACACCGGCAAGCGTCAGGTTGGCACGGAACAGCTTATGCTCGGCGGCGTAGAGCTGCTTGCCGCGCAGATCAGGCATTACCACAATGTCTGATGAGGAGCTATCAGCGACCGTAAGGTCAACCTTCACCGGATTGGTGAAGACCTTGCCTGGCTCGGGGTCTTGGGTTACCACCTGTCCCCTGGGAAACTCCCTCGTGTAGACTTTGCGCACGAAGCCGACTGCGAGCCCTGCTTTGGCGATGGCTCGCTGGGCTTGGGTGAATCCCTTGCCAACCACATCCGGCACGCGTAGGCTGGGTGTTCCCAGGCTCTGGATGACGCGAACGACGCGCCCTTCGCGCACCTTGAAGCCGGCCGACGGCCTCTGCTTGATGATCCGCCCCGCGGGAACGTCCTGCGAATAGGCGCTCTCGGTCACTCTCAGCCCCAGGTTGAGTTCGTTGAGCGTTTTCTCTGCCTCTTCGATCTTCATGCCGGTAACGGAAGGAACCTCAATCTCGGCTGCGCCTCCGGCGGCAAACGAAGCCACCACGCGGTAGCCAAGGTAGCCTAGTGCAGCGAGAGCGACCAGTGCCAGCACGACTACGAGCAGTCCGAGGAGCTGTGCGGCTCTGCGAGCCCGTTCGCGTTCACGGATAGTGCTCATAAGACTTTCCTGGAATCGTGACCATTATACATTAAGCCATTCGGAAGATTTCAACGAGCATCGACCGAGGTTCGCAATTGCAGGGGAGTTGCACTATACTGTAAGAGCTTATGAGAGGGTTTGCAGCCCGCATTTTCTCCACCATTGTGGGTGGGCTCATCGGGTTCTGGGTAGACGCGTTCGTTACGGGCACCTATCGTCACTACCTCCTCGGCTGGCAGAGCATCCTGCGCGATCCCGCAAGACCCGTGGGGCGCATGCTCTGGCCGGAGACGCAGCAGGTGGATGCGGTGTATGCACTGCTGCGCCGCGTGGACGTTGTCATCGTTGCCATGGGCTTTGCCATTGGCTGGCTGGTGCTCACGCCGGTAGCGGAACTTGCGCTGGCGAGGATCAATGCGAAGATGCGGGAAGTGGCTGACCGCACGACACGGCAGCGATTCATAGCCAGCGTAATGGGCTTCTTCGCCGGCGTGGTGCTGGCTCTCCTGGCGAGCCTACCCATGTTCTACTATGTCGCTCGCTCCCCGCAAGGGCTCCTCAACGCTCCCTTCGCCATTGTCCTGGCGTATCTGCTGCTGATGCTCAGCTTCGGCTACATTGGCAGTTTCCTCACGGCAAGCATCCTGTACCCGCGCACCGGTCCTGAGAGCATCCTGTCGGAGTACGAGGTCGAGGCTCGTCCGCGAGTGCTGGATACATCGGTCATTATTGATGGGCGAATCACGGAGATCCTCAACACCGGCTTCCTCTCGGGACTGCTCATAATTCCCAATTCAGTCATCCACGAGCTACAGCTCATTGCCGACTCGTCGGATCCCATCCGGCGGGCGAAAGGGCGGCGGGGGCTGGAAATCCTCAAGAATCTGGAGGAGACTGTTCCCAACCCGGTTCACATCTACGACGACTCGCACCTGCAGTCCGAGCGGATGGCTGTGGACGATCGGCTGATCGAGATTGCTCACGAGTTGAAGGGTGATGTTGTCACTAACGACTACAACCTGAATCGCGTAGCCTCCATCCGCAAGGTTCGCGTGCTGAATATCAACGCGCTGGCGAATGCGGTCAAGCCGATGGTGATTCCGGGCGAGACGCTTGATGTTGCCATCATAAAGGAGGGCAAGGAGCCGGGGCAGGGCGTCGGCTACTTGGAAGATGGAACCATGGTTGTGGTGGAAGAAGGGCACAATCATATCGGCAAGAAGCTGCAGGTGGAAGTAACGTCGATTATGCAGACAGTAGCCGGTCGGCTTATCTTCGCGCGTCTGCCCCAGGGGCACTAGGGCTGAATTGGCGGGGTCCGCATCAGATGGTTCAGGGGAGCGCTTCGCAGGTGTAGTCCTGCTCGCCGCCGGAGAGGGGGAACGCTACCGCGGCGCTGTCCCGAAGCTGATGACGCCTTTGGAAGGGCAACCCCTCATAACTCTGGCTGCGAGAACCGTGGTGAGGCTTCCTTTCGTGAGGGAGCTGGTTCTGGTCGCCAATCCCAAACTGCGAGAGGACATTGCCGCCGCGATGTCGCGATTGGAGCCAGAAATAGAGAGTGCGGGGATGAAAGTTTCGCTCTGCGACGGAGGGGAGACGCGCTCGGACTCCGTCGCGCAGGGGCTCGATGCTATAAGCAGTGAATGTGTCCTGATTCACGATGGAAGCAGACCCTTGGCTACGGCTGCGCTCTTCAAGCGTGTGCTTGATGCGGTCGAACCCGGCGTTGGTGCGGTGCCGGTTATCGAAGCGCGAGATTCGCTGCTTGCTCTGGACGATCGGAACGAGATTTCGGGATACCTGGAGCGGCCTGCAATCAGGCTTGTGCAGACCCCGCAGGGATTCATAACTTCTGAGTACCGAGCGGCACGCAGGCAGGTCGGGCGGGAGGCATCTGCCTTCACTGATGACGGGTCGCTGTTTCTAGCTGCGGGCTACAGGCTGGTGATGGTTCCGGGGGAGGAGGAGAATCTGAAAATTACCTATCTGGGCGACCTGAGGTTCTTGCCGGGTCTTCTCGCAGAAGGAGGGAAGCATCGCAGATGAAGCAGCGTATTCGTATCGGCACCGGCTTTGATATACACCGCGTGAAGCGGGGGGTGCCTCTAGTTCTGGGCACGGTGGAGATTCCTTCCGATTTCGGGCTGGTCTCTGCTACAGATGGTGATGTGGTGACGCATGCGCTCATTGACTCCCTGCTCGCAGCGGCGGGCGCGCCCGATATCGGCACCTGCTTCCCTGGCACGGATGAGCGGTGGCGCGGCAAGCCCAGCGAGGAACTCCTGCGCGCCACCATCACGGAACATCTAGGCTCTCGCTTCAAACTGCTTCAGGCGGACATCACGATACTGGCGGAGCAGCCGCGCCTGGCTCCTCACTACGAATCGATTCGCCGCGCGTTGGCGGATGCGCTGCAGGTGCCGAGCGAGCAGATTAGCCTGAAGGCGCGCACGCTTGAGGGTCTCGGTGCCATCGGGGAGGGAGTGGCGATTGCAGCGCTGGTGAATGTTCTGGCTGAGGTAGGGGAAGCTGCGCCAGAGGCTGATGAAGAAGACCTGCTCTTTCCTGAGAATCTGGCGTTGAGCGGCAAGCCGGCTAAGGACGCGTGTCTGGCCTTTGCCGACGGGGGGAGCCGGGGCAACCCTGGACCTGCAGCGTGCGCCTGCGTTGTTCTGGACCAGGATGGAGTCGAGATTGGCAGCGCTTCCAGGTTTCTCGGCGAGGCGACAAACAACCAGGCGGAGTACGAAGGATTGCTCCTGGCGCTGCGGGAGCTTGAGCGTCTTGGGCTTCAACAGAAGGCGGTGGTGATTCACCTTGATTCCAGCTTGGTGTTTCATCAGGTGACGGGCAAGTTCAGGGTGAAAAGCCCGGACCTTCGTAAGCTGGTGCGGCGAGTCGCTCGTGAGATCGCCAAGTTCGAGAAGGTGCGGCTCGCCCTGGTCCCACGGGGGAACAACCGCGCTGCCGACAGGCTGGTAAACCAAGCGTTGGACCGGCACTCAGGCTGAGAAGTCCTCCGGCAGCATGCGCGCGATTCGCTCACGCACGCGTTTGAGTCTTCGGCGAACCATGCGTTCGCTTATGCCGAGACGCTCGGCGAGCTCGCGCTGTGTGAACCCGAGAAAATAGGTGGCTTCGAACAGGTCGAAGTCCGGCAGGCGAGCCCTCAGTTGCTCGAGCAGCGACTGGAAGTCCTGGGGATTCATCGTCTTCCTCCTGACAGCGATACGCCTGTGATATTACCCGATAGGACTGATATTACATCGGGTGTTGACAATAACCGCATAATGCGCTATCATGCTACCATACATGCGTATACTATGGAGGCAACTAGAATGGCGCTTTCGGAATTGGTGAAGAATGCGCGTATGGTCATTGGGCTGTCAGCCCGGAAGCTGGCTTCAAGAATTGGAGTGTCGCACTCATACATCTCGCAAGTTGAAAGCGGTCTCATTCGGAAGCCGTCGCTGAGCGTTCTGCGGCGGCTCGCTGCTGCGTTGCCTGGAATCAGCTACTGGCGCCTGCTGGAGGAGAGTGGTTATGCGATGGGGGGCGAAGGAAGAAAGTCGGGGCTTGGAGTTGATGATGGGGTCTCCGCCGCGACCGCCGGCAAGGGGGAACGAGGAGAGGTGCGTGAAGTGATCTTCCGGAAGCTGTACGAAGCCGCGGAGTCAATTGCGAAGGCTCCCGGGGCGTTGGTTATTGAGCCGCAAACCGGCGCCGGCATGCGGGCGGTACCGTTGTTCACGAGCATTCCGGCGTCTTTCGGCCAGAGTTCAGGGACGACTGTGGGGATATATGACGAGTTCGAGGTGGTTCACCTGCACGAAAGCCGACTGAACCATGATCCGGCTTGCTTCGCGCTGCGGGTCAAGGGGGATTCTATGATCGAAGCAGGCATCCTCCCGGGGGATATCGTGGTGGTTTCGCCGAACACGCCCTACCAGAGCGGGGACGTGTGTGTGGTGCGTATCAACGGCGGGGAGCACAGCTTGAAACGGGTGCTGGTTCGGGGGGATCTCATCATCTTGCAGCCGGCAAACAGCAAGTATGATCCTGAGATCATAGACAATTCGAAGGAAAACGACCTTTTCATCTATGGAAAGGTGATTCACGTGGAGCGAAGCCTGATTTGAGAGGGTGGCGGTATGGCTGCGTGGGTGCTTCCCGGCGGCGTTGAGCCAGCAAGTGCGGCAGGTTCCACGTGGAACCATCCGCGCCCTTACGGCAGTGTGATAGAATCGCCAGGCATCCACGATGAATCGGAGTTCGAGATGAAACTGTCCCGGCGTGTTACCGATCTTCCGCCCTACCTCTTTGCCCAGATTGACCGCGCGCGCGACGAGGCGCGGGAGCGAGGGTTGGAGGTGGTCTCCATGGGCATCGCGGACCCTGATCTCAAGCCACCTGAGTGGCTTTACGACATTCTCGCCGAGGAGATCCGCCGCCCCAGTTTCCACCGCTACCCGGATTATCGCGGCTTGCCCGAGCTGCATTCGGCTATTGCCACCTGGATGGGGGAGCGGTTCGGCGTCTCTGACCTTGACCCGAAGCGCGAGCTCATCACTCTTGTCGGGGGCAAGGAAGGGGTGGCGCACTTTGCCTGGGCGGTGTGCGACCCTGGGGATGTCGCCCTGGTTCCGGAGCCGGCGTATCCCGTCTACGACACCAACTGTCGCTATGCCGGCGCCGAGGTGCACTTTATGCCCCTGACCAGGGAGAACGGCTTCCTGCCGGACCTGGGAGCAATCCCCGAGGGTGTCGCGCGGCGAGCTGCGCTGATGTACCTCAACTACCCCAACAACCCGACTGGAGCAACGGCGCCGCACGAGTTCTACCAGGAGGTCGTGGACTTCGCCACGAAATACGATATCGCGGTGGCGGCGGACAACCCGTATTCCGAAGTGTATTATGCGCCGGAGGTCAAGCCCATCTCAATACTGGAGATTCCCGGGGCGAAAGACATCGCCGTAGAGTTCAATTCGTTCTCGAAGTTCTTCAATATGACCGGATGGCGGATTGGCTGGGCGGCGGGGAATGCCAGGCTGATTGAGGCGCTGCTCACGGTGAAAAGCAATGTTGACTCGGGCGCCTTCAATGCTATCCAGGGGGCACTGGCGCGTGCGCTGGGGCATCCGGAGCGAGAGGAATGGCTTGACGCTAATCGTGTTAGGCACCGGGCGCGGCGCGATATGGTGGCGGAGGCGCTGGACGAAATGGGCATCTGGCATCCGAATCCGCGGGCAACCTACTACTTCTGGTGCCGCCTGCCGGATGGCTTCAGCGATTCGGTGAAGTTCGCCAGCGAGCTATTGGCGGAAACCGGCTTCGTGGTCGGTCCCGGTGCGGCATACGGTCCCCACGGCGAGGGCTACTTCCGCCTCAGCATCACCACGCCCGAGGAGGAGATAGAGAAGGGAATGGCGAAGCTGAAGGAGTTTGTGGGGCGGAGGAGAAGATGAAGGAAATGGGAACAATCGAATTCCACCGCATCACGGATCTGTTCGATTCGGAATCCGAATTCACTGCGTGGCTTGCGGACCACCTTGATGAGTTGGGAAAGCAGGTTGGGCTTGACATTGAGAGAATCTCAGTGGAAGAGCCGGTTGGCAGCTTCAGGTGCGACATCTATGGTAGGGAGCGGAGAACCAACAGGAAAGTCGTCATAGAGAACCAACTCTATCGGAGCGACCACTCACACCTGGGTCAGCTTCTCACTTACGCTTCGGGGCTTGATGGGGGGGTCATAATATGGATCACACCGGAGTTCAGCGAGGAGCACCGCGGTGCACTGGACTGGCTGAATGAGCATACGAGCGAGGATGTCTGGTTCTTCGGAGTCAGGGCTCGCGCTGTCAAGATAGGCGATTCGCCGTTAGCACCGCTGTTCGAGGTTGTGGCACGACCGAACGTCCCATTCAAGGAGGCGAAGGGAACGGTGGCGGTCACGGAGCGTGGTCAGTTTTACATTGAGTTCTGGAGTGAGGTGATAGCGAGATTGAACTCAAGCGGCATTCACAGGACGAAGCAGAAGCCGCCTCCCGAGAACTGGATCGGGTTGAGCAGCGGTCGGAGCGGATTGTGGTATTCGTTGACCTTTCGTCGAGGCAACAGGTTTGGGGTCGAACTAGACATAGACACTGGAGATAAGGAGAAGAATGAGGACTTCTTCGACTCCCTGTTGGCGCGACAGATTCAGGTCGAAGGTTCCTTCGGCGGTGACCTCGTATGGGAGCGGTATGAAGAAGGCCAATACTGCTACATTGGTGCGTATAGAAGCTACCTCGATTGCCGTGCGGAGAAAGCTGAGCTTCTCGAATGGGGTTTGGAAACGTTCAAGAGGCTGAAAGGGACCTTTGACCCATTGATAAGGGAGCTTCAGTAAGTAGCTACATCGCTCTAATGCGCTCGATCCTATCGTAGATGTCGGGATGGGTGGAGAAGAGGTTTGCCCACCATGACTTCCTCCGGCGGCGCTTGAGCGGATCGGTGATGAAAAGGTGCGCGGTCGCTCCCGTAGCGGTGCGCACCGGTGCGGTGTAGGTCGCCATCTTCTCCAGTGCGCTGGCGAGCCCTTCAGGGTAGCGCGTGAGCCTGACCGAGGTGGCGTCTGCCAGGTACTCGCGCCGCCGAGACACCGCAAGCTGGATAACCTGCGCGGCGATGGGCGCGAGAATGAGGAAGATGATGCCTACCGCCAGGAGGATGAGCTGCGCCTGCCCGCCGCCGTTGCGCCGCCCGCGACCACCGCCGAACCACATCATCCGCCAGATGAAATGGCTGATGATAACCACGGTGCCCACCAGGACGGCGATTATCGTTGCCAGCAAAATGTCATAATTGAGGATGTGCCCCATTTCATGCCCGATTACACCTTCTAGTTCCTGCTTGTCGAGCATATCCAGCAAGCCCTGGGTGACCACGATTGCGCAGTGCTCGGGGTTGCGACCGGTGGCAAAGGCGTTGGGCGACGGCTCGTTCATTACATAGACTTTGGGCATCGAGGGGAGGCCTGAGGCGAGTTTGAGCCCTTCGACAATGTCTAGTAGCTGCTTGTGGCGAATTGGATCCGCCGGCTTGGCGCCTACGGAGGCAATCACCAGACGGTCGGAGTAGTAGTAGCTGCTCCAGCTCATAAGGACGCTAATGGCGAAGGCGGCGACAAGGAATATGAGCGAGATGCTGGAATCGCCATAGTAAACTGAAAGCACATAGCCCACCAAGTAGATGAAGATCGTCACGAAGACGATGAAGCCTACGATGAGCCCGTAGGTGCTGCGGATGTTGTGCCGAATCTGATCCTCAAACATAGTGCTCATATGACGACGTCCTTGATGGCGCTGCGAGTAATTTTACCAGTTTCGCGTCTGAAAAGTTGCATGAGAGCGTAGTTGCGGGTAAACTACTGCGCCATTCCGCTTGGCGGACGGCAACCTAGGAGGAAATCCTGTGGAAGTTATACCGGGCAGGTTGAGTATTGAGATCGGCGATATTTCGCAGGCGAAAACACGCGCGGTTGTCAACGCGGCGAACACGGAGCTGTGGATGGGTTCGGGCGTGGCGGGAGCGCTTAAGAGCCGCGGTGGGGACGTTATTGAAAGAGAGGCAATGGCGCAGGCGCCTGTTAGACCAGGTGGTACCGTGCTCACCACCGGAGGGAAGCTGTATGCGGATTACGTTATTCACGTCGCTACGATGGAGCCAGGGGGGCCTGCAACAGAGCGGGCGGTGCGCGCCGGTACTATGGGCGCACTCGCGCTGGCAAAGGATAACGATATCGAATCAATCGCGTTCCCAGCGCTCGGAGCTGGGGTCGGCGGGCTCGAGGTGTGCGATTGCATGCGTGCTATGCTTAGCGTGATCGGCAAGTGGCTGAAGGAGAACCACGTCCCAGGGGAGGTGGTTATGATGCTCTTCGATCAGGAGGCATACAATACATGCGTTAAGACCTGGGAGCAGCTCAAGCTCGACGGGGAAGTGTA
>MVCR01000085.1 GCA_002050035.1 Planctomycetales bacterium 4484_113 | reverse complement strand
ACTCGAAGGTGCGGCTCATAACCAGCCCAGATTTCGCGCTCTCAGCCGTTTCCAACACGTCGCAACTGAACGGCATCGTGCGCGGAACCGGCGGCGGGCAGCTCAGCCTCGGATACATCGCCGCCGATGCGCCGCTCAAGCTCCAGGAGAAGCTCTTTACCAGCGGACTCAGCCCCACGCGCGAAGGAGGAGCTCGTCCACGCGGGTTGCTTTTGGGTTACGTCGCCAAGATCAAGAAGCAGCCGGAGCTGAGTACACTTGAGGTGAGCGTGCGTCCGGCGGTGAGCGGGCGCGGGCTGCGCTACGTACTGGTGCTTACGGAGCGGGTCAAGTGAGAACGGGACTGTTCCGCGTGTGGGTGTGGGTCCTGGCGACGTTGCTGGTACAGCTTCTTCTGTTGAATTGCATGCCTAGCTTCGCCCGCACGTGCGACCTGTTGTTGCTGCTGGTAGTCGCACTTGCGGTGGCGAGGGATCCGGCAATCGCTCTCAGTGCCGCCCTCGCTATCGGATTGATCGTGGACGCGCTGTCCGTCCATTTCTTCCTTCTGCACACACTGGTTTACGGTCTCATTGCACTCGCACTCTCGCCGCGGCAGCCTTACGCCTACATGAACAACCGGTCACTTCTGCCGGTGTTGGTTATGATCGCTCTAGCGGTCAAAGTGCTGTTTTCCTACTTATGGGCAACGATTCTGGTAACACCGCTGAGTCCAGTCTACATACTGCGAGTGAGCTATACGGGTATCCTTGCGCTCCTGATTCTGAGTTTCTTCTTCGGTGGCGGCATTGTGCGCCGACTCAAGCAATCGGAGGTTGCGGACTTTGAAGTCGGGTAGAGGGGACGGGCTGCAACTGCTCCGCGAGCAGAGTTTCCTCATCTTTGTTGGCGTCTGCCTGCTGATTCTCCTTCTCGCGGTCGCGCGACTCCAACTGGCAGGGCACCGTCTCTACCTTGCGAAGTCGCTCCGAAACAAGGTGCAGCCGGTGGCGATTCCCGCGCGTCGTGGAGAGATCTTCGACCGGGCGGGAAAACCCCTGGCAGTGAACCGCCTCTCCTATGCCCTCAAGTACTTCCCTCCCACTTGCGAACTGAAGGACGACCCGACCCTCGCCGACATCGCGTCATTTCTCAAGAAGGACACATCCGAACTGATTGATTCGGTCAAGCAGCAGCAGAAGGTGCTTTACTCCTTTCAGCCGGTCACACTGGCGAACGGACTCACCCTCGCGCAAGTAAGCTATGTGGAGGAGAACCGCAGCCAGTTCCCGGGCGCGTTCATTGAAACGAACAGCTACTCCCGCTTCTATCCCCTTGCCGCCACGGCGACGCACGTGCTGGGCTACACCGGCGCCATTGGCGAGAAGGAGCTCTCAGCAATGCGGCTTCGGGGGTACGCTGCCGATGACTTCGTGGGGAAAGACGGCGTGGAAAGGTTCTACGAGAGCGAGCTAAGAGGTCAGAAAGGCGAGCGCGACATTGAGGTTGATCGCAACCGGCATTTCGTGCGCATTTTGCGCACAGTGCCGCCGCGCAAAGGTACCGACCTCTTCCTCACCATTGATGCAGAAGTGCAGCAGAAGGCGCACCAACTTCTGGGAGGTAAGCGCGGTGCCATCATCGTGATGAACCCAGCCACGGGTGAGGTCATTGCCTTCGCCAGCTCGCCTTCGTTCGATGCCAACCGATTTCGCGGCACTGGCGGGGCACGTTACTTGCAGCGCATTGTGAGCAGTGAGGAATTCCCCATGCTGGACCGAGCCTGCGGGAATGCCTACGCGCCGGGGTCGGTCTTCAAGCCAGCGGTGCTCGCAGCCGCTCTAGAATCCGGCAGGGTCACAAGCGGCACCACTTTCTTCTGCGAAGGCAAGCTGGAAATCGGCAAGCGCGCCTTCTACTGCTGGGAGAGAGAGGGGCATGGAACTGTGAATCTGGTCGATGCCCTGGGCAAGTCGTGCGATGTCGCCTTCTATCATATGGGGCTGAAGCTGGGGCCCACATTGATGGGTCGCTATGCGGAGAGGTTCGGTTTCGGGGCGACAACTGGCATCCAGCTTCCTCACGAGGTCGCCGGCTTCATTCCCTCACCGGCGTGGAAACGAAAGCACTACGCCGGAAAGCGCTATCACGAAGTTGACCGCATCTGGTATGACGGCGACACGGCGAATCTCGCCATTGGGCAGGGGTATCTGCTGACTACCCCGCTGCAGATCCTCATGATGGTCAACGCTATCGCCAACGACGGTGTAATGGTGGAGCCGACGCTGCTCAAGGCGGAGCGTGTTGCCGGCAGCGTCGTTGAGGCGCATCGTCCGGCAAGCAGGCGGTTGGGCTTGCGCGAGGAGACGCTACGCATCCTGCAGAAAGGGCTCCGCCGCACGATGCTCCCAGGGGGCACTGCGGAAACCGGCGCCGTGCCGGGGCTCAAGATGGCGGGCAAGACTGGCACCGCGGAGAATGTTCAGGGCAAGCCGCATAGCTGGTTCGTGGGCTACTTCCCCGCGGACGAGCCGCGATACTCCTTCGTCGTCTTCTTCGAAAACGGCGGCTCATCCCTCACCACCGCTGTTCCAGCGGCAAAAGAGCTCGCAAAGTTCTTGGGGGGACGCTGAGGAGCCGGTCCGCGCGCCTCATTTCCCCTTGTAGGGCGCGGTCTCCGCGCCGCGCCTTCCTCGTCCTCGCTGGATCACGGGCGTCCTCGCCGGTGATTCCTTCTCTAACAACCAACTACCAACATTTACCCGCCGTGGGGGGACCAACCACCAACACAGGGGTTGCCGCCGTCCCGACGGCGACTTCTCTCTGACGAGCGCCGCCCTAACTACTACGCTACTAACTACTGCACTACTCCCCCAGCTCCCGCCACACCGTAAGCTGGATAATGAATGCATGGCTGGTCGGCGCTAACCCAACAAACGCTTCTTCGCTGCCTGAAACTCCTGGTCGGAAAGGACCCCGCTCTCCTTCAGCTCCGCGAGCTTCGCGAGCTCGCCCGCTAGTGAGAGTTGAGAAGGCTGGTTAGGCTGTTGGCTAGCTGCAATTCGTTCTTCAATAAGGGCAGCTATTCTCCTGGCATCCTCAAGTTGAGCCCGGGATATTTGCACCACGTTCTCAGCTTGGCTCAAGTTCACAATATCGGACCTCAACCAAGCCTCACTCGCCCCGGCAACGCTCAACTGGATACGCCCCAAGGTCAGCCCAACGCTAACCTCGATGGATGTGATCTGGTGATACGCGTAGCTTTTCACCTTCCTCCCGAATAATGCTCCAGAGGAGAAGCCTGCCTTTATGGCGAGTACCCTCTTGTCCGTGACGACAATCGCTTCACCCTGCAGGCCTTCCATTTCATCTACAACTAACTCTTGATCCGCAAGCGCAGAGTTCGCTGCGCTGCCCAGACCGCCCCGCAGTTTGCTTTTGGGCTCACCCATTTCTACTTCCATTCCTCCTCGTTGATTACATGTTCAGTGCCCGATCCATCAAGCTATGCGATATCCACACACTCATCGGGGAAGCTCTGCAGGACTTCCAGACAGTCCCCGCAGTAGATGGTTGACGGTTCGAAGATGAGGCTGGCTGGGTTCATGGCAGGATTATGCAGCTAACATCTAGTTACCGCTGATTTGTCAATCCACAACAGCCCTTAGCTCTCGCAGATCCTTCAGCACGCCCAGCGCGTAGTTCTTGCGCTCAGCCGGCATCCTATCCAAGCTTCTGAGAACTGATTGCACGTGCGTCTTGTGGAGTTTCGGAAGCTGTTTCTCGGAGTCAGACTTGAGTTGAGATAGCGTGCCCTGCATCACTTGGAGCGATTTGTATGCCTTTAACCACCCCTCAAAGACCTTGATCCCGTTCTCACCTCCTGGGCTGCTCCAGTAGTCGGGTCCTCTCTGTTTCCAGTCGAGGCAGATTTCATAGAGAGCCTTGGCAGCCGATTGCACGTCCGGTGGCTGCATTTTGAAAAGAGGATTACTCAAGAGCGCTTGCGCTTGAACAAGCTCACAACTCCTCCGAGGAGGATAGTCAACAGCCCTCCCCATCCGAAGTCAGACCAAAGGCTGCGAAGAGAGGCTCCCAGCCTCTGCCATATCTCAGTTCCAGACTCCATGATACCCGCTATTATTCCATCATACTATCTGGCTGTCACCGCGATCGCACGGATTGCACAGTAGAAACCCAGCTCATGTCTCGAATCGCAGTGGCGTTCAGATAGCTTTTGCAGACGCCGCGCCGACCATCATCGGCTTCCCCACTACCCTCATCTGCCGCATCCCGCTATAATCCTTTCCGCGAGGTGCATCGGTGGCGCTGAGAATCTACAACACGATGTCGCGCACGAAGGAGGAGTTCGTGCCGCTGGCGCGTAACTTCGTGCGCATCTACACCTGCGGGCTCACCGTCTACGATTACGCGCACATCGGGCACATCCGCACTTATCTCTTCTGGGACGTGGTGCGGCGCTACCTCACTTGGAAAGGCTACGACGTCTACGCCATCATCAATAACACCGACGTCGACGACAAGAACATCGCCCGGGCGCAGGAACTGGGAGTGCCGGTCTCCGTACTCGGTCGCTACTTCGCCCGCGCCTTCTATAAGGACATGGACGCTTTCGGGGTGACGCCCTACGCGCTTGACTGCTACGCCAGCGAATACGTCCCCGAGATGATTGAAACCATCAAGCTCATCATCGAGAATGGCTACGGCTACGAAGTGGACGGCGATGTTTTCTTTGAGGTGGCGAAGTATCCCGACTACGGGCAGCTTTCGCATCACAAGCTGGAGGATCTCATCGCCGGCGAGCGCGTAGAAGTGGATCCGCGCAAGCGCAGTCCGGCAGATTTCGCACTCTGGAAAGCGGCGAAGCCCGGCGAGCCCACCTGGGATAGCCCCTGGGGACCCGGACGGCCCGGCTGGCATGTGGAGTGCTCCACCATGGCTTACTACTTCTTTGGCGGCACCTATGACATCAAGGGCGGCGCGGTGGACAATATCTTTCCGCACCATGAGAATGAAATCGCGCAGACCTGGGCCGCCTACGGCATCCCGCTGGCGAAGTACTTTATGCACCCAGAGCACCTGCTGGTCGAGGGTACTAAGATGAGCAAGTCGCTAGGCAATTTCATCACTGCTCGCGAGCTCCTCGCGGAGTGGGAGCCAACGGTGATTCGGCTGTTCTTCCTGGGAATGCACTACCGAACGCAGATGAACTTCACGAAGGAAGGGCTTGCGGGAGCGCGGACAAGCCTGGAGAAGTTGCAGCAGTTCGAGACCGTAGTCTCGCAGCGGGTTCCGACAAAGCCGGAGGGCTGGGTGCTGACCCCCGACGAGCGAGCGCGGCTTGGCTCTGATGGGCTTTGGATTAAGCTGGCACGGGAACTTACGGCAGCTTTCACTGAAGCGATGGACGACGATTTCAACACGCCGCGCGCCCTAGCGGCTCTTTTCTCCTTCGTGAGCGAAGCCTACAGGCAGGGGGTTGAGACGGCTGGGGAGGACCTGGACTTCACCGCTGCCCTCGAAACCTGGCAGGAGCTGACGGCAGTTCTGGGACTCCGGGTTCGCCCTGTCGACTTGACAGGAAGTCGTGCAACAGGCGAGAATGCTCTGGGTGAAAGACTGGTGGCGGCACTGGTTTCCCGGCGAGAGCAAGCACGCAAGAGCCGTGATTTCGTTACCGCGGATATGCTGAGGGATATTCTCAATGAGAACGGCATTCAGTTGGAGGATGCCCCATCCGGCACCAGATGGAAGATAACTAATCCTTCCAAAGGCAAGAGGAATGATTGACCACTACAAGAAGAAGGGCGTATTTGTCTTGGAGCTAGCCGACGAGATTACTCTGACCACGCTGGCTGACATCCGGACTCGGATCGACAATCTGAATATCCAGCAGTATCCTCAGGTGGTGGTGGACCTCTCGAAAGTGTCTTTCTTCGATAGCTCCGGTATGGGCTATCTCGTTATCCTGATCAAAAACGTGAAACTCGCGCAGGGGCAGATTGCTCTTGCCGCACCCAAACCTATAGTCAGGAAGTTGCTCACGGCGATTAAGGTGGACAAGTTCGTCAGTATCTACGATGATGTAGATTCCGCCATTGAAGCGCTCATCTCCCGCCCTGGCGAGTAGCTGCTCTCGGCTCCATGCGACTCGGCGAGGCTAGCTCTCAGAGCTCTCGGCAGACGCAGCAGAATCTTCATCCGACGGCGAAGGCATTAGCTCAATCCGCACCGGATCCAGTCCCATTTCCCGCAAATAAGCAAGCGCACCGTCGAGAGTGCCTTTGAGCCGCACCAGCAGTGCATTTTCCAGCACCGCCTCCAGCTCGAAATGCGGATTGTCCCGGGCAACACGCTGGTGCCGATAGAAGTATTCCCCGAAGACAAAAGCGACTTCACGCTCGTCCCGAGACCGAGAGTCTGTCCCGACAATCGGATCGCCAGCCAGCGGAACCGCCGCTTCCATCTTCCCGGTGGAGCCCGGAAGCGGTCGCAGTTTTCCCTCGCTTAGCACGAAACAACCGGCAAAGACATCCATATAACCACCGTATCGCGTCGAGGCGACAAGAGCCAGTCCGCCCGTAGCGTTACTCCAGCGCTGCAGGTTGCCGGTCATACGCTCGGTTACGTCACGCCCGCACTGACTGAATACCTCGTCCACAAAAAGGAATCGCGGTGAAGCTGCCAGCCCCAGAAGCAAGAGCAGTTCCGACTTTTCGCTTGTGGAGAGCATACCTCCCCGAACCCGCACGAACTGCTTAGCAGTCCAGGGAACATCGTAACCCCTTATGAAATCAGTCAGCGTCGGCCCTCTCCCAACCGCCTCCAGCTTCAGACGGTACATCTCCAGCAGACTGGCGTCTGAGTCTGGAATCGCCCCGAAACTGACGAACTCATGATAGGGCACATCGTCACCAAACAGGCGGTAGAGCTGAACCCCGTCAAGACGCACCTGTCCCTGGCGCGGACGCAGCCGCCCGCTTGCTACCTTCAGAAGCGTGCTCTTGCCGCTACCGTTTGCACCCAACACCAGGTAGAGGCCCGGCTCTCGCAGGTTCAAGTCAACCTCGGTAAGAACTTCGTGGCGCCCATAGCCCGCCGTCACCCGGGAAAGCTCCAGCATGCGGCGATTATAGCATCGCTCGAAGCGTGACTTCAGGGAAGGTAGAGCGGAAGCTCGTCTCTCTCCAAACTGCGGAAGTCGTAGCTGCCAGCGCGGAAGTGAAAGTAGGACTTAATCTCGTAGCGTTCCGGCTCAAAGTAGACCTCGCCGACGAAGCGCCCGCTGTCATCCGAGAAGTACATCCCGTAGCCCTGGTAGGGAAAGAGCAGGAAGTAGCATCCGCGCCTTGCGTTATAGCCGGCGACATAGGGATAGACCGTCATATCCATAATCTGGTCCGGATACGTGGCCAGCCGCTCCATGCGGTAGTCCGAATGCACGAAGATACGCGAAATCACGGCAGTGAGTTCGTAGCCGTCACGATACCGGGGCTTGCCCAGCCGACGGCTCTTGCGGAACTCGATGTAAACCTCTTGCTCGTCGGGATAGCCGCGGTAGGAACGATGGAACCTGTAGTAGAAATAGCGGTTGTTGACGACGTAGCGTGGATTGCCGTAACGCTCCAGCACTTCCTCCAGCGTGCTCGTGCCCGGAGTCAGCCCGTCGAAGACCTTCACCAGGTTCTTCACGTGGCAGGGAGGAAACGGGTTGTAGAAGCGTGGATACTCTGGCGCCGGGCGCACGCTGGCATGAGCAACCACGCCGAGCGTCACTAGCACAAACACAGTTACTACTGCTGCTATTGTCTTCTGCAACACTGCATATACATTATACCTTCGCCGCTTGCCCTGTGTTACACTGCGAGCGATGCGAGTGGGTCTTGACGGTCAAGCGCTGGTTGGTGGCATCCCCACGGGTTTCGGCGTCTATGCCGAGCTAGTGCACCGCGCGCTCGCCGAGCTGGCAGAAAGCGAGGAGGACTTCGACTTCGAGATCTTTCGCCCCGTGCCGGAGGATCAGCCCCTCGCCACCACGCTTCAGCGCCTGCGATGGGAGGAGCGGGAGCTTCCCAGGAGGATTCGGGCGGCGAAGCGCGCTCGCGGACTTGACCTCTTCCACAGCCCCTGCCTGGGCACTCCGCGAAGCCCCTTCGTGCCCCTGATTGCCACCGTTCACGACCTGATCCTCGCCCGCACGCCCGGCAGGGGATGGCTATCTCGCTGGTATTTCAGCCGTGTCATCCCTGCGGGCTGGAAACGCGCGCGCCTCCTGATGACCGACACGCAGACAGTGAAGGAACAGCTCGCCGTTGAATACAGTTTGCCGCGAGAGCGCATCGTCGTTACGCCGCTCACCAGCCGCTTTCACGGAGAGCAGCGGCAGCCAACGCGACCGGATCCCCCCTGGATCTTTCTGCTCGTGGGAACGCACGAGCCGCGCAAGAACTTTCCGCTCGCCATCACCGCATTTGCGGCTCTGCCACGGAAGCTGCGCGAGAACTCGCGCCTGCTCATCGTCGGTCAGCGGACGCCGCACACGGAAGCGCTCATCTCGCTCGCTCGGGAGCTTGGAGTCTCGGCTCAGCTTGGCTTCGCCGGCTATCAGTCGGCGCATGAGCTTGCCGCCACCTATCGCGCCGCCACCGCCCTCATCTTTCCCAGCACCGAGGAAGGCTTCGGGCTGCCGCCACTGGAAGCGATGAGCCTGGGCGTGCCGGTGCTCCTCTCTGCAATTCCGGTGCATCAGGAGACTTACGCGCAGGCTGAAGACTTGCGCAACCCCGGCTTCTTCTCCCCGCGCTCGTCAGAGCAGATCGCGGAACTGATGCGGCGCGTCGTGGAGGACGACGAATTCCGCAGCCAACTGCTCAGTTTCGGTGATGCGATGAGCGAGAAGCTCAACCCCGCCCGCTTCCGCCAGAAGCTCATCGACGCGTATCGGAAGGTGTTTTCAGCTCAGTGAATGCGAGAAGCGAATCCGCCGACTTGCGCTGGCTCAACTCACGCTCTAGAATAGGAAACCCGGTTCGGGAGAGCGGTATGGTTTACATCGGTCCGGAGAACTTGAAGCCTGCGCATCAAGTGATTGACATTGTCCGAGTGCAACCGGAAGGCACGGACTTTCGCATTGACTACCGAGTGCTTCTGCCTTTCACCAACGAGGAGCGCAAATTCAGCATTACGGTACCGCGAGATGTGCAGGTGAGCCAGCCGCTGCTCCCGCAGAAACCGCAGCCGACCAGGTGAAGTCGCTGCTGGCGCAAGCGAAGGAGTTCGAACGGCAGGCGGGCGACGCTATCCTTGATGGCGCGCAGAGGAAGAAAGCCGAGATGCGTGCTCGCGCTTTCCGCGCCAAGGCGGAGAAAGCCGCCAAGGATGCCGGAATTGACCTTTCGTCCCTCAGCTAGGCTCACCCCACGCTCAGCTTGCGCTCCGCTTCCGCCGCCAGTTGCCGACAAGCGGTCGCTCTTTTCGCTCAGGGGCAGCACCGTCCGCGGCTAGAACGCTAAGGTGCAGACATTCTCGGCAGGCACACTCGCATTCTTCCTATCTTCAGTCGAGCCAGATGTATATCGCAGGGGTAACCCTGTCGATGCACGGGAACTCCGCAGGAAGCGCATATTCAACATCAAAGAAGGTCATTCCCTCAGGAAGCCCGACGAAATACCAGTGCGCCACTACTTCCAGCGCGTTGAGCTGTGGCCACACACCATATCCCCGAGACCTCAGCTCCTCGACCGCGGCATCTTCGTAAATCTTCCAGCGCGGAGTGTCTTCCTCAATCGGGTAATCTTCTTCAATCCACCACTCATCGGGCTTGAATATCACCTCCGTGTAGCGGAGCGTGGCCGGGTCGTAGAAGACATGCACCTCACCCGTTCTAGGGTCAGTCCACGTAGGATACCCAGGCGGAATCTCCCAGTCCCAGGGCGGGATGATGGGAATGTCAGAGCCAACACCTGGCTCGCTCTCGCTTCCGGTCTCGGAATCGATTCCGTCCTCCGCCTCTGGCTGTTCAGCCGTATCAGAATCGGTGCCGCTTCCCTCCTCGACCTGCGGCTGCTGAACGGGTTGGACAGGCAGCGCAGCGCCCCTGCCGCCGCCGCAGGCGGCCAGCATCAGCAGCATCAGCG
>MVCR01000084.1 GCA_002050035.1 Planctomycetales bacterium 4484_113 | reverse complement strand
GGGAAAGGGCGATGAGATAGTCAGGAGCGTCGTCACGGTAGCGCTTGTAGAGGGCGATGCCAGGATGACGCTCCGCGCTGAGGGTGATACCTTCAGAGTGAATGCTAGAATGTGTTCGGCATTATGGATGAGACCGGACTCGCACGCGAATTCAGAGCCGACGATTTCTTCGGAGCGCAGGCGCCGCGCGAGTTCCTGGGCAAGCTACTGATGCGCCCGAGCCTGCCCCCTACTCTGCTCCTGAGCGGTCCCGGCGGGGTCGGCAAGGCGTTAGCGGCGTTTCTGTGGATAAAGGCGCTGGTGTGCGAGAACAACACCCAGCACAGCTTCAGCGCCTGCGATGAATGCCGCACCTGCCGCAGCCTGAACGCCCTGAACCAGCCCGACTTCGTCGCCATCCGCCCGCGCAGCACTGAAATCACCATCAAGCAGATTCGTGAGGATTACGCCTCCTTCCGCGATGCGTATCTGCTGCCGCATAACTTGCCCTACCGCCTGTTCCTGCTGGAGGAATGCCACCTGCTCAACGAGGAAGTCTCCAATATGATGCTGAAGCTGCTGGAAGAGCCGCCGGAGCGCACCCTCTTTATCCTGGTGACCGACAAGCCGTATCTTCTGCTGCCGACCATCCGTTCGCGGACGCTGGAGGTGCGGTTTCTCACAGAGCCTACTGACCGGCTGGCGGAGTATCTGCGGACTCAGGGAGCGGATGAGGCGCAGGCGGAGCTGGCGGCGTACTTCAGCCAGGGGCGCGTCGGGCTGGCAAAGCAGCTTCTGCTCACCCCCAATTTTCTACCGGCACTCGCCGCCGCAATGTCGCGCATCACGCGCCGCCTGCAGAAGAAGGCAACTGCCGGCGGAATGTTCGCTTTCCGCGAGGCGGTGCTTGAGCTCGCCAATGTCCACTTTCAGAGCATCCTCAAGGTGGATGAGGGAGAAGTACCGCCCGACTTCTACCTGCTTCCCTGGCGGCGCCCACGCGAGGATGAGGATGATGAAGGGCAGGCTGCGCCGGCGCGGCGCAACGCTCTGGAACGCGCGAGCCTCCAGTTCGTTCTTGACTGCCTGAGGCTTGCCCTGCTCAAGGCGGAGGAGCAATCGGGAAGTCCGCTGGCATCCACAAACGAGCAAGTTTTTGTCCACGCGCGCAGCCAGCTCGAGGTCAATCTCCGATTGGATCAGGTGGTCGATTCCTTACTGATTAACCTCGCTGATGCTAGAATCTAAACGGAAGCGCCGCTGGCGAGAAGGCGGTTCTCAGAAGCTATGGCACTTGGAACTCACGGAATACCGCCGGAGGAAGTGACTCTCCACCCCGGAGAGGCGCTCTTCCGCGTAACCATTGGGCGACTCGCACGCCCGTTCCCCTTCATCGGTGCTGACAGTTACTCCGATGCAACTGGAACCAACGTAGTGCTGGAGACCGAGTACGGACTTGACCTGGGCACGCTGAGAGAACGTTGGGACAAGCCTGATCAGAACATCATGGGTAACATTGTGCGGCGCGCCGATATGAGCGATTACCTGAAGGTGCAGACAAATCACGCCAGAGACGACGAATACCGTGAAGGGTTCGTATCCTGCGTTCGCGAAGTGGGACTTGAGATGAAGCTCGTTGGCATAGACCACTCACTTGATCAGGGGAAGATAACCTTTTACTATCAGGCAGAGGGGCGCGTTGACTTCCGTCAGTTGGTTCGCGTTCTGGCAGGACGATTCAAACGGCGCATTGAGCTCTACCAGCTCAGTCTGCGGGATCAGATTCTGCTCTACCCGCTCCTAGGGCCCTGCGGTCGTCCTCTGTGTTGCCGTGGCGACCCTTCCCTGCTCGGCGCCCACGTTTCCAGCCGCGCGGCAAGGCAGCAAGGACTCAGCTACAACCCGGGGAAGATAGCCGGCACCTGCGGGAGGCCTCGCTGCTGTCTGCTCTTTGAGCTGGATAGCTACCTGCAGTTCCAGGCCGTCCTTGGCAAGCACCCAGGAGCTTACTTCCGCCTCAAGAAAGGGGCGAGACTGCCAGACGTGGATGTTCCCGCGGAGCGCTATCGCGTTCTGGAATGGTCGGTGCCCGCTGATACCGTAGTGCTGGAAGCAGATACTCGGGAAGGACCCAGTGTGACCATGACCGTTCCCTTTGACGACTTCAAAGCGAAGTTCGAGCGCGAGAATCCGTGAGCGGCAGCGCGTGCTCCTGTTTCCCCAAGGGAAAGCACTTCACCTCTAGATGCTGCACCTCCTCTTCCCCGCCTCGGGGCTAGAAGCGATTGTAGAGGTAGTTCATCCGTCCGATGGTCTTCTGCACCCGCTCCTGGAGATCAGGCGGCGACAGCACGCGCGCGTGCTCGCCGAAAGAGAGGATCCAGCGCAGCAGGTTCTCATAGCTGTGAACCTCAAACGACAATTCCAGGCTGCCGTCGCTTCGCTCCACAATCTTCTGCGTGGGATGAACCGGTCGCAAACGGATCCAGTGCGCGGCGAATTTGTCGAATTCCGCCACCACCTGCACCGGCTTCTCGATTCCTTGAAAGAGCTGGCTGTTCTGCTTGTGCTTCTCTAGATCAAAGCTCGCATCGGGGATGAAACGCAGATTAGGATACTCCACGGAGAGTATCCGATTCATCAAGAAGTCACGGTAGTCCTGCTTCTCATGGCACCACGCGACCAGATACCAGTTATCCTTGTAATGGAGGATGTGATAGGGGTCGCAGGGCTTATCCGTAACTGTTGCCTTCTGACCAGAGAAGTACTTCAGCACTACGCTTTCGCGCTCGTCAATGGCTCTCGCCAGCGCATCGAAAATCGTCAGATCCAGCGAAGGAAATGGCGCAAGATCGAGCTTCAGAATCCGCTGAGCGCTTTCGTGATCCACTGACACCACCCCATCGACCATCGACGTCAGCTTGCGGTAGGCGGACTCGATCGCCTCGGCGAACGGGGAAGTCGCGTACTGCTCCTTGAGCTGCTCGGCTGCGAGGATAGAGACCAGCTCCGAAGTTGACAGGCACTTCTCCCGCTTGGGTTTACGGGATACGCTGGAACGCGCCTTCACCTTCACTGAAGTCATGCCGGAAGCAGCAGCAGGCTTTCGTCTTGCAACCGCTGCTCCGGTCGCGCCAGTTGCCTGAGCGGTCGCAGTCTTCACGGAACTACGAGCCTCAATGCCAGGTGAACCTTCCACGGTCGGCAGCTCGAAGCCTGGCTCTTCATAGAAGAACCCGTTGTGCTCAGCATCGTAACCTAGCGGTGGGTCAAAGAGAACCTTGAACTGTTTGATGTCCTTATACGCGGTGGTAGCGGAAATCTGAAAATGCTCAACCAGATCGCTCGCGTTAGGGTATCTCCCCGCCTGAAGTTGCTCGTGTAGCCACTGAACTCGCTCTCGCTGTCCGGCTGATAGTTTTGCGGCCTTCTTAGCCATCACACATCACCTTCTTTTCGGCTCCTGTGTTTCCTCGATATAAGGCAGCAGGTCTTTTCAACCTGCGCCAGCTTCCCGCACCCCGGGGGAAGCTCTATGAGCTCTCGAGAGCATACCACCACGCTGCGAGCTTGTAAAGTGCGCCGGCGCGGCAGCCTCAGCATTACGGCGAAGCAATGCGCGAGGCACACTTGCTCTATAATAGAGCGGTCGTGAATGCTAACCGAGAACAAGGGCTTGTCGGCGCCAACAGCACGCAACGGGCTCAGCAGACCGATGCCGAGACTTCCACCGAAAGAGCCCTGGAATGGACGCACCATCCGTGGAAAGCTACGCCGCTCAAGATGATCGCCCTCTGGATAATCAACCTTGGAATCACAGCTATCGTGTACTTCTCGTTCCCGGAGAAGCTCTTCGCGTTACTCGCGTTCTTGGTTCTGTTCGGCTCCACCATGTCGATTTACCTCCCCATTCGCTACCGCTTCACGCCCGAGGGGGTAACGGTGTTTTTCCTGGGGGTTCCCAGTTTCCGTCCATGGAAGCACTACCACCAGGCGTACGTGCACGAAAATGGCGTGTTTCTCACCTCAATGCCGCGGCCCAGCCGGCTGGATCCTTTCCGAGGGCATTTCCTGAAGTACGCCGGCAACCGCGAAGCAGTGGTTAACTATGTGCGCAGGTTCATATCGAAAAAAGGGTAAAGGCGAATTCTGGAAGCGTATCGGGGGCGAGCTTGCCCGCGCCTTCGCCGTCGAGCGCGGGACGGAAGACGACCTGCTCCACGAGGACAAAGAGACGCTCGATGTCGTCGCCGCGAAAGTGATGCGGATGGGTATGGCGGTGCCCGCTATCGCCTTTCTAGAGAGTATGCGACCGCTCAATTTCATCGGTTCGCAGGTGCTCTTGTTCTTCCGCCCGATACTCGATCTCGCAGTGGACGGCGTGAACACCGCCACTTCCCCGCTTCTCGGCTTCAGCATTGATGCCAGTTTCTATGTGCGCGTGCAACGGGCGCTGGAGAAACGCGCCTGCGTCGAAGCCTTGATTACCCGCCTTGAAACTCTCCTCGCGGAGGAAGAAGAAAACAGGAAGCGCACGGGCAAGCCCGAGAGCGAAGAGAAACCGTAGCCCTGACGACCAATAGACAGCAGCACTGGAGTTCCGGCGGCGGCCGGAATATCATCACCTTCACTCCCCGTATCTGGTCCGCATCTGCGAACAGCTTCGAGCCGATAGTGTCTATGGGATAGAAGGTCCCTGCGCCGGGGCGCGTTTCGTTGCTCATCAGGACGTCTTCGATGCGCGACGGCCACGGTGGCGGAATAAGCGGGAAGTAGAGGTCGTCCAGTTCGCCCGGCTCAAAGTCGTCCTCGTGACCCGGCAAGGGAACCGGACGAATCTTGAAGTCCTCGGAGGGCTCTGGTACATCGCTGGTGTCCAGAATCCATCGGCTGGGGTCGCTCGGGTCCGGCGTGAAGGGATACTCGGTATCGTCGGGGAGAACCCCCTTGATCATCTCAATCATCTCTTCCTTCGTGAGAATCTGGATTCCTATGCGCTGACCGTAGTAATTGCCGTCCGACCAGGGCTGCATAATCCCTGCCGGTGGATAGACCGGAACCGGCTGCATCGGCATCCACTGCCAGGTGTAAGGCCCCAGGGGATTGCCCTGTGGGTCGGTTATCCCGCTCACCGTCAGGTTGTATTCTTGGTTTCTGAACGCCTCGCGCACATGAAGATAGAAATCGCGCCACGAAAAGGGTATCTCGGCGGGGTTGACCTGGTCAACCGGCACCTCGTGCTCATCGTCACCGATGATGGACCGGTTCGCCGGGTCAAGCGCGGAATTGGGGTCGATGTCCTCGGGGAAGCGCGCGACCATCACGCGCGGCGACAGATGATACAGCCTTTCCAGCTCAGGCATTCCTATCCTCCGTCACACATCTTCGAATCACTCTCATTGTAACACCGAGTCCACGCAGATGCGGCGGCGCGGAGCGGATTCCCAGGGAAAATCTCTTTCACCAGCCCAATCCCTCTAGCAGCACTCTGCAAATGCGACGCCACCGTAGCAACCCAGATTCTAGCACAGCGGCAATCGAGACAAGCAGAAACCCTCGCTCGTGTATAATGTT
>MVCR01000083.1 GCA_002050035.1 Planctomycetales bacterium 4484_113 | reverse complement strand
CAACCGGGGTGGCCGTCGTCTCGACGGCACGTCTGGCCATCTTACGGCTGAGGACTAACGACTGACGACTGCCTGTAGTCCCCTCGCGTCATTTTTCCTCTGTGTACGCTTGCCGGACCGACCGTGGGGACAGAAAGACCCCCTTTCGCTCTTGGGTCTCTCCTAGAAGCCCGTCTTGCCGCTGAAGTTGAAGCTCTTCACCTTGACCGCCGGCACCACCGCGCCGCCGCCGAAAAACGCCGAGCTGAAGCGCTGCTCGCGGCTCAATCCGTCGTTATCCGCCAGCGCCCCCAGGATGTTCTGCGTGAAGCGGAAGTTGGTGAGCCCCTTCGCAATCTTGCCATTCTCGATGAGAAAAGTGCCGTCCCGCGTCATTCCGGTAATCACCGTCTCCATTGGATTCACGATGTTCGTATAGTGGAAGCGGCTCACCAGCACGCCTTGCTCGGTGGAGGCGATAAGCTCGTCCTTGCTCTTATCGCCCGGCATCAGCACCATATTGACCGGCAGCGGCTCCTCCATCCCCAGATAATGTCCGGTGGACTCTACCCCTTCCTTCTTCGCCGTCTTCCATGAATGCGCATAGTTCTTGGCGATGCCGTTTTCAATCAGCACGAGCTTCTGCTTCGGCACCCCCTCGAAGTCAAAGGGCAGTCCCATCGTGCGCGGGTCGCCGGCATCGTCCACCAGCGTGATGTTGTCGCCGGTGATCTTCTGACCCATCTTGCCGACGAGGAAGCTCTCCTTGTCCTGCACCATCTTCGCCGAAAACCCCATCCACGAAAGGAACATCGCCATATTGGCGATGCAGTCGTCCTCCAGAATGGTTACATATTCCCCCGCCGGCAGGTCGGTCTTCGGATTCGCGCTCGCCTTCGCTTTCTCCAGCGCCCTCCGTGCGCTCGCCATGATGTCAATGCCTTCATAGTTGCGCGTGAAATCCTCCCAGTAGCCGCTGGAATCGCTGCCGGTGTAGAGCACGCTGAACTTGGCAGTCGTCGTGTTGCACGCCGCGCGCACGTTGTGCGAGTTCGCAACGATGACCGTGAGCGCGCTGTTGGCGAGGTATCCCGCGGCGGAGTAGGTTTCCCCGCCTAATCGGAAGACTTCCAGTAGCGGTTTCGCCCGCTCCTCAGGCGTCAAGAGTGCGGTATTTTCGTAGAAGTCCACTCTCAGCGGGTAGGTGAACGGTCCCTCCGGCAGTCCCGCCCAATCCTTGTCCGGCGCGCGCATCAATGCCATCTCATAGGCATCATTCACCGCTTGCTTCAGTCCCTCCGGCGTCAGCAGGTTGGATGACGCCGTGGCTACCTGCTTGCCCACCGCCGCCCGCACCGAGACCTGCGCATTGCGCTCGAAGTTGTTCTGGTGAATCTCCGAGTTGGCGAAGCGGGTGAGCGCTTCATCCTTGGCGAACACGACGATTTCGGTCTCGTCGGCGCGACTCGCCTTGAGCGCCTGCTCGCACATCTCCACAATGCGCAGCTGCTCCTTCTGCACCCGCTCATTGGTTAGATAAAATCCCTTATCGGTCATTGTTCAACTCCTTTTGAACCTCGGTGATTTCGCAGTATCCATTCCGGTAGTCAATGACGGTTCGGAAGTGCTTCAGGAAGCTAAGGCCGAGAAGCCCGCTGACGATGCCTGCTTCAGGGACGTCATGGCAGATGACCTCAACTTCCGTGGCTTGCGCCTCACCTAGACGCACTGATTCAACGGTAACTTTCGGAACTTGTATCACGCCGTTCGCCGTGATAATCACCTGACGATCCGGCACTACGGCGGGATCATACCCGATCGCTCTCAGCTCCTGCCACCCCAAAGCAGTGAACACTGCTCCAGTATCGAGAATTAGGTCTGCTTTCACGCGCCCCAGCGGACCTGCGAACTCGACTCGCCTTAAAATGAGAGGAAGCCCTGTGGGAAATCGCATAATCGTCTTAAGTAACTAGAACATGATGGCGTATCCCTCGGGAATACTGCCACTGTAAAAGACATAGACGTCTACAATGTGGCTTTCCGCTAGCCGTTTGCCGAACTCGCGGCGGTCTTTATCGTGCAGCAGCACCTCGCCTTCTGGATTATCGCCGTCTTCATCAATACGGAAGGCAATCCACTCGTTGGGATAGAGCTTTTTCGCCTCTTCCAGTTTCATCGTCGTCGCCTCACTTCTCATCATACCATGGGGAAACGCCCCACGGGCACTGCGACTTCCCGGTAGGTGGCTCGTACGAACTGTCTTATCCCGTTATTCCCACCTGCACGTTCAGGAATCTCGCGGGGCTGGTTCCGTGGGCGACGTGCGCGGTCTGGCTCGGCTGCCCCTTGCCGCAGTTGGGAGTTCCCCAGATGCGCCACTCCTCGGGCCCGCAGATCCTATCGAGGCTGCCCCAGAACTGAGGCGTAATTCCCGTGTAGTTGGGGTCTTTCAGCATCTTGCCGAGCTTGCCATCCTTGATTTCCCACGCAATCTCGCAGCCGAACTGGAAGTTCAGCCGCTTGTCGTCAATGCTCCAGCTCTTATTCGTGGACATGAAGATGCCCTCCTTCGTATCCGCGATGAGCTCCGCCAGTGTGCCTTCGCCCGGTTCCAGATTGATATTCGTCATCCGAATGATGGGGAATCGGTTCCAGCCATCCGCCCGATTGGTGCCGTTGCTGCGTGCCTGCTTCACCACCGGCGCGGTCTCGCGGCTCGTGAGATAATTCAGGAAGATACCGTCCTTGATGATGTCTACGCGCTGCGCAGGCACGCCATCATCGTCGTAGCCGAAGCTGCCCAATCCCCCGGGCAGTGTGGCATCAGCGGTGATATGCATTATCGGCGAACCGTAGCGAAAGCTGCCCATCTTCTCCAGCGTGACGAAGCTCATTCCCGCATAAGCCGCCTCGCTTCCCAGCACCCGATCCAGCTCCGTCGGATGCCCGATGCTCTCATGCACCTGCAAGCCGAGCTGATTGCCATCGAGAATCAGCGTAGTAGTTATCGAAGGGCACTTCTCAGCGTCCAGAAGCTGCACCGCCTCGGTGGCGATGCGCTCGGCGTTTCCGGGAAGGTCGAACCCGCGCACCACCTCAAAGCCGGCGGTATGGAACTGCCCGCGGAAGGAATTGGGGTAGCAGCGCCGCTGCATATCGCCCTCGCGCACCGCCACTGCCTCGATTCCGCCGCCGCTTTCGATAATCTCCTGCTCGATCAAGCTGCCTTCAGTATTGGCGAAGGTCTGCGTCTCGCGGAAGCAGTTGAAGAAGCTCATCGCATTGGTGAGTCCCTTCACGCCGCGCATCGCCACATTCGCCTCCATCAGTATCTTCAGCTTCTCCTCGATGGAGACGGCGAAGGGGTCTTCTTTGACTTCATTTTTCCAGGAATCCACGTGTGGCGGTTCCTCCGCCAGCACAACGTCCTTGTGCGGTGCGATAGCGCTGGCTTCGGCGATTTCCACCGCCAGGCGCGTGACCCGTGCGACTTCCTGCGGATTCAGCTCGCGGCTGGCAGCGAATCCCCAGCAGCCTTTGTGCAGCACGCGCACACCGAAGCCGGCATCGCCGATCCGCTCCAGCTCCTCGATGTTCTCGTTCTTGACGGTGATGCCCTCGCGGGCGCGGTCAATCACGCGGATGTCGCCGTAAGCCACGCCTGCCGTCTCGGCAGCGTTCAGGAAGCTATCAGTAAGTTCCTTCATTCCTTCCTCCGGAGAATCAGGACTCTCAGGCAGTATCCCCTTCGATGCACAGGGATGGTTTGCCTGTAGCTCTAGCGATTATACATCAGCCCGCACGTTCCCCGCTACCTGGGCGCTAGGGCTATAATCACCCCGTGGCGCTATCCCCTGAAGAGATGATGCGCGAAGCGATTGGGCTGGCGCGTGAAGCCGCGACTGCGGGCGAAGTCCCCATCGGCTGCGTGGTGGAGCTTGACGGCAAGGTTATCGGGCGCGGCGCCAATCGCACGCTTCGCGATAATGACCCGACCGCGCATGCGGAGATACTAGCGCTTCGGCAGGCGGGAGCCGCATTCGGAGACTTCCGCCTGGAGGGAGCGCGCCTGGCGGTAACCGTGGAGCCATGTCTGATGTGCGTCGGCGCGATTCTCATCGCCCGCGTCGCTGAGGTTCATTTCGGTATTCCCGAGCCGAAGTTCGGCGCTGTGGATTCTCGTTTCGTTCTCCGCGAGCATCCCCGCTTGCGGCAAACGCGCTTCCTCGGCGGCTACTTCAGCGATGAGATTTCAACAATGATGCGGGATTTCTTTGAGCATCTGCGGGGCTCTGAAGGGGCAGGCGCGCTATGAACCTCACCCGCTATCGCTGGCTCTGGTGGGCGGTAACCGTCATCGGGGTCGGCTTCGCCATCTACTTCCAGCTTCGCCCGTCGGCAACCTACGAGCCTTTCGCGTGGTATCAGTGGGAGCGATCCTGGGACGCGCTGAAGCATCTGGCGGCATACTTCCTGCTTGCCATCGCCTATTACCTCGCCTCGGCGGAAGGTAACAAGGCTGCGAGCTTCTCCCGCTTTCTCGGCTTCATCTGGCCGGTAATGCTCCTGGGTGTGGTGCTGGAAACCGCCCAGATTTGGGTTCCCCAGCGCAACTTCAACCTCTACGACATCGCCGCGAATGTCCTCGGTCCCGCACTCGCCTGGTTCATCCTGCGACCTCTGGGGAGGATGTGGTTCCAGACTTGACAACGCGCCAGTATCGCGGTATAAAGAAGAGGAAGCTCGAATATGACAATACTGCCTACCGTCCTGCGGGATCGGTAGGTTTTTTTGTGAGGAGAGTAGCCGTATTCATAGATGCCGCCTATCTGAAGTTCGTTCTTAAGTACCGATTCGGCTGTGCTCAGATAGACTACGCGAAGTTATCCAAGCGGTGCGCCCGTGACATGGAGCTGGTAGGCACTTATCACTACGACTGCTTGCCTTTCGTCGGCAAGCCCAGCCATCCTGATGACCATCGAAAAAGAAGAGAAGCTGAGCGCTTCTATCGTCACCTGCGAAGCATACCGGATTATCACATCAGGCTGGGTCGGCTAGCCTTTAGAGGGTTGAGGGAAGATGGCTCGAGGATACTTGTGCAGAAGCGCGTCGATGTTCTTCTCGCGATGGATTTCCTGGACCTGGTGTTAACAGGGGGCATTACGGATGCGGCACTGGTGGCTGGCGATAGTGACTTCATTCCGCTCGTTGAGAGGGCTCATCAGGCCGGCGTGAAGGTGGGCCTGTGGTACGGTTCGGGCTACGGCGTTGACTCATCGGGTCGCAAGCGGAACGTCGGCGCACACGGTCAGTTAGTAGCCGCCTGCGATGAAGCGGTGGAGCTCGACCAGCGAACCATCGATGATATCAGGTTTTGACGCTACTATGCCTTACCACATGGTCCTCTCTGTCTCTGGCGGTCAACTGCGCCCGTTGACGGACTTAGTGCTCTGGTTCATCCTGCGACCGCTAGAGCGAAGGATGTTCGGCGAAGGTTAGCGGGGCTAGCCGTCCCCGAGTTGGGGCGGACATGCGAGGGTATCGCCCTGTCCTTTCGGTTGCCCTCTGCAGGCGGAAAAACATCTCCGCCAAACCGTTGAAAAAAAA
>MVCR01000082.1 GCA_002050035.1 Planctomycetales bacterium 4484_113 | reverse complement strand
TCCTTGCCGAAAGCTACCGGAAGCGAACGCAAGCCCTCGGCGCGGTCGAACTCGTAGTCCTGCAGCGCGTAGTAGATATCGAAGCTGCCGACCCACAGACCGACCGCCGCCGCCAGCGGGAGAATCTCCCGCGATATCGTGCCCGTCACGGCGAGGAATACGGCGACGGGTGCAATCGCCTGGGCGCCTCCCAGCACATAATGGCACCAGATGGTGTAGCGCTTGGCGTAGGGGTAGAGGATGAGGTATGCCGCCGCCAGCGGGGCGAGCAGAAAGCACCAGAGGTTGAGCGCGAGCGCTGAAAGAAGGAAGATGATGGCGCTTGCGACTATCCAGACGACCACCTGATGCGGCGAGAGCAAGCCCTGCGGCAGATGCCAGTTCGCGGTGCGCGGATTCTTCGCGTCAATCGCCGCGTCGATGAGACGATTCGCCAGCATCGCCAGCGTGCGCCCGGAAATCATCGCGATGATGATGAAGGCGAGCGTCCATACGGGCGGGAAGATGGGGCCTCGCGCCGTCTGAAGCAGAGGCGTGGATAGCGCGGGAACGTTCACCGGCACCGCCACCGTTGCGTCGCGAGCGTTCATCCAGAGCTGAGAGAGGATCGCGGCAATGAGCGCGAACGGAAGCGCGAAGATGGAATGCTCGAAGCGGATAAGCTCCAGGAAGAGGCGCAGCCGCCGCATCAGGGCTCCTCGAAGAAATCGGGCGACGGCGGCGTCCACAGGGTGAACTTCAGCACCGCCTCGAAGTTGAAGCGCCCGAGGTAGAAGAAGAAGTTGCTGCCCGCCGGAATCACTGCGCTGAGAAACATCGCGCCGGAGTTCTGCCCGCGCTCCAGGAAGTCGCTCACGAGGGTCTCGCCGACACGCATTCCGCGATGTTCCGGCGCCACGAAGAGGGCTTGCAGCCGATATTCCAAGTCGTGGTGGAGGATGGTGGCGAGTCCGGCAGGGCTTTCCTCGCGGCGAGCGAGCACAGGCTGGAAGTCCACGCCCTCATGCGGGCTGGTGAAACCTGGCTCGGCGAACTCCTCCTCGTAGTGATGCGCCTCCGCGAGCGCCGAGAGGAACTGCTCGCGGAAATCGCCCGCAAGCTCGGGGAAACTGGCTGGCGACAGCTCGACGTCGCGGGCGCGATACAGCTTCTTACGCTTGAGGCACATCATTACCTGGCGCTCCGTCTCCACGAAATCATAGACGATGAGGTAGTCGCGAATCTCCTGCATCTCCGGGGAGCTGGCGACTTCCGGCGAGGGCGTGAGTATGCGCGGGAAGGGACGGTCTTTCTCGCGGTACTCCGACTTGATGAGAGCAAGGAAGCCGGACAGGGATTGCCCTCCAGTAGCGGGAACCGCGACCGTAGCGAAAGGCTTGAGCGCTTCGACGGCGGGATGCCCCAGCAGAAGCCCCGCTTTCTCCTCCGGCAACCTCCCAGTGAGGAGCGCGAGTTCGTTCTTCGCAACCTCGCGGAAGATGAAAGGCAGATTGCTTGGGGGCTGTCGGCTCATCATTTCACCCGCCATTGAAGGAGGAAGCCGTGCTTCGCCGTTGGACCGGTGCGCGCCAGTCGTCCCCGAATCAGCGCCGGAAGCCAGTGGACGTTGCCTCGGGAGTCGGCTACCACCGGCCAGTGCGCTCGCAGAAGCAGCGGAATCTTCCGGTCGGTGAAGACATCGGAGAGCTTCGCCGAGCCGCCGCCCGCAATGGCGATGCGCTCGCCCCGCCGCCACCGGCGAATGTGCAGCGGAAGCGGTGTGCGAGAGGAGAAGACGGCTTCATAGATGACGCTCTTCGTCGGAGCGTTGAACTCCGGCGGATGTGTCAGATCAACGAATCGCTCGTGCCGGCGCAGACGCTTGAGCGCTCCTGGGAGCTTGCTTGCTGTGAGTTTGCTCAACGACACGCTTGCCCCCGGTAGGTCGAGCTCCGCGCCTGGCTCAAGCTGAATCTCGGACGGCGCATCAGGTGCGCTCACCAGCAGAAGCAGGCTGGTGGGCGGATGGAACTGAATGCCGCCGCCGCCCCGATACTCCCGCAGCAGCAGCCGCTCGCCCCGCCGAATCGCCCGTGCAAGCTCGGTGGCTTCGCGCCAGCTTGCGGTGTGGCGGAAGGCTATCAGTATCGGATTGAGAATCACGCTCAGGCTCTCCTGTATCTCGTCCTTCCATTGAGCCACGCTCAGGAGGTGGTATCTGGTGCCGGGCATAAGCGGGAGCGCGATCTGCTGGCGCAAACGCATATCCTCCGCCGTGGCGATGCTGGTAAGCGTGCGTAGCGCCCACTGGAAGAGCCCTTCGTAGTCGGCAAGATGCTCGCTGGTGGCGAGGATGTTCTGCTTCACTCGCGGGTTGAGTTCCTGGAGCCGGGGGATAACCTCGTGGCGGAGGAAAGTCCGCGGTCGGTCGGGGACAAGATTGCTCTCATCGGTGAGAAAGACCTGCCCGCGTGCCAGCAGGAACTCGGTGAGCTTCTGCTTGGTCACGCTGAGAAAGGGGCGCAGCACGCGCCCGTGCAGCGCCGGCGCGATGCCGAGAAGCCCGCCCAGACCCGTTTGCTCCACCAGATTGAACAGCACGCTCTCCGCATGGTCGTCCAGCGTGTGGGCGGTGAATCCGAGCGAGTTCTCGTTGGTCTCCAGATGGCGATTCAGCAGCCGGTATCTCTCCGTGCGCCCAACCTCTTCCAGGCTACGCTTCTGCGCGTGAGCGAGCGCGGGAACATCAACCTTCTCTACCACGCACCTGAGCGAATGCCGCTGCGCGAAGCTCCGTATCCATTGCGCTTCCGCGTCGGCTGCGGCTCTGATGCCGTGGTTGAGGTGCAGAAGCGTGAGGTTCGCCTCGCGCGGGCGGCTGAGGAAGGGATGCGCCATCTCCGCCGTGCTCCGGTCGGTGAAGAAAGTCCGCAGCTGCTTCCACTCCGGCGGCGACTTGACGAGCCGGCAGAACTCCATCAGGACAAGCGCTAGTGCGGTGGAATCGGGCCCGCCGGAGAAGAGAAGGTAAAGCGGAAGCTCGCGTGGATAATCCCGCGCCGCAATCCACTCCCACATCGGAGAGAAGTTGAGGAGAACCTGCAGCAGATGCTCGGGCTGCTTACGCATAGATTTTCCGCTCATCGGCGCTAATGGGCATGGCGGCGGGCGGGTTCGAACCGCCGACCTAACGGTTATGAGCCGTTCGCTCTGCCCCTGAGCTACGCCGCCGACACGTGCGAATGTATAGGATAACACGCCGCGATGTCAATGTGAATGTGCGGGCAGAGAGGGCGAGAGCATTGCTGGTGCCGATGACGGAAGCGGTTTCTTGCGAGCTTCGCGTACTGAGAATGCTCTCCATCTGCTCTGCTTCCGCCGTTGCTACGTGCAAACTCCCGTGGCTTGACACATGGGACCGTAAGTGCGATATAATAGGAGGTTAAGCTTATTCTCAACCCCGGTTACCTGATGTGGCTTTAGACAGGGAAACGAAAACTGAGATTGTCCGGAAGTATCAGAAGCATCCCGGCGACACCGGGTCTGCGGAAGTGCAGATCGCGCTACTCACTTCGCGCATCAACCATCTGAACGAGCATTTGCAGCAGCACAGCAAGGATTACCATTCCCGTCGCGGGCTGCTGCTCATGGTGGGCAAACGCCGCCGCTTCCTCAATTATCTCAAGGCGCGCGACTACCAGCGTTACCTTGAGGTCATCAGCCGACTCGGGCTGCGGAAGTAGGAGAAGGGAGAGAGGGAAAGAACGATCAAATCTGAATCCGAAGAAGGACCCAATGGAACGAATTATCCACGAAATCACGTTGCCTGAAGGCACACTACGTTTGGAAACCGGCGAGTTCGCCAAACAGGCAGGGGGTGCGGTCTTGGTGAGCTACCAGGGAGTAACCCTGCTGGTTACCGCTACCGCTTCCGCCGAGCCGCGAGAGGGGATTGATTTCTTCCCTCTGCTGGTGGATTTTGAGGAGCGGATGTATGCGGCGGGGAAGTTCCCCGGCGGATTCTTCAAACGCGAAGGGCGTCCGAGCGAAGAAGCGATCCTGAACGCTCGCAAGATCGATCGCACCATCCGACCGCTTTTCCCCAGCTATTTCCGGAATGATGTGCAGGTGGTTGCCACCGCGCTCTCGGTGGACCAGAAGCACCCGCCGGATGTGCCGGCTATCGTCGGCGCTTCAGCCGCGCTTGCCCTCTCGCCGATCCCGTTCCCCCGCCTTGTGGCGGCGGTTCGCGTCGGTTACATGCACGGCGATTTCATCCTGAATCCCACCTACGGACAGATAGCAGACGGGGATATGGATCTGCTCGTCGCCGGCACCGACCGGTATATCAACATGATTGAGGATCAGAGCCGGGAGATTGATGAGAGCATCCTGTTCGAGGGTATGAAATGCGCTGACGAGGAGATCAAACGCCTCATCGGCGAGATCGAGGTCTTCGTGCAGAAGGCAGGGGCAAAGCCGAAGATGGAGATTCCCGCACCGGCTGAAGACGAAGCTCTGCGAGAGCGAGTCCGCGAGAAGTTGACGCCGCTCCTGGGGAAGATCATTCCTTACGAGGAGAAGACCGGTTTCTACGCAGCGCTTGACGATGCCAAGCGCACCGTGCGGGCGAGTGTGGTCGAGGAGACGCCGGAGGTGGATGCGCTTCTGCTCGATGGCTACCTGGATAAGGTGGTGAAGGAATACGCACGGGAGTACACGCTGCGCGAAGGTCGTCGGGTTGACGGTCGTGCCAGCGAGGACATCCGTCCCATCGCCGGACGAGTGGGCTTCCTGCCGCGGGTGCACGGCAGCGGTGCTTTTACCCGCGGTCAGACCCAGGTTATCAGTTCGGTGACCCTGGGAACCTTCGCTGACCGTCAGCGCATAGATACTGCGAACATAGAATCCGAGAAGCGCTATGTGCATCACTACAACTTCCCGCCTTATTCGGTGGGGGAAGTGCGACCCATTCGCGGACCCGGTCGCCGGGAAATCGGGCACGGCGCGCTCGCAGAGAAGGCTCTGGTGCCGCTCGTTCCGTCAGAAGAGGATTTCCCCTATTCCATCCGCGTCGTGAGCGAGATTACCGAGAGCAATGCCAGCTCGTCCATGGCGAGCGTGTGCGGAAGCAGCCTGGCGCTGATGGATGCCGGCGTGCCCATCCCAAGAGCGGTGGCGGGTATCTCCATCGGGTTGCTGCATCAGGATGACGACCACTACCTGCTGCTATCCGACCTGACAGGCTTTGAGGATTTCAACGGGGATATGGACTTCAAAGTCGCGGGCACCGAGCAGGGCGTGACCGCGATCCAGATGGATACGAAAATCGAGGGTCTGACTCTCAAGCTGATAAAGGAGACTCTGGAGCGGGCGCGGCACGGGCGATTGTACGTGCTCGAGCAGATGAAGTCCATCATCAGCCGACCGCGACCGGAAATCAGCGAGCACGCGCCAACTTTGCTCACGCTAAAGATAGACGTTGACCAGATTGGCCTCGTTATTGGTCCGGCGGGTCGGAACGTGAAGAAGATTCAGACGACGACCGGAGCCGAGGTGGATGTGGATGAAGAGGGAACCGTGTATATATCCGGCGTGGATCGTCGCGGCGTCTATAAGGCTTATGAGACCATCAAAGCGATGACTCAGGA
>MVCR01000081.1 GCA_002050035.1 Planctomycetales bacterium 4484_113 | reverse complement strand
GAAATCACCCCCACCCCTCCGCGCTTGAAGATGTGCCCCGGCATAATGCCAAGCTTGCATTCGTCCACGCTCACCACGCCCGGGCAGTTCGGCCCGATCAGTGTCGTCATCGTTCCCTGAACGAAGCTGTAGACCTTCACCATATCGTTTATCGGGATGCCGTCGGTGATGGCAACAACTGTATCGAGACCCGCATCCGCGGCTTCCATAATCGCATCGGGCGCGAACTGCTTGGGCACGAAGATGACGCTGGCATCGGCGCCAGTGGCTTCCACCGCCTGGTCCACCGTATTGAAGACCGGCACGCCCAGGCTCGTCTGCCCGCCCTTGCCGGGAGTTACGCCACCCACGACGTTGGTGCCGTAATCAAGCATCTTCTGCCCGTGGAACTGCCCTTCATGGCCCGTGATGCCCTGAATAATCACCCTGCTTTCTTTGTTCACCAGTATCGCCATTTTCCGCTCCTGATTATGAGATGGATGGGCGCCAATTCACTCAACGCCGCACCCCGCGCTCCGAACCCTGAACTCCCCACTGCGAACTCGCAATCCTGCGGGACGCAGGACACTCGCAGCTCCGAACTCATCATGCCTTGCCCACCAGCTCCACGATTTTCGCCGCCCCCTCTTCGGTTGTGGGCGCATAGACGAGCTCGGTTTTTTCCAGCATTTCCTTCGCCTTATCCTCGTTCGTGCCGGTCATTCGCAGCACCACGGGAACCTTGCGGCTTAAGTGCGTGTACGCCTTGATCATTCCTTCGGCGACCACATCGCAGCGCACGATGCCGCCGAAAACATTGAGGAAGATGCCCTTCACGGCAGGATCCTGCAGGATGAGATTAAAGCTCTTCTCCACCACTTCGGGAGTCGCAGCGCCGCCGATATCGAGGAAGTTGTTCGGCTTGCCGCCGGCGCGGCTCACCACGTCCATCGTGTTCATCACCAGCCCGGCGCCGTTTCCCATCACACCGATGGAGCCGCCGCCCAGATGCACGTAGGCGATGTGCATATCCTGCGCCTGCGCTTCAATCGCGTCCAGGTCGGCGCCCACCTCGCGCAGCTTCTCTAAATCCGGATGGCGGTGAAGCGCGTTGTCGTCGAGGTTGATCTTGGCGTCAAGTGCCATCAACTCGCCGTCGGTGGTTATTACCAGCGGGTTAATCTCCGCCAGGCTGGAATCCACCGCGAGATAGCAATCGTAGAGCTTGCGGGCGAAGTCGGCAATCTGGCGGCCTTTGGAGATGTCGACGCCGCTTCCGTAGATGGCCTTCTTAATCTGAAAGCCCTGCATCCCGATGAGCGGGTCGATGTTCACGCGGGCGATTTTCTCCGGCGTAGCCTTCGCCACCTCCTCGATGTCGATGCCGCCGGCAGCGGAAAGAATCAGCACATGCATCCGCGCATCGCGATCCAGCGTGATACCCAGATAGTACTCCTCCGCGATGTCAATCGCCTGCGTAACCAGCACCTTCTGCACGGTGAGCCCCTTGATGTCCATGCCGAGGATGGCTTCCGCCTTGGCGCGCGCATCCGCGGGATCGTCAGCGAGCTTGATGCCGCCCGCCTTGCCGCGTCCGCCCACGTGCACCTGCGCCTTCACCACGACCCGCCCGCCGATTTCGCGGGCAACCGCTTCCACCTCATCGGGCGTCGTCGCCACGCGTCCGGGGGGCACCGGGATTCCGTGTTTCGCAAAGAGTTCCTTCGCCTGATACTCGTGTATTTTCACCGCAGTTCCTTAAAAGAAGGGTTTCCCAAAGTCGAGTGCGCATTGTAGCACTTTGCAGTGGGCTTGAGTAGATGGTTCGCGCAGCGAGCGCCTCAGCTAAGCACACTCCTTCTCAATCACCGCGACGTACGCCGAGCCCTCCGAATCCAGGAACCGCCTCACCGCCCAGCCGGTGCCCGCGAGTATCGCCTTCATCTCGTCCTTCGATACCAGCAGGTAGTCGAACCACGGAGTCGCGTAGACCCTGTAGCGCACCTGCATCCTTATCTGTCCCCCCATCCTGCCCCTCCTTCGGCTGCGGCGATGATACGCGAGATGCTCCGGATCTTCCGTCATATAGGGGTCGTTGCTCTCCGCAATGATGCGCGCGTTCTCGCTCGTGACGCCCTTGAACCGTCGCAGCAGCCAACGCGCCCGCTGGAAACTGCCGAAGAGCCCGAAGTTGTTGCCCAGCATCAGAATGGTGTCGAACCTGCCGAGCTTTGAGGTGACCTGCGTGATGCTGAGCACCCGCGCCTTCTTGAGTCCCCGCTGCTTGCATACCTTTATCGCCAGCGGCGAGTTGTCTATCCCGAGAACGTCAAAGCCTGCTTCCTGCAAGTAGAGCGAATGCCGCCCCGCGCCACAGCCGATGTCTAGCACCTGCCCGCGCACGTGTTTCATCGCCCGCTTGCAGTGCGGTGGCCAGTCTCTATACTCTGTAAAATACCCGCCGAAGCCGTGGTTGGCATTGAAGTAGCCGTCGTCGCGTTGCACGATCTCCGCCGCGGGCTTGCCGCTCAAGTGGTCGAGCAGCCCGTGCCCATAGGCATCCTGCTGGTCCTTGAGCATCATTCGCCTACCTGCCTCTCGTATGCAACGAGCATGCTCACAATCCTCACTCCACGCTCACCTCCAGCACCTCGCGCACTTTGCTAAGCAGGGCTTCCTTGCTGAACGGCTTGCGCAAGAAAGGCATTCCCGGCTCCAGCTCCCCTTTCTCCGCAATCGCATAGCCAGACATATAGAGTATTTTCATCTCCGGCGTCAACGCACTCAACTGATGCGCCAACTCACGCCCGCCCATATCCTGCATTATCACGTCGGTTAGTGAGAGGGCGATTTTACCTTGGTGTTTCTCACACATCGAAAGCGCCTCACGCCCGCCGCTGGCTTCCAAGACCTGGTAGCCATCGGATCTCAGCATAGTCGCCGCCAGCTTGCGCACTGAGACATCATCATCCACCACCAGTATCGTCTGCGGCTCAGCCAAACGTTTCCGATGCGGTGCTTCCACCTGGAGCTTTTCCTTCGCTGTCCCCTCTGGACTCTCGACCATATTCGTCTCCGCAGGCGTTGCCGTGGAGACGGCAGTCTCCCAATGCACCTTCCGCTGTGCCTTCTCTCCCAAAGCCGGCAGGTAAATCTCGAACCGAGTGCCCACACCCAGCTCGCTGGAGACATAGACGTGTCCTCCGCTCTGCCCAATAGTGCTATAAACCGTTGATAGCCCTAATCCGGTGCCCTTCCCCGCCCGCTTCGTGGTAAAGAAAGGCTCGAAAATCCTCGACTGCGTCTCGCGATCCATCCCCATACCGGTGTCGGTCACCGCCAGGAGAACATATCGGCCCGGCTCAAACGCCGGATGCCGCTTTGCAAACTCCCGATCCAGGCTCACGTTAGCGGTCTCGATGGTCAGTTTCCCGCCATCCGGCATCGCATCCCGAGCATTGAGCACCAGGTTCATCACCACCTGTTCCATCAGCGAGCGATCGACTTCCACCGCAGCGAGTTGCGGCTCAAGGGTCATCTCCAACTCAATGCGTTCGCCGACGGCACGGCGCAGGATTTTCTCCATCGGCGTCAGCACATCGTTGAGCACCAGCACTTCCGGCCGTAGCACCTGTCGCCGCCCCAGTACTAGCAGCTTGCGCGTTAATGCCGCCGCGCTATGACCCGCCTGGCTAATCTGCTCCGCCGCATCCCTCGCCGGATCCCCCGCTGGCAGTAGTTCCAGCAGAAGTTCGCTGTAGCCCAGTATTGCCGTGAGCATATTATTGAAGTCGTGGGCTAACCCTCCAGCCAGTTGACCGACCGCTTCCATCTTGTGGGCGCGCCGCAGTTCCTCCTCCAGGCGCTTCTGCTCGGTGACGTCTTTGATTGCCAGCAAGATCCTCTGCGGCTCCTCCGCACCCTCCCATATCCTCCGAGCGTTAAGCAGCATTATCTTCCGCCCGATGTTGGGAAAGTCGTGTTCCACCTCATAGTCATCGAGGGTAGTGTTCTCAGCGAGAATGTTCTCCAGAAGCTGACGCAGCTCTGGAATATCCCACTGTCGGTTGCCCAACTCATAGAGCAGCTTTCCTGCAGTCTCCTCCGAACTGACTTTGAAGGTGGTGTAGAAACTGCGGCTCGCACTGATTACTCGCAGATGCTTGTCCAGCACTACCAGCGGTTCCCATACTGTCGCCAGGATGCTCTCGGCATACTCGCGCGCCTCGTGCGCCTCCAGCTCGCAGCGCTTGCCCTCAACAAGCAAACGCTCGAGCTGCGCAATCCGCCGCCGAGCTCTCGCAAGTTGCTTCGTCAGCATCTGTTTTGTCTTCCTGCCCAAGTTCATTCCCTCAGCCTCCCACAAGCGCTAATCATTATGAATGCGGCGACTCCAGCACCTCGCGCACCTTGCTAAGCAGGGCTTCCGGCGTGAATGGCTTCGGCAAGAAGACCACGCCCGGCTCCAGCACTCCCCGATGGGCAATCGCGTTATTGGTATAGCCGGACATATAGAGCACCTTCACCCGCGGGCACAGCGCAGTCACACGCTCTGCCAGTGCAGGTCCGCCCGTATCCGGCAGCACGACATCCGTCAGCAGGAGATGAATCTCTTCCCGGTGCTCTTCGCAGACACGAATTCCCTCACTCCCATCAGCCCCCTCCAACACTACATACCCATTCCGCTCCAGGATGGTGCGAGCCAACCGGCGCACCCCTGGCTCATCCTCCACCACTAGGACGGTCTCGCCCCGTCCGGCGCGCTCAGGGGAAGCTTCCGGCTGATGCTCAACTCCTGCTGGTTCCTCCACCCTCGGCAGATATATCTTGAAAGTGGTACCTTTTGCCGGCTCACTGTAGACATTGATATTTCCCCCGCTCTGCTTGACAATCCCATAAACGGTGGAAAGCCCGAAGCCGGTGCCTTCACCTTTGAGCTTCGTCGTAAAGAAAGGCTCGAAAATCCTCGCCTGAGTCTCAGCGTCCATCCCCACTCCGTTGTCGCTCAGCGCCAGCATCACATAGGAGCCTGGCTCTGCCTCGGCGTGCTGCCGCGCATACTCCTCATCGAGCTCCACATTCCCCGTCTCGATGGTCAAGCTACCTCCTTGAGGCATTGCATCCCGAGCATTCACCGCCAGGTTCATAATCACCTGCTCCATCTGCGAAGGGTCCACTTTGGCATTCCCCAACTCTGGGTCTAGCACCGTAACCAGGTCAATATCCTCCCCAATCACCCGGCGGAGCATCTTGTCCATCTCCGAAACCACCGCGTTGAGGTTCAACACTTCCGGCTGCAGCACCTGCTTGCGCCCGAACGCCAGCAACTGGTCTCACTATACCCATTGATTACCGTCAGCAGGTTATTGAAGTCATGGGCGATTCCGCCGGTGAGCCGACCGATGGCTTCCATCTTCTGCATCCGCCGAACCTGCTCCTCCATCTGCTTCTGCTCGGTGATGTCCTGCACCGTGCCGAGCATCCGCAGAGGCTTTTCTTCCTCGTTGAAGAAAACTTCCCCCTGCTCATGCACGACGCGGCTGCTACCATCCGGCAGCACTATACGGTGGTCAATGGCGAGGGACTTCTTCTCCTTAATCGCTGCCTCCACAGCATTGTTCACGATATCCCGGTCATCCGGATGCACCAGATCCAGGAAAGCTTCATAGGTGGCATCAAACGTCTGCGGCGTCCCCCCAAAGATACGATAGACCTCATCTGACCACCACATCGACTTGTTGACCATATCCCAGTCCCAGCTCCCTAGATGGGCGATGCGCTCGGCTTCGGCAAGGCGCCGCCCGCTCTGACGCAATTCTTCCTCCGCCTGCTTCTGCCGCGCCCTTATCCGTAGAGCAGCGATCCCGTACGCGAGGTCGTCCGCCAGCTCAGAGAGCAGCTCTACTTCTTCAGCATCGAATGCCTCCAGCTCACCCGAATAGATATTCAGAGCGCCCAGAGTCTTCCCATCAGCAATCAGTGGAAGCGCAATGGAGGAAGCATAGCCCCGCTTGAGCGCTTCCTCGCGCCAGGGAGCGAATGCGGGATCACGCCGGATGTCTCTGCCAATGGTTGGTTTGCCGGCGCGGATAGCCCGCATGCGCCACCGGGCGTATCGTCCTCGCTTCATCCTCCTCAGCGTAGCCAACCCATGCCATCCGGTATCCTGCAGTTTCAACGACGATTCGACAGACCTCATTGAGCAGCTCTAGTTCCTCGGAAGCACGAATGACCACCTCGTTGCACAGACTGAGAGCCCGCAGCGCTCGATTCGCTTTTGCCAGCTTCGCGGCGTGCTGCTGCTCGGCAACTCTAGCTGCCTCCTCCATGCGAAAAAGCGCCCGCGCCAGCAGGAGCGTCGCCGAAGAAAGCGTAAACAGAGCCATCGATACCAACGCTGCAATAATGCGCGTCTGCGCTGGGTGCGTAACCATAACCTGAACGTCCACCCGCGGCAGCAGCATTGAGCACCACTCCTATCTCGTTATTCTATGTGTGGTCTGGCTCAAAACAACGACCAGGCACTAACACCAATTCATTATGCATATCGTGCCTCATCGCCGCAACTGCTCTTCATAAGCAACGAGCACATTCACCATCAGCATGGCGATGGTCATTGGACCGACGCCGCCAGGAACTGGCGAGATTGCGCTCACCTTCGGTAGAACCGCATCGAAGTCTACATCCCCCACCAATGATTCCTTGCCATTCTCATCCTCCATCCGATTGACGCCCACGTCCACCACCACGGCGCCATCCTTCACCTGCCCACATTCACCGGATGCAACCCGTCGACATCCTTCATCGGGTCAATTGCAAAGAGCACCCGCGAAGCATCCATCCGCTTCGGCAGCGGAAGCTGCATCAGAATCCCATGCACGGAACTGTCCTTATTGAGCCGCGCAATCAAATCCAGCAACTCATCCTCGCTCGTGGTCTCCGGCAGGTGATGCAGCTTATGCTCGATTCCCAGCCGCCTACAGGTACGCAGCTTGCTCCGCACGTAAACGGTAGACGCTGGATCGTCGCCCACCTGGATAACATTAAGGGAAGGTGGCGGCTTGCCGACGGCGCAGAGCTCCTCCACTCGCCGCTTCACCGCAAGACGGAACTTCTCCGCGACCGGCTTACCTGCAAGAATCAATGGAGATGCCACGGCTATCCTTCACTTTCCCCCGAAGAGTTCCGCGGTGTCTGCGGGGGGCTTCCTGGAGCCACCGGCAAGAACTGCTTGAGCCGCGCTCCCGTGGGCACCTCAATCCCCTTGCCCAAATTGGGCGAAACCTGCACTCTCTCCGTATGTGGCTTGCCGGTGAAGTTGAGAAGATATGCTATCGCCCGCAAATCGCGCTTCGGCGCCCGCATCAAGCGCTCAAAGACGCGGCTCGCGGTTGCCTCATCCCCGTTGAGCATCGCCATTTCATAGAGGAACTCACGCACCTCCGACAGTTCGTATCGCTCATCTGATACATGCGATAGGTAGGTATCCAGCATTCTCTGTGCGAAAGCGTACCTTCCGCCGTCGGCAAGCACCGCCGCCTTGAGGAAGTTCAGCGTTGGAGAAAGAGGCTCCACCCTCTCCAGCACTTTCAGATAAGCTCTGAGCTGACTCATATCGCGATTGTAGAAGAGAATCCTCGATACTTCCTCATAGTAAGGAGTGAGTCCAGCGTAGCGATTCTCCACGAGCACGCGGGTAATGCGCTGAAGCTCCGCATAGTCCTTCTTGCGAGCGAAAGCCATACCCATTATCGCCAAATCGTCCGGGCGGTAATGCGCTCCACTTGAGCCAAAACTCATTACCGCGAGATCGTATTCCCCTTGCAGGTAACGCAGCTTGGTCTCGTCGAAGACGGCACCGGGAAGTGAATCTTGGTCGGCGACATCCCCGCCGTCACCTAGAGTCACCCCCGGAGCGGGTCTTTGCGCCAGCACCTCCATCTCCCGCTGCACCAAGCGCCGATTGCGGGAAATCACCGACTGATAAGTCTCCGCGATAAGCGCCGCATCGTTGAACTTCGCCAGCGCGCCCTTCAAGTCGCCCTCGCAGTACATCTGCACCGCACGATTGTTCAGCAGGACTCCCTGATCGCTGGTAAACGGCACCCGCCGCAGATGGAAATCGAAGGTGTACCTCCCGAGCTGCTCGTCATAGACGATACAGAAGTAGTTGTATTTGAACGGAGGAAGAAGCCGGTTGAAATAGGAGGCGTGCTTCTGCCACAGCAGCAGCTCTGCGGGGCCAACCATATCCATACTCAGATTGTAGACGCGGCTCATTTCGAATAGCCGGTTGCCAGGTTGGTTCACCATGTCATAGATTACGAGGTCGAAGACTTCGTCGTTTCCCCGTCGCTCGCCAACCTGCACCAGCGCATGCGCTCCACCCATGATGAACTCCACTGTCGAGCGCGGAATCTGCTCTCGGGCCAGCTTGCCACGCCTGACCTCCTGCACGTTCCCCTTCTCAAGACGCAACAAAACCCATTCACCGAAGGAATCATTGGTGAGCACCGCCGCGGCGAAGGGAAGTCGTCCCGGCGCAAACTCCCACCGCACCACGGTCTCCTTCCTGTAGTAATCGCGAAACTTCGCCCTCTGTTCTTCGGTGGCTGCCTGCGCCTGAATGGTGGCTTGCAGAGCTGCCAGCCCAATCACCAATCCGATAATCACAAGTTCGGTCTTCCGCATGCGGACGTCCCCTCTGGATTTATTCCCCGCCGCTCGAGCCTGCTGTTGAAAAAAAAAGCGGCTGTGCTAGACTCTGGTGGGAGGTAGAGACCGATGCCGAATCAAGGCACCGGGCAAACGGGGAAGGAGAATCGCATCGCGGTTGGCTCGACGAACCGCTACGAGGAGCTGCTCGCGCAGGCGCGCGAAATCATGAACGACCCCGAGTTTATGGAAGAAGTGGTGGCTTTGGCGCGGCTGAAGGTGAAGCTAGAAAGTGATTTCAGGAACGGAGTCAGCCGGGAAATCCTATCTGTTCTGAGAGATATGTGCAGGAGGGAGCGGATTTGACCCGCGCTATCTGTCAGCTTCTCCTCTGTGGTCTGATGACTGTTGCTGTTGCAGTGGTTGTCTGTCTGCCCGCACGGGGAAGCAGGGACTCATACTTTGATGGGCCACCGCCCTACCACGTCGCCAGGGTTCTTTACTACGAGCCGTGGGTCCGGGGCATCCAGTTCGCAGCCGAGCCTTACCGGGTGAAGGAGGTGTTTCCTGGGGTTTCGCGGCTGGAATCGGCTGAGACCTACGCGGAGTTTCTCAACTCTCAGGAATCCCGCGAATGGCGCAGATCGTGGGGGCAACTCACGTGGTTTGAGTTCGGCATGGTACTCGTCAGGAACTATGCAACCCCGGAATTCAGAAGGAAAGCGGGCTTGTACCCCACCTGGAGGGCGGAATTGGAGGAGATATTCCGGAGCTACGACTGGGATAAATGGGGAAAGAGCAGTCTCCTGGACTACCCAGAAACCCGTGCGCGAATAGCGCTCTGGATTGACATAGAGGAGGATTCTAATGGCAATGGAGAAGCGACTTCTGCGGCAGTGGATGGTTGAGGCTGTAGCCGACATCCTAGTGGGCGAGGTCTCAAGCGGAAGATCGGGCAGTCGCCCCTCAGTTGGCGGCGAAGCCGCTCGAGCATCCCACAACTTCTCGTGCGACCCCATCGAACCCAAGGAATGCAGTTCGGAATCTCGATTCGCGTGTCCCAACGGTGATGGCACGACGTTTACGTGCGTAGAGCTGGCCGACGAGGCTTTGCAGTTCGACTGCCAGGAGGATACCGCATTCGATTGTTCTCCTGCGGAGACGTTCGGGTGTACGGGGAAATACGTGTGCCAGAGTGGCAGCGCTTTCACCTGCGATACCGATATTTTCAGGTGCAACAGCACAGATTTTCCGTCACCCGCCAAGTTTGAGTGTCAGCACGATAGTAACGATTTTGACTGCGTGAACGGCGGCTCTTACGACTTCATCTGTGACTCTCAGGGCGGAGTTAGCCCTGGAACTCAAGGCTTCGATTGCCCGAGTGGCGAAGGCGTTGACCAAAGATTCGGCTGCGACAGGCAACACGTGTTTAGATGCGAATCACATTTCACATGCCCTGAATTCCATGGTTGCACGCCGCCTACGACCGCTTGCCCTACGGAGGATTGGGCACCACCTCCCGATGAGAGAGACGACGGTGATGCCGGTGACTTCGACTGCCGGGATTTCACGTGCGGAGCCAGTTCACCGGGCAATCCACAGGAGAAGTTTGATTGTGGGCTCTCGGAAGAAGAGGGCGGACCCTCCTCGGATTTCAAGTGCCTGGACCGGATGGGAGGCTCCTTCGACTGCGGTGCCCTCTCCGAGTTCGAATGCGGCGAAGAGGGCGAGCGCTACGTGTGCATGCACTATGAATGCGAGGAGAATTTCCGGTGCGAGACCCAATTCCACTGCGGAAACAAGGATGAACTGGGACTGACCTACGAGTGTCGTCCGCAGTTCCAGTGCGCCGCGGAAGCGGGTACCAATCCGGATGAGGTCGGGTACGCGTGCGACGAAGCTGCAGGCTCGTTCATCTGCGAGCGCTACAACTGCGACCCCGAAAGCTACGACT
>MVCR01000003.1 GCA_002050035.1 Planctomycetales bacterium 4484_113 | reverse complement strand
GCCGGTACGAACCTGCTTGGCACCACGCCACCCACTATCTTGTTTACGAAATTCAGCTCCCCGTCCTTGTAGGGTTCAAGACGCAGCCAGACATCTCCGTACTGCCCGCGCCCGCCAGTCTGCTTCTTGTACCTTCCCTGCGCTTCCGCCTTGCCCCGAATGGTTTCCTTGTAGGGAATCCGGGGACGTGTCCATTCGAACTTCACTGCATTGCGCTCTTGCACCTTCTCCTTGGCCGCTGCCAGGTGTAGTTCCCCCATGCCATACACTACAAGCTGGCGCGTCTCTTCGTTCATCTCTGTAACCAAAGTGGGGTCCTCCTCGTGCAAGCGCTGGAGACTAGATGAGATCTTCTCCAGCACCGCTTTGTCTTCCACTTCGATAGCTTCAAAGGACACTGCTTTCGGATAGGTGAGAGCCGGGAACACAATCGGCTGTTCACGCGCGCAGAGCGTATCACCGATGTGCGTGTCCTTCAGCTTGACAGTCGCCACGATGTCGCCCGCAGTAGCCTCAGTCAGATCACGACGCTCTTTCCCGCGCATAGCCACTATTGCGGAGAGCTTCATCGTGGTGTCGGTGTTAGCATTCAACACCGTATCTCCGGGACGCACTTTGCCGGAGTAGATCCGGAAGTAGCTCATTTCTCCCAGGTGCGGCTCAGTTGCCATCTTGAAAACACGGGCAGCAAAGGGAGCATCCTGGGTCAGTGGCCGCTCTGCCTTCTTGTCCGTACCCGGCACGTATCCCCCAATCCTCCTCTTCGCATCTGGCGCAGGCAGATAATCAACAATCAAGTTGAGCAACGTAGTCACACCAACAAGATGCTGCGCGGCTCCTCCGATAACTGGCACGATCTCACCTGCGATGGTGCTGCGTCGCAATACCTCTGCGAGCTCGTCGTCACTAATGACCTCATCGGCCAAGTACCGCTCGAACAGCTTCTCATCAAGTTCCACAATCGACTCCACGAGCTGAAAGCGCAGCTCTTCAACCAGATCCTTGAGATCGCTTGGCACCTCTACCTCAACTGTCTCCTTCCCTTTTCGGATGCGACACACGCGAGTCAAGATGTTGATCACCCCTTCGACCTTGTCTCCACTGCCAGCCGGCACAACCAGAGGAACGCAGCGCTTGCCGAAGATTTCACGCACTTCTCCCGACAGCTCACGAAAATCGGCATCGCTACGATCAAGCTGATTGATGAACACGATTCGGGAAAGCTCATGCTCATTGGCAATTTCCCACGCCCGCACAGTCTGACTCTCCACCCCCGTGGCACCATTGACGCAGATAACAGCCCCATCCACTACCGATAGTGCAGACACCATCTGCCCCACGAAATCGAGGTACCCCGGAGTATCCAGGATAGTTATCTGATGGTCTCTGTATGTGAGAGGAAGCACAGTGGAGTATATCGAGTGCTCCCTCTTGATCTCCTCCTGGGTATAGTCCGACAGAGTATTGCCTTCCTGTATCTTGCCCATACGGGTAATCAGCCCTTGGGAGAAGAAAATGGCCTCTGCGAGCGTCGTCTTGCCTGCTCCGCCGTGCCCGACCAAGGCCGCGTTTCGTTTTCCTACTACGGGCGTTGCCGCCATGATTCCTCCTGGGAAGTAGATTTCCAGCTGCGAGCTGCGCTCGCCCAGCTGTGTGATTATATCAAGCGGTTCAGCAAAGCGTCCAGCAGTGCACGAAGCTACTCCAGCACCGGAGCCAGCGTGGCGAACCCTGGCTCAAAGGTCAGCTCCCAGGTCAGTGGAGTAACTGCAACCCATCCATTCTCAACCGCTCTGACGTCGGTGCCCTCCCGCAGATCCTCCGCCACTCGCTCTCCAGCAATCCAGAAGAAGGGACGCCCGCGCGGATCCACCATCTTCTGCACAACATCGCGGTATCCCCGGAATCCGGTTCGGCAAAGCCTGAGTCCTTTTACCTCGTCTATGGCCCGATCGGGCACATTTACATTCAGGAACACCTTGCCCCCATGACGAGCCAGGAGTTCAGAAGTATCCACGGGAAGCCAAGCCGCCGGATTCTCAGATGTGTCCCCGAAGAAGACCCGACTTATGAGATTGACCAAGAAATGGCTGGCTGTCGGGTAGTTACCCGCACCGCGATAATCAAGGCTCACAGCGATCGAAGGAAATCCGAGGATCGCGCCCTCCATCGCTGCAGCGACCGTTCCTGAGTACGTCACATCCTCAGCCAGATTCTGGCCCTCGTTGATCCCACTCACGACGACATGTGGCGGACTCTCCTTGAGCACCTCCAGCACACCCAACATCACGCAATCAGTGGGGGAACCCGAGCAGGTGTAGGCGACATGCGGTTCTCGCGCATCGGACGGCCAAGGGAAACCAGGTGCCACATCCAGCCTCAGCGGCTTATGCAGTGTGATTGAATGGCTTGCAGCGGAGCGAGCACCATCGGGCGCAACTATGGTCAGCTCGGCTCGCGGAGAAAGCCGTCGAGCCAGTTCAATCATCCCCGGCGCGAAGAGACCATCATCATTTGTGGCAAAAATCCGGAAGCTGCTGGGAGATCGAGGCGCATTCATCGCATTCCGATTCTAGCACAGCCTGCCCAGACAGGGATAACCTATCTGAAGCTCTCAGCTTCCGGTGCCACGCGCCGCTCGTGTTACCATCTTCGTATGGAGAAGCTCTATCGGACGGAGGATACTATCTGCGCCCTCTGTACTCCTCCAGGCACCGGAGCGCTTGCAATCATACGCGTCTCCGGCAGTCGCACTTATTCCACTATTCGCAGGTTGCTCAGGCAGAAGTTGCCCCCGAAGCGCGAAGCCGCCGGACGCCACTTCCTGCGCACGCTCAAACTGGACGATGGCGTTTCCGTCGAAGCAGTGCTCATCTGCTTCCAATCCCCGCACTCCTTCACCGGCGAGGACGTCATTGAGATCTCGCTACCAGGAAACACGGTTATGGTCAAGCAGCTGCTGCAGCACCTGGTAGAGCTGGGAGCACGTCCTGCTGAACCGGGCGAGTTCTCCTTCCGCGCCTGCGTCTACGGACGCATGGATCTTGCCCAAGCAGAAGCCGTGAACGAGTCCATTCGCGCGACCTCAGAACAGATGCTCAGGCTCAGCCTCAACCAGCTTGCAGGTGAAACGAGTCATCACGTGCAGAAGTGGCTCGACATCCTGAACAACCTCCTTGCGCGAGTTGAAGTTGTGCATGACTACCCTGGCGATGCAGGTGAGGTAAGCTCCGAAGAGCCTGAGATATGGGAGGAAACAGCGTCACGAGAGGAGTTGCGTGAGCTCGGCGAGCCGGCTGAAAGCTATCAATCCCTGCAGCCTGCCAGTATCTTTGCCCTCGCACGCCTGTTGCCCCTTGCGGGCGAGCTCGACACGTCCATCAGCCTCCATGACCGCTACGGCGCTCTGAGACGCGGGCTGAAGGTTGTGATAGTAGGGCCGCCAAACGTTGGCAAGTCCACGCTTTTCAATCGCCTGCTGGGCTTTGAGCGTGCTATCGTAGCAGCCGCACCGGGCACAACTCGCGACTACCTTGAGGAAAGCCTGCTTATCGGCGGAGTGAAGCTCTCTCTTGTGGACACGGCTGGGCTACGTCATGCACGCCATTTGGTGGAGATGCTGGGGGTTGAGCGCGCGCAGAGGTTGCTCGCCGAATCCGATGCACTCATCCTGATGGAGGATGCGGGGCATTTCTATCCCGATGGCCGCGAGAGGCTCCCGCGGATTGCGGAAACATGGGAAAGTGCCCGCGAGCAAGAGATACCTACTCTTGTCGTTATCAACAAAGCAGACACGCTTTCCGACGAGAAAGAGCGCTCGCACTTCGACCTTCACGCCAAGAGTCTCGGGGCAGCACTCATCAGCGCGATCGAGGGCACAGGCGTCGAACGCGTAGTCGGTTTCCTGCGTGAACTGGGAAGTGTCGGGGACAGTTCCGTTCGCTTTCTCCTGACTGACCGACAGCGGACGCTCGTGGTTCGCGCCCGGCAGAGCATCGAGCAGGCAACTGAGAGTCTGCGCCTTGGTCTGCCGCTGGATGTGGTCTCTATTGACCTCTATGACGCGCAGAAGGCACTTGCGCAGATACTCTCCATGGAGAGCCACCAAATGGTCATCGAGCAGGTCTTCTCGCAGTTCTGCGTAGGGAAGTGAGGATTACCTGGCGTGCCCTGTGGGGATGATGTAAACGGGCTCAAACCCCCTTGGCAACTCAAGGACTTCCGCAACCCGTTCATCATTGAACGCCCCAATGGGAACTGCGCCCAAGCCCAGTGCTGCAGCTTGAAGCAGGATGTTCTGCGCGGCGTGACCAGTTTCGATATGAACGTATCTCCGCGCCCTGTCGCCGTACTTTGCTTCCGTTCGCGCCACCACGCCGGTTATGACAAACGTACAGACCCCAGCATACACCGCGTTCTGCCCCAGCGCAGCATCGCCTAGCTCGCCGCGTTTATCCTCCAGCACCATCACCTGCAGAACATGTTCCTCTGGGATGTAGTGAAAAACTCCCTCTGGCATCAGCAGATACAACTCAAGCGGATAGAGAGCACCGGCTGAGGGCGCAGTGCGAAATCCCCACTTCTCTCTGGTTACGCCCTGTGCAGCCCAGCAGATCTGAGCGATTTCCGCGAGCGTCAATTGCTCAGCCGTGAATGCACGTACCGAACGGCGCGAAGCCAGTGCCGCTTCAAGTGAAACATCGCTCGTAAGCTGGGGAGCCGGTAGTTTGAGCTTCGCTCCTCGTTTGGTCTTTGGTGACAGGATATCTGCCCACGTGGGAGCACTCAGCAGCATAAGCGCACACATGATGAGGAGCAGATTATGCACTTTCATAGCTCACCTCCGGTGCTGAGTATTCATCGCTCAGAAGAGGCAGTAGACAGAATTCCTAGCCTCTTCCACCGACGGTCATCTCGCTAATTCTCAGTGTGGGCTCACCAACGCCCACCGGAACCTGTTGCCCGTTCTTTCCGCAAGTGCCGACGCCGGTATCCAACGAGAAGTCATTGCCGACCATATCCACTTTCCCCAGCGCTTCGGGGCCATTGCCAATCAGAATCGCACTCTCTACCGGATGCGTCAGCTTGCCATTCTCGATACGGTACCCTTCCATCACCTCGAAAACGAAGTTCCCGTTGCTGATATCCACCTGCCCACCGCCGAAGGTCTTCGCGAACAGTCCGTGCGCCGTCGAGCGGATGATTTCCTCTGGATCCGAGCTGCCATCAAGCATAAACGTATTGGTCATTCGCGGAATCGGCGGGTAGCGATAGGATTCGCGACGCCCATTGCCGGTCAGCCGGTGTCCAAGCTGCCGTGCGCTGATGCGGTCGACCATGTACCTGCGAAGCACCCCGTTCTCGATAAGCACCTTGCGAGAACCTGGAGTGCCTTCGTCATCGATGTTGAGGCTGCCACGATGATGTGGAATCGTGGCATCGTCGACTACTGTAACCAGATCGCTAGCGACCTTTTGACCCAGACGACCGGAGAAAAGAGAAGCCTTCTTGAAGTTGAAGTCTCCCTCCAGCCCATGCCCCACAGATTCGTGCAAGAGTACGCCGCCCCAGCCTGGACCGAGCACCACCTGCATTGGACCACCTTTGATAGTACGTGCTTCAAGGTTGACGAGCGCCATTTCGGCTGCTGCCAAGAAGAAAGGCACCGGCGGCTGGTCAGTGAAAAGGTCTGCGCCGACTCGGCCGCCGTAAGCACGGAAACCTCGCGCCCGCTTGCCATTCTTCACTGCAACGACCTGCACTGCCATCCGCACCAGCGGCTGCTCATCGCGCACGTCCCTGCCATCCGAAGTAAGCACTCGGATTACTCTTAGACTCTCGGAGTAGAGCACATTCACCTGCTGGACCCGCGAGTCATGCGCGCGCACCCCAGTATCCACATCCTGAGCCATCTTCGTCTTAGCCGTGAGTTCCAGCCGTTGAAGCGGTTGCTCAACCGGATAGAGGTCTGGTAAATCTATCCTGCGTGCTGGTTGCACCCCCGAAGGATGATCGCTTGCAATCTCCGCCGCGACGCGCGCCGCCTTCAGCAAGCCGGCTTCGTCGAGCCCGTCCAGCCAGCCGTAGCCATAGCTGCCTCCGCTCACCACGCGCACACCCACCCCCTGAAGGTGTCCACGCGACACGTCGGAAATCACGCCGTCCTTCAGTCGGAAACTCAACCGCTCGGTGTCCTCAAGGAATATCTCGGCGAAATCACCACCATGTGCAAGTGCCGCACCCCAGACCTTGCTCGCAAGATCTTCGTCAAGCGTTCCCGTGAAATCTGTCATCGTGTTATTCCTCCAAATCCGGCACCACGAATTGTGCCGCAAACGCGCGCGCGACGGCGTCAATACTCGCAATGGTCGACAGCGTCGGCTCAAGCTGATCCCCTGCCAGCAGTGGCGCCAGTGCTTCTTCCCGGTGCGCGAACACCATGGATAACCCACGGCTTAGCTGCCAGAAAGAAAGCTCCCGGGCAAGAAACCTGTCGACAAGAGCTTCATTCATTGCGTTAAGCACCACCGGCTCCCACCAATCTCCCTTCAGCACGCCGTAAGCTAGCGCCAGTGCGGGAAAGCGCTGCTCGTCCCAATGGTGGAATTCGAGGCTACCGACATTCACCAGGTCAAGCGACTTCACTACCGCGGGCAGACGCGCCGGCAGCCCAAGAGCGTACTGTACCGGCAGAGCCATATCTGGAACTGCAAGCTGCGCGAGCACGCTGCCGTCAACGAACTCGACCATCCCGTGAACAATGCCCTGCGGATGGATAACCACCTCAATGGCTTCGGGCGGTAGATCAAAAAGAAAATGTGCTTCAATGATCTCGAGCCCCTTGTTGGCAAAAGTCGCCGAATTCACAGTGTTGCGCGGCCCCATCTGCCAGAGCGGATGATGCAGCACTTCCTCATAGCTAACCCCCCGCAGTTCATCAAGGCTTCTTTTCCAGAAAGGACCTCCAGATGCAGTCAGCGTGATCGACTTGATCTCCTCATGGGTTCCACCGGAAAGGCACTGGAAGATGGCGGAATGCTCGCTGTCGATAGGCGTGAATCGAACCGCATGCTCCTTCAGCAGCTTCTTCACCAAGGTGCCGCCAGTCACCAACGCCTCTTTGTTGGCGAAGGCGATATCCTTCCCTGCCTCGATAGCCGACACAAGCGCTGGCAAGCCGGCAGCGCCGTCGATAGCACATACTACCGTGTCCACTTCGGGCAGTTTCACGAGGTCGAGCAGAGCATCTGCTCCCAAGTGAAGCTTGACCCCAAGCTCGCCAAAGGCAGCTTCATAGTGCTGTCCGGCGGACTCATCTGCCAGGACACAGCAGGAGGGATGGAACTTCTCGGCCTGTGCGAGTAGAAGCCTACCATCAGAATGGGCGGCAAGCGCCAAGACGTGGAAGCGCTCGGGGTGTGCCTCAACCACTCGCAGAGTGGTACGCCCAATCGAGCCAGTTGAGCCAAGCACGCACAGATTGATAGACCCTGAAGACATGCTTCAGTACTGATAGAACCCACGCCTTGTCTTTCGCCCGAGAAGTCCCGCGCTCACGTAGCGCTTAAGCATCAGTGGAGGATGGAACTTCGAATCGCCGGTCTCGCTATAGATGGACTCGCAGGCATGGAGGAAAACGTCGAGCCCCACCAGGTCTACCAGCTTGAAAGGACCCAGAGGCCAGCCGGCACCCAGTCGGAGTGCATCGTCAACCTCCTTCACCGTGGCTATGCCATGCTCAACCAGGCTCATCGCCTCTACTGCCATGGCCACCAGCACGCGGTTCACGACAAAGCCAGGCGTTTCCTTCACCACCACCGGCTTCTTGCCAAGCTTCTCCACGAAAGCTATCGCAGTATCCCGAGTCGCCTCGCTGGTCAGCAGCCCTGGCACAACTTCCACCAGTTGCATCTGCGAGGGTGGATTGAAGAAGTGCAAACCGAGGAATCTGTCCGGACGCCCACTGGCGGACGCAAGCTGAGTAACGCCGAAGCTAGAGGTGTTGGTGGCAAGAATAGCATCCTCCTTCACCTCCTTGCCCAACTGAGAGAGAAGGTCTTTCTTTAGCTCTAGCTTCTCCAGGACCGCCTCGATCACGATATCGCAATCGGCTAGGCTTGAGGGATCGCTGCTCGCCTCGATACGAGCCATCACCTTGGTGCGCTCCTCCTCGCTGCTCTCGCGTTTCATCATCCTAAGTACTTTCGGAAGGCGTCTCAGGTTGTGTTCAATGACTTCTGGGACGATCTCGTAGACATTCACTTCGCAGTCTGCTGCCGCTGCCACCAGGGCAATCTCACTGCCCATGGTGCCGAAACCGGCAATGCCCACCTTGGCGATTTCCATTGAGCTTCCTCCTGGTTATGGTTACGCCTACAATAGGCGCATCCGCACGAAAAATCAAGACGGCAGATTCCACGATCCGCCCGACTGAATGGCATAATAAGTGCGTGGAGCAACAGCCGATCCAAGCGCCACTCATGGACACGCACTGCCACATCTACTGGGAAGGGCTGATTGAGCGAATAGACGAGGTTGTGGCCCACGCTCGCGCCGCCCACGTGGAACGCATGGTTGTGCCGGGAATCAATGCCGAGACCTCACGGGAGGCGCAGAAGCTCGCAGGACGGTTCAACCAAGTCTACTTCGCTGCAGGGCTTCACCCAAGTGAGGTCAAGAGCAGGGACCCGATTGACCCGGAGAGCTTCCTTACCCCTTTCGCGGGAGATCCGAGGTTCGTGGCAGTTGGGGAAATCGGTCTCGACTTCCGGCACCGCCGCAGCGGCAGGATCGACTCTGACCTCGAAACGGCCCAGATGGAAGCGTTTCGGCTGCAAGTAGAATGGGCTGCCGCCTACGACATCCCAGTAATCATCCATAACCGTGATGCTGGCAGCGAAATACTCTCGATACTCCAGGAAATTCCTCATGCCCGCGGGGTCTTCCACTGCTTTGACGGCAGCAAGCGCACACTCCGATTCGCCACCGAGCGGGACTTCTTCGTCAGCTACGCCGGCAACCTGACATATCCCCGGGCACAGAATCTGCGCGCCACATTGCGGCTCGCCCCGATGGACAAGATTGTCGTGGAGACGGATGCGCCATGGCTGACTCCACAGCCGCGCCGTGGCAGTACTAACGAGCCGGCATATCTCGTTGAGACCGTAGCTCAAATGGCCCTTGCGCTTGAAAAATCGCCAGAAATCGTTAGAATTAAGCTACTAACTAACTCCCTTCGCCTCTTCGGGATTGATAGGAGCTAGTCAAATGGCATTAAGAGAAAAGGACATCGAGTACTTCCGGCAGCTGCTGGAGGCGGAACACGCCAAGATTGATAAGCAGGTCGCCGGTCTCCGCAAGAAGATCAAGAAGAGCCTCGATGAAGACCGGGTTTTTGAACGCAACTCGGGCGATCCCGATAGCGACTTCATCACGGAGTCCAGCGAGATTGAGAAGGACGAAATGCTGGTCCGCCAGCTCGAGTCTTCGCTCCAGCAGATCGATGACGCGCTAGACGCAATTGGCGAAGGCTACTACGGGATCTGCCAGAAGTGCGGCGCCTCCATCGACCGGGCACGTCTCAAGACGATTCCATGGGCCAAGTTCTGCTATAAGTGCCAGGTTGAAGTGGAAGAAGTCGAGAAGGGTGCAGCCTGAGGGGCACCGTGCCCGCGGGCCGCTCCATCCGGTATCTCATACGCCCATTTCTGGCCACCGCATTCGTGGTTTTCATCATCGACCAGGCAAGCAAGCCGCTCGCAGTCTACTTCCTTGGCCGGGCCGCCGAGCGCGACCTGGGGCAGTTCCTCACCCGCTACTTCACCCTTTTCTGGAAGTTCCCGTATCGGAGCAGCGGGCGCACCTTCCACATCCTCGGACGCTACTGCCAGCTCAACTTCACGACCAACGACGGGATGGCGTGGGGACTGCTGAAGGGGCATCCGCTTGAACTGTCACTCGTATCGCTGGCGCTCTGCCTGCTCATCTGGTGGCTTTGGCGCTCCTTCGGCAGTCGTAGCTCTTACCTCACGCTATCGTTGGGACTGGTTATGGGGGGTGCGATAGGGAACCTGGTGGACCGCTTCCGCCTGAAGCTGGTAGTGGATTTCATCGACACCGTCATCCCCATCATCAACTATGATTTTCCCATTTTCAATGTAGCTGACGCGTGCGCTTCAGTGGGAACCATGATGATTGCCGCTTACCTCATCTGGTTGGATGCAAGGCATTTGCGGCGGCGAAGACTCCTCCGGCTCGTCGACCTGACCACTTACCACCCGTAGCCATGTCAACGGCATCCTACTTCCTCTCCGGCTGCATCCCGCGGGTGGCAAGTAACATCCCCACGATGCTCTCAACTTCGGAGAACACTGCGCCGGACTCCGCACCGGCATCCACCACGCGGATTCGCTCCGGCTCCGCCGATGCAAGCTGCAGATAAGCCTCGCGCACTCGCTGATGGAACGCCAGTCCGCGCATTTCAAAACGATCGGGAGTCTCTGTGCCATTCTCCCCGCGGTTACGGGCAAATCCCTGCTCAGCCGGAAGATCCAGCAGTATCACCAAGTCGGGAACGCAGTCGCCTACTACCCGCTCGGTGACTTCGCACATCCAGGCGATCTCGAGACCACCCGCGCTCTGGTAAGCGTAGCTCGAGTGATAGTAGCGGTCGACGAGGACAACTCTCCCTTGCTCCAGAGCCGGACGGATCACCTTGCTCACCAGAGAGGCACGCGCCGCCGAGAAGAGGAGGAACTCCTCCACTGGAGTGAGCGCAGTTGCAGGCAGCGTGGGATTTCCTTCTTCAGGAGCAGAAGCCACATCGGGACGGGCGAGCAGAAGACGTCGCACCCAGTCGCCAAGCGGAGTTCCTCCGGGCTCGCGGGTCAGTATCGCGTCAATGCCCTGCTTCGTCAGATGGTCGAGGAGACGTGCCGCCTGCGTGGACTTCCCACTGCCCTCGCCGCCCTCGAAGCTGATGAGCACTCCGCGCCCCGGCATTCGCTACTCCTTCCTTTCGGGCTCCCAGAAGACACCATCCTGCTTCATCTGCTTCGCCAACTCGTCGATGGCGTCGCGCACGACCCGACCAAAGAGTTCGCGCTCAGTGCGGATAGAAGGCGAGTAAGTCTTCATCTTCTTCGGCTTGTGCGTGTAGTACTTGAAGAGGGTGCCGTCCGAAGTTCTGATGACTCGCAGGCGGATGATCGCTCGCGCCTCCGGATAGATGGTGGCTCGTGACGGCCAAGTGCCACCGCTAACCTCGTAACCCAGAAAGGTGCCATCGATAAGCGCATCCACCTGGTGCTTCTCGCCCAGGCGCTTAGCCTCTGTTAGCAGGATGGGCCCTCCGGGATAGCTCTCATCCTCTTCAGGATCGATACGCACGAACTTCACGTCTCGGAACTTACGCTCCAGCCGGCCAAGCAGAATCCGCATCACCTGTTCGCCGCCATGCATCACGCGAGTCTCGTTCTGCACAGGGAGAATGCCGACACTTCTGAAACGAGGACCTCTCGGCTCTGCGTTGGACTCCTCCGCCGGCGGGACCTGCGCCCCAATATCATCGCCGCCTTCTGCTTCGGCATCGGTCACCGACTCAGCATCCACCGAGGCATTGCCATTACGACCGGAAGCACTGTCATTGGCAACGACCCCCGAAATGGTCAGCAGCAGTGCGACCACCACTACAGAGATATTAGATATCAGTTGCTTCATCCGCATAGTGACCTCCCTTGAGACGAGACTATTCTACACGGTTCGGCTGCCAGAAGCACGTGACAGGTCAGAAAGGGCAAGAAGGGGACCGCTCTGGCCGGTCCCCGTATACGGCAACCCTAGCAGGCCGCCGCACGCCTAGGTTAGGAGGGTTAGCGAACTAACCGCAGAGAGTATAACCTAAACCATCCACCGTCGCAACCGAGCTCAACGCATCGCTCCGCGTCGCAAGTGAGAAGTATCAAGAACCATGGGTGCAACTAGAATCAACACCAGTAGCGACCGCCTAGCAGGCGCTTCAGGCATGCTCGGTTCTCTCGGAAAGAAGCTGCATCAGGCGAGGGAAATCCTCCCGGAAATCCATGAACAGGTAGAACCACTGCAGCGTGGGGTCGGTTGGCTGCTCCGCCGAATCGCGGTGCAAGTCAGCGATGATCTTATCCACAAGCTCATCCGGGCTGATACTCCCCACGCGGGTCAAGAACTCATCGGTGATGTAGATGGGCTCCCCCGATTCCATGGCGCGCACGAAGAACTGCTCAGGGCTTTGCGGTGAGAACTCGAAGTCCTCCCGAAAGCTCATACTGAAACGCCAATTGTTCCTCTCACGCGACACAGATATCCCGGATTCACAGCAGCAATACCGTTGCCCCTATAATATCAGACTCACGAGCGAACAAAAAGTTCCCTTGAGGGGCCTATGGGAAAACTCAAGACTGCTTTCAACAAGTGGCGCCAAGAAGTGCATAACCCGTTTGCCGAGGGCGCACGCCAGCGGGAAGCGCACTTCACCTCCACCAGCGGCTTCGAACCACCTGACCTGGCGCTTCCAAACGAACAGGAGCTTTCCGCTTCGGGACAGGATAAGTACCTCGCCAAGCTGGGCTTTCCCGGTGAGTACCCGTTCACACGAGGCGTGAATCCTACGATGTACCGCGGGCGCCTGTGGACGATGCGCCAGTATGCGGGTTTCGGCACCGCCGCGGAGACCAATGCTCGATACCGCTACCTGCTCGAAAGCGGGCAGACAGGGCTGTCGGTCGCCTTCGACCTCCCCACGCAGATGGGATACGACTCGACTCACCCTCTTGCCGAAGGCGAAGTCGGGCGAGTCGGCGTGCCGGTAGACACGCTTGAGGATATGCGCGAGCTGTTCGCGAACATCCCCCTGGGTGAAGTAACGACATCAATGACCATCAACGCGCCAGCAGCGATTCTACTCGCGCAGTATGTGGTGCTGGCGGAAGAGCAGGGAGTGAACCGGAGGGAGCTGGGAGGCACCATCCAGAACGATATCCTTAAGGAATACATGGCCCGCGGCACCTACATCTTCCCGCCAGAACCGTCGCTCGCGCTGACCGTGGACACCTTTCGCTTCTGCAGCCGCGAGATGCCCCGCTGGAACATGATCAGCGTATCCGGTTACCACCTCCGTGAGGCGGGCTGCTCCGCAGCCCAGGAGATCGCATTCACTCTCGCAGATGCGGTGGAATACTGCGAGCAGGCGGTGCGAGCCGGACTGGACATCGACAGCTTCGCTGGCAGGCTGTCTTTCTTCTTCAACGCGCACAGCAATCTGCTTGAAGAAGTCGCCAAGTTCCGGGCGGCCCGCCGCATGTGGGCGCGTATCGTGAAAGAGCGTTTCAAGGCCCGCGATGAGCGCAGCATGCGTCTGCGCTTTCACACGCAAACCGCCGGGAGTATGCTTATGGCGCAGCAGCCTTTGAATAACGTCGTGCGAGTGACGTTACAGGCGCTGGCGGCTGTTCTCGGGGGCACGCAGAGCCTGCACACCAACTCCTATGACGAAGCACTGAACCTTCCCACCGAGGAAAGCGTGACCATCGCCCTGCGGACGCAGCAGATCATCGCCGAGGAAAGCGGTGTTACCGCCAGCACTGACCCACTCGCAGGAGGTTATCTGATAGAGGACATTACCGACAGGCTGGAAGTTGAAGCCGCCAAGTACCTTCGCATTATCGATGAGATGGGCGGAATGAAGGCAGCCATCGAGAAAGGATACCCGCAGGCGGAGATCCACCAGAAAGCGTACGAGTGGCAGCAGGATGTGGAGGCAAAACGGCGGCTGCTGGTTGGACACAACTGCTACCAAGAATCGGACAATGCCGGTGAAGCCGAGCAGGACAAGAAAATACCTGCAGCTTCCCCACTCTCATCCCTTCGCTCAGCTTTGGAGGCAGCTGAGCAAAGACAACGCGCACGGCTGGAAGAATATCTCGCCCACCGACCTGCATACGTGCCGCGATTCACCGAAGCCGAACTGGAAAGACGCCTGGATGCACTCACCCGCGCTTGCGAGTCTCATGATAGCATCTCCGAGCGCATTATCGACTGTGTCCGTGCCGGAGCCACAGAAGGAGAAATGGTTGAAGCCATGGTGAGGGTTTGGGGGCGCCACCAGGAAAGCAGAGCCTGAATCCACAGCAGACTCGGCCACGCAGAGTTAGAAGCTGAAGTTGAAAACCTGCTGCGGGCAGACGTCCACGCACTTCTCGCAGAGAATACACTCCTCCGGAAGGATATCAACCTTCTTGTCCGGCGAAGGCTCGAGGATTATGGCATTGGTCGGGCACACCTTGAAGCACTCCTTCGTGCCCACGCAACGCGCGTGGTTAACGGTGAAGAAACGTTCCACAGGTTCCATGCGAACCCCCATGGAGGCGAGGTAATCAAGACCTTCCCTAATTCTCTCTTCGTCGCCGGAAATCTCCAGCAGGAGTCGACCCTCCTCCCCAGGTTTCACCTTGGCTCGGAGGATATTGAGCCGGAGCTTGTAGTTGCTCACTAAGAGGTAAGTCACCGGCTTCCGGATGGACTCCGGGCTAAAAGACAAAACCAGCCGTTCCGTCCTCACCTGGGTCCCCCTGGTGCGATTACCCAGAAAAGATACACTAAGCCCGCAAACGCCAAGCCCACCGCCGAACCCACGAAGACGATTGCGGTGATGCGATAGATTTCTCTCACGGATCCAAGTATAGCACAAGCAGAAGGGGACAGGCGAGCACGCACTCGCCCGTCCCCGGTCTAGGCAACAGAGTAATAAAGGCCCAAAGTTAGGCTAGTGCCTCTAGGTGCCGCCAGCTCCGGCCTGGTGATACAGGATGAAGACTCCGAACTCACCCAAGAAACCAGTGTAGTTCAGAACCTCGACAACATAGTAGTTAGCAAAGCCGGAATACGGATGCGCGCGGACCGAGTACTGCACACCAGTCAGTGGAGTCCACATACCCCCGCTCTGTCCAGCCTGCGACGCGCTATGCGCCGGCTGCCACTTATAGACCGTTACCGCCCGATCATAGAAAGCCTGATTGATCGGCAGGTAGAGGTTCATGTTCTCCACCCAAAGGTCATCCGGCTGATAAGCGGCGCCACCGATCTTGGCATAGCCAACGCCAATCTCGGTCTCCGCAGCCGCCGTGCTCATCGCGCGCATCGAGACGTTGACGAAGTCCGCATAAGTATCGCCGTTCGTGTCAAGCATCGCAAAATCGTCGTAGTAGCTACCAGCAGCGTCATTCCAGATGTCAAAGGCGGTAGTATCGTTCACGAACACAAAACCGCCCGCGGATACGTCGTCCCACGCCCCCAGCGACATGTCGCCATGATAGTAGGCTCCCTGGTCCGCAGAGAAGGTCAACGGCACATTGCCGGCATCAGCACCCTCCACGTAGGGGAGCAGTGAGCCACCGAGGAAGCCTCCGGGCAGAGCATAGATGCTTCGCCCGCCAGACCCGTGGCAACTCGCAAGGGCCAGAAATGCAGCCACCAGTGCGGCAACTGCCATCAGACCAAACAGTCTTCTCATAATGACCTACTCCTTCTTAAAGTAAATTTGGTTGAGGAAGTCTGACGGCTAATTGTAGCCCATCCTCCACCACTCGTCAACCCTGGTCCGACACTTCCCCCGCCAGAAGCCAGGTATCCATCATACTACCAGCGCAGCTACAGGATGTCAAGCCCTTTGCTCTCATCGCCACCCAGCCAAGCTTGTGCAGTTCGCCCGCACTCAACCGTGCCCGCGGCCTGCTACGCGTGGTAGGTGTTCAACAGATAAAGAAGCAAACCGGGGACCACGCCCATTGCCAAGATGATGAGGACAGAAACCACTCCCACAAGATACTGATGCCAGGCGACCGCTGGTAACACCCGTGCAGTCCCAACTGCTGCTTCGTCACTGCCAGGGCTCGATGGCACCTCTTCCCCAGGGGCAGGCAGGAGATACATCGCCATTATCACGCGCAGGTAGTAGTAGACCGATATCATTGAGTTCACTATCGCAAAGATGACCAGTCCGATGTATCCAGCCTGGTAGACCTCCCAGAAGAGGTAGAACTTAGCCAAGAATCCTGCCGTTGGAGGAATACCAGCCAGCGAGAGCATCATCACCGTGACGAGAAAGGCCACTCCCGGCTGCGTACGGGCGATCCCTCGCACATCGTCCATGTCCACATCATCGCGATGCGGCCCAACCAATGCAGCAATGATGGCGAATACCCCAATCGCCGCCGCCGCGTAAGCCAGAAGATAAAAAAGCATCGCTGAAGTTGCCTGAGGTGTCGCTGCCACAACTCCAAGCGCTAGGTATCCACTGTGAGCGATGGTCGAGTACGCCAGCAAGCGCTTCAGGCTCATCTGGTGGAGTGCGAGCAGGTTGCCTCCAAGCATCGTCGCTGCCGAAAGCCAGATGAATAGGACCTTCCAGAAAGCATCCAAATCGGCGAAACCACCCAGCAAGACCTTAATCAGAACCGCAAACAGCGCCAGTTTCACCGCGCCCGACATGAAAGCAACCACCGTGCTAGGACTGCCCTCATAGACGTCCGGCACCCAGACGTGGAACGGAAATAGCGCGACCTTGAAACCAAACCCCACCAGAAACAGACCAAGACCCAGAAGGAGCATCCAGCGGTCAGACAACAGGGGAATGGCGTCGGCGATACCCATCAGCCATAGCGAGCCCGTCGAGCCATAGATGAAGGCAGCTCCGTAGAGCAGTATGGCACTGGCGAATGCACCTAGAAGGAAGTACTTCAATGCGGCCTCTTTACTCTCCTCGGACCGTCGGTTGTAGCCTGCCAAGATGTAAAGAGGTATCGAAACCAGCTCAATGCCGACCACGACAGAGATCAGTTCGCGCATCATCGGCAGCAACATCATCCCACTTGCCGAAAGCAGAAGCAGTGGATAGTACTCGTAACCCCGTATCCGCATTCGCCGCAGGAACGGCGGAGACATCAGGAGCGTCAGGAAAAGGAGCAGCAAGACCGCAAGCCCCACCAGGGCAGAGAAGCCGTCATAGCGTAGCGCACCACCAAACCCGCTAACCGAATGCACCGGAAAGCTCGCTACCAGTGCAATCGCTGAAAGTGCAACACCGACCATTCCCACCCCTGCTATCGTGGTTCCGCGCCGACCATAACCGAACGCATCAATCAGCACGAGCACCAGAGCGGTTGCTAGTACCACGCCAACAGGCAGAATGGGCGTGAGCTGACCGATCTGCACTATCGTGTAGTTCTGCATCTAGTTTTCACTCCCTCCCTCCAGAGAGTACGCCCGGATGTCCAGCGCCAGGAGGCTTCCCCCAATAGAACCTGTCGAACTCTCGTAGGTACGGTAGATGTGCTGCTGCACCCGCTGCACCGTACTCTTCACCGCCGGCTCTATCACCCGCAAGCACGGACGCGGGAACAAGCCAATCCAGAAGATAATGAGCACAAGTGGCACCAGTACCGCCACCTCACGCAGGCTCAAATCCCGAAGCTGCCGATTCGCCGGATTGGCACAGGGACCGAAGAATACCTGCTTGAACATGTACAGTAGATACACCGCGGCAAGCACCACGCCGAATACTGCAATACCGCCGAGCAACCAGTCGGCCTGAATACCTCCCATGAGAATGAGGAATTCGCCCACGAAGCCGTTCAGCGCCGGCAACCCCACACTGGAAAGCATAACGATAAGGAAGAAGTTGAAGTAAACCGGCATTGGTTGAGCCAATCCCCCAAACGCACCAAGCTCTCGCGTATGCCGTCGGGCGTAGAGCATTCCAACAAGGAGGAACAACGCGCCGGTGGAGACGCCATGATTCACCATCTGGATGACCGCACCTACTTCGCCCTGAACATTGAACGCGAACAGACCCAACACCACGAAGCCCATATGCGCAACGGATGAATAAGCCACTAACCGCTTGAGATCCCGCTGCGCGACACACACCAGTGCCCCGTAGATAATCCCTATCACACCCAGTCCCATCATCAGGGGGGCAAACCTCACCGCTGCCTCCGGGAAAAGGCCAATGCTAAAGCGAATCAGCCCGTACGTCCCCATCTTAAGAAGAACGCCTGCCAGCAGCACACTGCCTGCTGTCGGGGCTTCGGTGTGTGCATCCGGAAGCCAAGTGTGGAAGGGGAAGATTGGCACCTTGATGGCGAAAGCCAGTCCGAAAGCAAGGAAGAACCAAGTCTGAAGATTGCCCGGAAGGGAGATTTCTCGCAGCCGCAGGAAGTCGAAAGTCCCCACGCCATAATGCGAAGAGTAAACGTAAAGACCGATGATGGCGACAAGCATCAAGAAGCTGCCCACCACCGTGTACAGGACAAATTTCATCGCAGCGTAAATGCGTCGACCGCTGCCCCAAATCCCGATCAGCAAGTACATCGGGATAAGCACGCCTTCCCAGAACACGTAGAACAGCACAAGATCCAAGGAGGAGAAAAGGAGCAGAACAACTGAGATGCCATCAACACCGAGATGATAGTTGATGCCGAGCTGGGGAATCCACAAGTACCGCTCTTGATGCGAAAACTCACCGAAACTGCTGACGCCAGGCAGCAGCAGCAGCGCAAGCAGGAAAGTGGCGACAGAGATCCACAGGGCGAACCACCTATGGAAGCGAGTGCGATCGGATGGAATCAGCGCCATGATCGCGGCACCCGCCAGCGGCAGGAATACTACGATTGATAGAATCGGAGCACCTGCAAGGAATTCCTTCATCCTATCCTCTCACCAACCAGAGAATGATCACTAGCGCAACCGCGCCCGAACCGACGTACCAGGCATAGTTGCGGACGAATCCGGTCTGCAGCGGACGCAGCAGCTGTCCGAACGCACCGACCACGAATGCCACCAGATTCACCAGCCCGTCAACAACGCCACGATCAACAACCTCGTCAACGGCAGCAGCGAACGTACGGCCAGGAGTCACCACCGCAGCATCGTAAAGCTCGTCCACATAGTACTTATTGAGCAGTAATCGATAGGGAGCCGCAAACATGCGCTTTAAGCGCTCGGTAACGCCCCAGCGCACGCGATACAGATAATATGCCAGTCCCACACCAGCTAACACTAGCACCACCGAGACTCCCATCAACAAGCCCTCGCGGAGAAGGTCGCTAGCGCGGTGCAACTCCTCAGCGCTCTTCTCAGTGCCCAGCGCAAGTGTCCGTTGCAGGAAGGGACCCAGCAGATTCGGCAGACGGAACAGCGCAGGAAGCGCCAGGTACCCCCCAAATACGCTTCCAATGGAAAGCAGCCACAGCGGCACCAGCATCACCCAGGACACCTCATGAGGACGCAGCTCGCTTTCCTCAAACCTCGGGGGCGTCAAGAAAACCATATATACCTGGCGGAACATATAGAACGCAGTCAACAGCGCTGTTGCGATGCCTACAATCCAGAGAATCGTCCCAGCAGACGGAATCAACTCCGGCTTCGCCTGGAATGCAGCGAAGAGAATAGCGTCCTTGCTGAAGAAACCAGCCAGAAGCGGAATGCCTGAAATAGCCATCGCACCTATCAGGAAGTTCCAGTAGGTCTGTGGCATGTACCTCGCCAGCCCACCCATCTTGCGCATATCCTGCTCGCCACGCACCCCATGAATGACAGAACCAGCGCTAAGGAACAAGAGCGACTTGAAGAAAGCGTGCGTGAACAGGTGGAAGATGGCTATCCAGAAGGCACCCAGTCCCGCGGCCAAGAACATATACCCAAGCTGACTGATGGTGGAATACGCCAAGACACGCTTGATATCATTCTGTACAAGCGCAATGCTGGCCGCGAAAATCGCGGTGAACCCACCCAAGAAAGCGATGACCAGCAGAGCGAAGCTTGACCAAGTGAAGAGGAAATTCAGACGGCATACCATGTAGACTCCAGCCGTCACCATCGTAGCAGCGTGGATAAGCGCTGAGACCGGCGTAGGACCTTCCATGGCGTCGGGAAGCCACACGTGTAAAGGAAATTGCGCACTTTTCCCAATCGCGCCCACGAACAGAAAGAGGGCAATCGCTGTGAATAAGTAGGGGCCGTATTCCGTGGGTCCAGAAAGCTCCGCTCTTAAAGCGGTGAAGCGCATGTTGTGAAGGAACCAGAAAGTCAGAAAGATGCCAATGAGAAAGGCGAAGTCCCCCAGGCGGTTCACCACAAACGCCTTCATTCCCGCATCCGCCGCAGCCTTCCGACGATACCAGAAACCAATCAGTAAGTAGGAGGAAAGACCGACGCCCTCCCATCCGATGAACATCAGCACAAGGTTGTTAGCCAGCACCAGCGTTAGCATCATGGCGACGAAGAGATTCAAGTATGCGAAGAAGCGCGAATACCCATCATCATCGGCCATGTAACCTAGCGAGTACACGTGCACCAGAAAGCTCACCAGCGAGACGGTGAGCGCCATCAACAGCGAGAGTGGATCCACCAGGAAACCGTAGTTGATCTTCAGGTCTGCTACCTCGATCCACGGCAGGATGTAGTACTCGTACTCCCCAAACAGCCCTAACGTCTGCGAGCCCAGATACATCACAAACGCGTAGAGAGAAACCATAAAGGAGAGGAAAACGCTGAAACAGCCGACAAAACCTACGAGTTTGCGCGGCAAGTGCCGACCGAAGAGGCCGTTGACCAGCAGCCCAATCAGCGGCCACAAGATTGCCAAATGAATATACTGCATTCGGCCTAGCCCCTCAGGGAACTCACATCGTCGATATCCACATCCATACGGTGTCGATATACCGCCACGATAATCGCCAAGCCAACCGCCACCTCGGCCGCCGCTACTGCCATCACTATCAGAGCATAGATTTGTCCAGACACCTCACCCACGTGCCGGGCGAAAGCCACGAATGCCAAGTTGGCGGCGTTAAGCATCAGCTCGATGCACATGAACATCACCAGAGGATGCCGCCTAATCATCACGCCCAGGACTCCCATGGAGAACAGTACCCCGGAGAGAATCAGGCTGTAAGCGACAACGCGCTCCATCAATCAGCCTCCTCCGCAGAATCCTCCCTGCTACTACCATCCCCTGGTTCCCCTCTAGTCATCACTACCGCTCCCAGCATCGCGACCAACAGCAAGACCGACGTAAGCTCGAAGGGCAAGAGATAGCGGCTGAACAGCCCCCGACCGAGAGTCGAAGGCGAGGAGATACTTGTAGCTGCCTCCACCTGTGCCGCAGCAGGAAGCGCCGGATTGAATAGTCCGCCCTGGTAAAGCGCGAAAAGGACAACCCCCAGAACAGAAACTGCCAGTAACGCACCCAGCGCGTACATCAATGGCAGGCTGTAACTCATGGTGTGCACCTGCCTTGGTCGCACGAAGAACAGAATGACGAAGATGAACAGCACCATAATCGCCCCTGCGTAGACGATGATCTGCAGAGCTGCCATCAGGGGCGACCAGAGAATCAGAAATATAGCAGCGAGCGACAAGAGGTTCAGCAGTAGGAACAAGGCGCTGTGAATTGGGTTGCGAGCTGCGACCAGTCCTGCCGCGCCAATAACGGCCAGCACGCCTATCGGCACAAACACCCATAGTTCGAGCGCATTCACCAGTGAAACTCCCGCTCCAACAGATCTTCCTTGTGGTAGATGAACTTGTCGGGACCACCTTGCGGCCCACCCCGAGCATCGTCAGCCAACTCGAAGTCGTGTTTCATCACGATAGCACCGGTGGGACAAGCCTCTACACACATTCCACAGAAGATACAGCGCAAGATATCCATATCATACACTTCAGCGTAACGCTCTGCCGGCGAGTGAGGATCTTCAGGATCGTTCTCTCCTGCAACCACGGTAATGACGTCTGCAGGGCAGGCAGCGGCGCACAGCGCACAGCCAACGCATTTCTCCAGTCCCTTGTTGGGACCATCACCATAGCGTTCAAGCCGATGCAAACCACGAAAGCGCTCATGCAGTCTCAGGCGCCGCTCAGGGTAAGTTACAGTAACCAGTTTCGGTCCCGCACGAGTCCCGAAAAACTGAGTAATAGTCGTGAGCAGTCCCTTGCCCAATGCCCAAAGGTTCAGCCTGTTAATCAGCGTTGTCTTCACGGCTTCACCACATCACACGAAGACCTTAATCCACGCAGTCACCAAGACATTCAGGAGCGCCAAAGGAAACAGAACCAGCCACCCGAACTTCATCAACTGGTCATAACGAAAGCGCGGCAGAGTGGCTCGCAGCCAGATAAACGCGAATATAATGACGAACGTCTTGAGGACGAACCAGAAAAGCCCACTGAGCCCAGCAAGACCGCTGCCGAACAGCAGAGGTCCCTGCCAACCACCGAAGAAAAGCACCGCCGCAAGCATGCTCATATTGATGATGGCAACATACTCTGCCAGGAAGAACAGGGCGAACTTCATCGATGAGTATTCAGTGTGATAACCACCAACAAGCTCGTTCTCGGCCTCCGGTAAGTCAAAGGGCGACCGGTTAGTCTCCGCTACCGCCGCCGCCATGAAAACCAGAAAACCTACAACCTGGGGAATTACATACCACATGCGCGCCTGCTGGGTCGTAATCGCCTGGAGTGAAAAGCTACCAGCAAGCAGCACCACGCCTATACAGGTCAATGCTAGAGCGAGCTCATAACTTATCATCTGTGCGCAAGAACGAAGAGAACCAAGGAAGGGATACTTGCTGCCGCTGCTCCAACCGGCAAGGATAACACCGTATGTGCCCAGCGCCGATAGGGCCAGCACCAGAAGCAGCGCGATATTCACATCGGCGATGTAGAAATGTCTGGTAACGGGGATCACACTGACTATGGCAAAGGCAGCGATGAAGGAAAGTGCCGGCGCAAGCAGATACAAGAATCGGTCAGCCATACGTGGAATAAGCTCCTGTTTGAACAGCAGCTTCACGCCGTCTGCTATCGGCTGCACTAGTCCCAGCCAGCCCACACGGTTTGGTCCCATACGCCACTGGAACCAAGCCAGGAAACGCCGCTCCACATATGTTGTATAGGCCATCGCCGTGAGCAGCACGACGAAGATGATGAGTATTCTCGCCAGCATCCAGATGACATCCATCAAAGTCACCGCGGTACCACCCTCACCGCAAAGATGTCATCATCTACACCGAGAAGCCTATTCACTGGCTGCTCTGGTGAGTAGTTGTTGACCAAAACGGATCCAGGAGTAATGTCCTTCGATAGTCTCAACTCCAGGTCGATTGAACCATGAGGGGATTCTACGCGCACTGGCTGCTCCTCCTCGAGATTCAATCGTTTGCTGTCTGCAGGATGCATCTGGACCCAACTGGAAGGCCTCACCGGCTCCATCCATGAGGTACAGCGCAACCGAGGCGAATTGCGGAACAGATAAGTCTTCGGCAATAGCACGAACGGGTATTCCTCTCGCGGCTCGCACCTGCCGGCTTCCAATCTGAGACCCGCAACCCGCTCGCCGATATCCGCCAGCCCCTCAGGCGGCAGTGTGAAGTCAAGCACTGAGCCATGAGGCGGAATAGAATCGTAGGTGAGATGTGAAAGAGGAGGAGTCACACGTGCTATTTCGTCGAAGACAGATCTGGGCTCGGTGCTGTGACTTCCTCGCCTCATCGCTATGAGAAGTCGATTCCAGAGCTCAAGATCAGTTGGCGTATCGTCGACCAGTTCGACCGGATTAAGCTTCTGCAAGCGCCACTCGAAGTTGAGGAAAGTGCCACCTTTGAATGGCCAAGGCGCTGTGGGCAACACCACATCCGCCTCTCGCGAAGTCTCGTGGAGGAAGTGGTCTTGCGCCACCACGAAATCAGCCCCCGCAACTGCATCCTGCACCAGTTTGCGATCGGGGAAAGTCATCAAAGGATTGATGCCCACGAGATAGAGCACCTTGACCTTGCCCTCCGCCGCCTTCTGCAATATGCTCTTCATCGATGCGCGAACTTTATCTCTGATCTCCTCGGAGCGGCCCGTTAACAGTTCAAGATGATTGAAAACAACCGCGCCTATCGAATTCGCGCCGCGGAAGATCGGGTTCAGCGCGAAGTGCGACATCGGCTTGCCTTCTGCCTCCCGTTTACTCTTCACCGCGTATTTCAGTTTCATCAGCGCCAGCACGTGCTCACTCGCTCGCGGATGCCAGAGCAACTCCTGCCCGTAGATCAACGAGACCCTATCTGCCGCCAGCAGGCTTCGCGCCAAAGCAGCGTACTTACCATCGTTACTCGGAGATGCAACATCAACTATCAGCTCTTCCACCGCGTCCACAAAGCGACCGGCAGGATAGCGCGCGCGCACCGATGCCCGCCGCTCGCTCTCCGTAGCATACGAAGCAAATGAAACCAGCGTCGTACCTTTCCGCACCGCCTCCTCCAACCTCAGCCCCAACACCGGCGCTTCCTCAAGAATATCGCAGCCTACAAGCACGATGAGGTCGCCATTCATAGTCTCCGCCAAACTCGCCGAGTCAAAGAACAACGAATGCAACAGCAGCAGCGGATACCGCGAGATATCAAACAGGTCCTCACCCAAGAAGAAATTCGTGGTGCCAACGTGCCGATGCGCAATGATGCGCAAAGCCATGTACTCCTCATTGGTGAGGGAGTTACCGGCCAACACCGCTACAGCGTCTCCGCCGTACTCATCGATTGCCCGTGTCAGCTTCTCCGCGACCAGTTTCTCAGCTTCGTCCCAAGTCGCGGGCGCAAACTCACCATCACGCTTGATGAGCGGACGATGCAGGCGCTCAGAAGACTGCACCCATCCGTAGGCGAAACGACCCCGATCGCAGAGATGCCCATTATCAAGCTGAGCATCTACTCCCGGCTCCGATGCCGGCACAATCCGCATCAGCTTGCCCAATCGAGTATGCAACTCTACGTTGCAGCCCACTGCACATTGATTGCATACCGTGCGCGTCTTCGTAAGCTCCCAGGCGCGGCCATGGAAACGGAATGGGATGGATGTTATTGCGCCCACGGGACAGAGCTCAATCAGATTCCCGCTAAACCGACTCGGGACCTCGGAGAAACTGCGCGAGGCAGTTATTTCGCTCCACGCTCCGCGATCCCGCACCACAGCCAGATGGTCACCACTGATTTCTTCGCAGTATCGCACGCAGCGCTGGCACATAATGCAGCGCTTGTAGCTAATGCGCAAGAAGGGGTTGAGCAGTGAATCCTCACCTGCCAGCTTCTCTTCCACATAGCGGCTTGTGAAGAGTCCGTGGCGCTCAGTCAGATCCTGTAGTAGGCACTCGCCACCCTTGTCGCAAACCGGGCACTCCAGCGGGTGGTTGAGCAAATGAAACTCCAGCATCTGTTCGCGGGCGCGCTTGATCTCATCACTTTCGGTGATAACCACCATTCCGTCCCGTACCTGCGTAGAGCAGGCAGTCTGCAGCTTGTCAACGCCTTCAATACGCACCAGGCACATCCGGCAAGCGCCCAGCGGCTGCAGCCAAGCATGGTTGCACAAAGCCGGAATCTCAATGCCCGCCAGCCTGGCAGCTTCCAGCAAGTAGATGCCCTCGGGCACTGATAGCTCACGCCCATCGAGCGTAATCTTAACCAGCTTCTGCGGTACTTCTACCATTTCAATGGTGCCTCACCGGCATGAACTTGCGTTTATAGACTTTGTGCTTGCGGATGTAATTCTCGTATTCGGCACGGAAGTGTTGGATGGTGGAGCGGACGATTCCCAGGGCAGCATCGCCAAACGGGCAGAAGCTCTTGGAATCGATCCCTTCACAGATATCGAGCAGCAAATCAAGATCCTCCATCCTGCCACCACCGTTAAGAATGCGCTCGTATATCTGCAGCATCCAGCGTGTGCCCTCCCGACAAGGCGTGCATTTCCCGCAGCTCTCCCAAGCATAGAATCTCGTCAGGATTTCTGCCACCCGCACCATGTCGGTCGTTTCATCAAAAACGATGATGCCACCTGAGCCAAGCATTGAGCCCGCCTCAGCAATAGACTCGTAGTCGTAAGGCGTATCCAGATTCCCCGGAAGCAGTAACGGCGTGGAGCTCCCCCCCGGCGCGAAAGCCTTCAGCTCACGTCCTTTCCAGACCCCACCGCCAAGGTCATCAAGGATCATGCGTACAGGCGTGCCCAGGGGAATCTCGTAGTTGCCCGGTTTCTCTACATGCCCGGAGATAGACACCATCTTCACGCCAGGACTTTTCTCGGTGCCAAAGGAGCGATACCAGTCCGCACCTCGATTGATGATAGACGGCACTGTCGCCAGCGTTTCGACATTATTGATGACCGTGGGTCTGCCCCACGCGCCGTGTGTGGCGGGAAAGGGTGGTTTCAATTTGGGATGACCTCGCCCCCCCTCAAGCGACGTGAGCAGAGCGGTCTCTTCACCGCACTCGTAAGAACCTGCCCCCGAATGAACGGTCATCTCAAGCGCGTAGCCACTCCCAAGTATATTCTCTCCGAGGTAGCCACGAGCATATGCCTCTTTGATCGCCCCCAGGAGCACCCTGCGAGCGGTAAAGAACTCGCCCCGCGTGTAAACGTACGCATGGTCTATACCGGCAGCATACGAAGCGATGATCGAACCCTCTATCAGCAAATGCGGATTCTCCTCGACTATCCAGCGATCCTTGAAGGTGCCAGGCTCGCCTTCGTCAGCATTGGCCGCGAGATACTTGGGCCCTGGATGGTCCCGTGGAACGAAGCTCCATTTGAGCCCTGCGGGGAATCCCGCACCACCCTTACCACGCAACCCACTACGCTTCACCTCGTCGATGACTTCTTGAGGCTTCATTCCCGTGAGTGCCTTCCGAAGTGCACCATAGCCGCCGTGAGCCTCGTAAACTTCGAGCCGACGCAAACCCTCCGTACCGGCAAGCTCAGTTACGACTTTCGTCTCCTGCAACATAGTCCCTAGTCAAATTCTGCAAGCGCAGCCTCAGCCCTCTCCGGCGTCACCTGCTCCACCAGCTTCTCGTCAACCATCATCACCGGCGCCTGACCACAGGCTGCCAGGCATTCCACCGTTACTAGGGTGAAGCGACCGTCCTCCGTCGTCTCGCCCACCTTGATTCCCAGAACTTCCTCCAAATGCGCGATTACATCCTCGGCTCCCCGCAGGTAACAGGAGACGTTATGACAGACCTGGATGATGTGGCGACCTACAGGATGTTGATGAAGCATACTGTAGAAACTGGCGACCGAATGCACTTCCTGCGGAGGCATACCGAGCAGCTCGGCGAGGCCTATCTCGACCTCGGGGCTGACGTAACTGTAGTACTTCTGCGCCTCAAGCAGCGCCGGCACGACCAAAGAACGCTCCGAGGGGTAGCGGGCAAACCGCTCTTCAATCCACTGCTTCAACGCCGGATGGAGCTCAACTCGCACCCTCACCGATCCACCTCGCCAAGCACAATATCGATGCTACCGATTATTGCCACCACATCAGCGATCAGGTGTCCCTGCACCATTCGCGGTAATGCTGAGAGATTACTGAAGGAAGGACCGCGTACTTTCACCCTAACTGGACGAGCACTGCCATCACTCACTAAGTAGAACCCCAGCTCCCCCTTGCTCGCTTCGATGAAGCCGTACGCTTCACCAGTCGGAACCGGGATACCCTCAGTCCAGTACTTGAAGTGATGGATCAGCCCCTCGATGGACGCATCAATATCCTCGCGGCGTGGAGGGACGTACTTGTAGTTGCGACTCACATGGGTTCCGGGCTCGGTTTCTCGTATTTTCTCAAGCGCCTGCAGCACAATTCGATGCGCCTGCACCATCTCCTCCATTCGCACGAGATAGCGGGAGTAGACATCTCCAGCGGTTTCTACAGGTATGTCGAAGTCGAATTCCTCATAGCTAGAGTAGGGATTGTCGCGCCTGAGGTCCCAGTCCACACCGGCTGCTCGCGCCAGCGGACCGGAAATCCCCGCATTGATAGACTCCTCCCGTCCCAGCACGCCGATGCCAACAGTACGCTCCTTCCAGATAGGATTCTTCGTCAGCAGATTGTGGTTTATATCGAGATTGTGCTGGAAGTCGCGAGCCCAGCCTTGCACCGCTTCCTCAAAGCCCTCCGGAACATCGGCCGCGCAGCCACCGATGCGGATATAAGCGGTCATCATTCGCTCGCCGCCGACCATCTCGTAGAGGTCAAGTATCTTTTCCCGCTCGGCGAAGCAGTACATAAAAACACTCATCGCCCCGATATCCAGGGCATGAGTGCCCAGCCACACCAGGTGGCTGATGATGCGGGTAAGCTCGCTCATCAGTACTCGAATGTACTGCGCACGCTTAGGGATCTCCAGGTCTGGAATCAACCTCTCCACCGCTAGGCAATACGCTAGCTCGTTGTTCATCGGCGAGAGGTAATCCATCCGTCCATAATGCGTTACATTCTGCGTCCAGTTGTGGTGCTCACTCAGCTTCTCAATGCCGGTATGGAGGTAGCCGATATGAGGAATGCAATCCACGATATTCTCGCCGTCAAGCTCCAGAGCCAACCGAAGCACGCCATGAGTAGCCGGATGCTGCGGCCCCATGTTCAGAGTGATATGCCTTGCCGGTCCCATCTCAGAGGATGCGATATCTGCCTGATCAGCCATCCCTTCCTCGGCGATGTTCTGCAGCACATTGGCTCCCAGAGGCCAGGCGCCTCTACCCTCAACCGGGTAATCCTTGCGCAGTGGATGACCGAACCAGTGGTCGCTGGTAACAATCCGCCGCAGGTCCGGATGACGGTCGAACGTGATGCCAAAAAGATCCCACACTTCTCGCTCGTGCCAGTTTGCCGTAGCGTAAAGGTCACTCACAGTCGGCAGAGTCTCTTCTTCAGCAACCGGTACCTTCAGCCGAAGCCAGTGGTGGCGCTGGGTGGAATACAGGTTGTAGATGGCATCGAAGCGCGGACTGCGAGGATACAGGTCAACAGCACTCACAAAGGAAAGATAATCGAACTTGAGCTCAGGAGACTCCTTCAACGTGGAAAGCGCAGGTCTCAGGTTCACCGCGGTGACCTCAGCTACCGCTTGTCCGTTGATTTCATCAACGCTCTCCGCAAGCGAACCAAGCCGGGAGCTCACCAGCTTCTTCAAAGTAGCCTGCTGAACGCCAACATCCATATTTCCTATCTATCGGGAGCTTCCAGCCACTGCTTCCATGGCGGTCGCGCATAAGCAGGTACGTAGCTGCCGCTCTTAATCCGTTTCTGCAGCTTGATGAGCGCATCAAGCAATGCCTCCGGTCGCGGCGGGCATCCGGGCACATAGATGTCCACCGGCACCACATGGTCAACACCGTGAACAATGGCATAGGTTCTGAAGAGCCCCCCAGAGGAAGCGCATGCACCCATACTGATGACCCACTTGGGAAAAGGCATCTGGTCATAAAGCTCACGCAAGATGGGGGCCATCTTCCATGAGAGCCGCCCCGAGACAATCATCAGGTCAGCTTGGCGGGGGCTGGCCCGGAATACTTCACTGCCGAACCTGGCGATGTCGAACCGGCTCGCGCTCGTAGCCATCATCTCAATAGCGCAGCATGCAAGTCCAGCAGTCAAAGGCCAGATAGAATTCGCCTGCATCCAGGCAACGAGCTTGTTCAGAGATGCAGTGAACACGCCAGTCAAGCTCACCGGCCTGCCTGTAGGCGCAGCACTGGGCTTGCGCGAGGGTTCTGGCGTCGACGAAAGGCTCATTGCTGCTCCTTCCCCGTTTGCCCCGACGACCACTGCAGAACTCCCTTCTTGAGAATGTACGCGTAACCAATAAGGAGAATCACGATGAACACGAGCATTTCAGTGAACCAATACCCCCCAAAGCCGCTCTTCTTGAATGCTTCCACTGTGAGCGCCCAGGGAAAGAGGAAAACCGTCTCCACATCGAATACGACGAACAGGATCGCGATGAGATAGTACTTCACGGGGTAGCGATCTTGCGGTAGACCGCGGCTTCTAAGCCCGCACTCATAGGCACCGTCCCAGGAGACCGCAGTAGGCACACGCCTTGGGCTGAGAAGATGGGAAAGCACGATCATCGCCACAGCAGTCGCTACTAGAATTGCGAGGTATATGGCAATAGGTACGTATTGCGCGAGCAGCGATAGTGACTGTGTATCGGTCATCACCTGTTCCGGACCACCATTATCGTCCAGTTAGAATGTGAACTAAACCACAAGCAGAGACCCTAATATTTTAGCAGCTTGCTGCGCCGTTGCCTACCCCTGTAGGCGAAGATCTTGCCAAGAGTCGCGAACCGGCGCCAACCGCGCGAGAGCCAGCCACTCAGAAGCGGGGAAGCGACAGCATACGCCGGTCCGAACCTCCCATACCATGCTACAATCGGTGTATCATGGTACCCAACGTGCTCTCACTGCTCGTACAAGTCTACATCTTCGTCATATTCATATACATACTGCTGCCTTGGATTACCCCGCAAGTGCGGTACCGACCCTGGTACCGCTCGCTCGGGCAGTTAGTGGAGCCATATCTCGGCATCTTCCGGCGTTTCATCCCTCCCGTGGGCATGCTCGACCTCTCACCAATGGCAGCCATTCTGGTTCTAATAATCCTGGAGACCGCGCTGGAGCGAGCAGGACTCTGACTCATTCGTTCATCCTGAAGACTTGCATCTGGCTGCGAAGCACAAGCAGGAGAGCCAATGGGAAACCCAGTGGATACGAGTTACTTGACGCCTTCCAAACGCACCTTGCCTGTGAGCTCCGAAGCATCCAAAGTCACTTCGCTATCCTCAAACCAGAGCACAACATACTTAGCGCGGAGTTCGGACGTCCCTTGCCGGAAGAAACCACCCTTCGGTGCCGTTAGCTTCGCTGCCGCCAGATCAATCTGCATCTCCTCCGCATCGAGACGATAGGCTCCGAACCGGAAGCTCGCGCAGCCCGTAAGAGTTGCCTGCTGCTTGGTCAGGTCAATCACGGTACGCTCTGCTGAGAAGACCACTCTCTCCTTGTCGGTAGAGAAACCACTTATCGTAATCGCCCTATGCGTCGTAAGCAGATTTCCCGCCCGATCAAAGACGAACTGCTCGCCGGTAATCTCGCGCTCCCGCTCTCCAACCCTACGAAAACGGACTTCACCCGACAGCGTCCACTTTTCTCCCCCATCGGTGGAACTGAAGCTGCCTGCCGATACTTCATACTCCGGCGAACACAAGACGGGACGACCGAAGAAACGAATGAGGGATATGCTGCGGCTCGTGAGTTCCATACTCGGCAGCGCCGGCAGTTCATCCACGGTTTCGTCTGCCTTCTCTGTGGCATCGGAGAGCGGGCTGAATCCACTGCTTCCCAGAATGACTCTGGCTCCGACGGCCTTCACGGTATAGCCTTCACTGCTGGTCGCACGGACGCCACGGGAGAACTCCAGTCGAACCGTTTTCCCCTCGCGGGAGATGCTCATTCGCGAAGCCCGAATCCGGAAGCTGCCAGCATAAGCCGGCAGCGTGAGTGCCATCAGCATGGGCAAAGCCATGAGAAGCGAAACCGGTCGCACCTCACTATTCTAGCAGAGCCACCGACGGCGTCCTTTCCGCCCTTGCCAGAACGGTTCGCAGGTGCTATAATTGCTTGGCTGTCCTAGTTATATAGGACATCACATCAAATGATCCGTCTATGAAGCAGGATGAACTCAAGCTGGCACTCGACCATCAGAGCGGGATACCGCTATACGTGCAACTCAAGAACCGCCTCCGATACGATATCCAGAGCGGCAAGCACGCCCCGGGCGAACAACTGCCCACTATCAGGGAGATGGCGGTGGCATTCGCTGTTGACGTGAACACAGTCGCCCGGGTTTATGCTGAACTTGAGAATGAAGGCTTGCTTCAGCGCAAGCGTGGGAAGGGGACATTCGTTGCGCAAGCCGCCAGGAGAGACACCCAGCAGCAGAATCAGGAGGCAGCGCGAGAGGCAATTGCTGCAACAGTGGAATTGCTAAGGGGGATGAATCTTTCCGAAGACGAGATCGCTTCGCTGCTCAACGAGGCGGCAAAGAAAACCCAAGGAGGATAACAAGAACATGGGCGTTTACAAAGACAAACAAATTGTTGTGGACATCGGGGCAACCGCTACTGGGTCCCGTACGCATCCCTGGCCTGTTTTCATCTTTCTGCTGGTGCTGGTCATCACATTGGCAATCAGCTTGCCGTATCTAGCGGTCGATAGACCAGCGGTGGGGATTCCCATCCTCATTGTCGGCATCCTGCTGTCCGTTATGTTCTTGGTCTGCATCAAGGTAGTTGACCAGTGGGATCGTGTAGTGGTGTTGCGCTTTGGCCACTTCCTTGGAGTCAAGGAGCCAGGAGTGTTTTTCCTCCTTCCGTTCATCGATACTATCGGAGCCTGGATCGATACCCGCGTCCATACGGCAGACCTGCTCGCGGAGGAAGCCTTGACGAAAGATACAGTGCCAGTAGACGTGGATGCGGTGATGTTCTGGATGGTGTTCGACGCCAAGAAGGCAGCTCTGGAAGTTGAGAAGTACACAGAAGCCGTTACATGGGCAGCCCAAACCGCGCTTAGGGATCTCATCGGTCAGACCGAGCTGGCTGACCTCCTGGTGGGCCGCCAGATCATTGACAAGGAACTCCAAGAGCTTATTGATTCGCGCACCACCCCCTGGGGGATCAGCGTGAACTCTGTAGAGATACGCGACATCAAGATCCCGCAGGGCTTGCAGGATGCTATGAGTCGTCAGGCGCAGGCCGAGCGCGAGCGGCAAGCTCGCATTATCCTGGGCGATAGTGAGCTGCAGATTGCCGAGAAGTTCGCGAAGGCTGCCGAAAGCTACGTGGACAATCCTACTGCGATGCACTTGCGGGCAATGAACATGCTCTTCGAAGGGCTCAAGGAACGCGGATCCCTCATGATCGTGCCCTCGACGGCGCTGGACACGATGAACCTCGGCGGTCTAGCTGGAATGGCCGCAATGGGCGGTCTGAGCGCAAGCCAAGAGAAACCCCAGTCACCTGCGAACAGCTAGTTTGCCAAAGCGCCACATTGTGCTACAATCCCTATCCGCCCTACGTGAGCGGCGGTGATGAGCGATGAAAGAGCATATCCATCCCGAACTGAAAGTGGCAACGGTAACTTGCGCCTGTGGCGAGACTTTCCAGGTGCTAAGCGTGCGCGACGAGATTAAGGTCGAGATATGCAGCAAGTGCCACCCTTTCTTTACCGGCAAGAAAAAGATCGTGGACACTGCCGGGCGCGTGGAGAAGTTCATTCAGCGTGCTCAGAAAGCACTGTCTCCGGAAGAGCTCCGCAAGCGGCAGCGGAGGAAGAAACGGACTTAGCAAGCCCGTACTTCGATGACACCTCATATGTCCCCGTTGTCTCACGGTCATTCTCGGATTGCGAAACCGTACTTCCATTTATCATCCCGCGCTCTCAGCCATCTTCCAACCAGCTATGGTGGCCAAGCTGTTATCGAGGGCGTGATGATGAAGGGGCGTTCCTACGCAACTGTCGCGGTGAGACGAAACACCGGACAGATAGTGGTCCGCGAGAGGAAACTGAAAAGCTCCTTCTCCGCGTGGATGACGCAACTCCCCTTCGCGCGCGGCTTCTTCCTGCTCTGGGATATGCTGGGAATCGGGCTGTGGGCGCTCAATGTCTCCCAGAACATCTACTTGGAGGATCGTGGCGAAAAGCAAGAATCACGTGAGAGCGCATCGGAACGTGCCTTGGTCATTGTTAGCATCGTAGTTTCCTTCGCTATAGCCATTGGCGTTTTCAAGCTGCTACCCACTTTCCTCGTCGACACAGTGAACTGGTGGCTCGTGCCTATCAACAAGGCTGGCTGGAACAACATCCTTGAAGGTGTCTTCAAATTCGGGATTTTCGTGGGCTATGTAGCTGCGATCGGACTTATCCCAGAAGTGAGGCGAGTGTTCATGTATCACGGCGCCGAGCATGCAGCGATAAACGCCTTCGAGGAAAACCCCAAACGGGACGATGCCGAATGGGCCGCAACCCATTCGCGCCTGCACCCCCGCTGCGGGACCAGCTTCATTGCGTTTCTCATCGTCATCAGCGTTGTTACCTACTACTTCTTGGACACCTGGCTCTTGAAGCTAGGGGTTCCCGCAATCTCTGGCTGGCCGATATGGTGGATAAGGTGGCCCGCGAGGATTCTGGCGATTCCCCTACTCGCGGGCATCTCCTATGAGCTCCTCAAGCTCACTTTCTTCCTCCGGCGCATCTGGCTGTTCAGGCCGCTTGCCTACTTCGGTATGCTGTTCCAGATTCTCACTACCCGCAGACCTTCCCCTGATCAGGTTGAGGTGGCCATTGCGGCGCTCCGTCGTGTGCGAGCCCTTACCGAGGACGACGCTTCACGGCCGCAAGCGGAATCTGCCAGCGGAGACTCGGGCGCCTCGAGCAACCACGGAACGCCGATATAGCCAACTGCGCCATTTCCCGGTAACATTAGAGACGGCGGTTTATGGGCACTTTTGAGGAAAAGCTGGCTCAAGCAGAAGCAGAGCTCAAGCAGGTGAGCGGTGAACTGGCACGCCCTGAGATCGTTCAGAACCACGAGCGATACGCTGAACTCAGCCGACGCTTCGCCCATCTGCGCGAACTACACGATCTGCATACGCAGTTGCAGGAACTTGACGCAGACATCGCCAAACTGGAGAACGACTGCCGCGAGCTAAAAGATGAAGACCTCCGGCAACTCGCGAGGGACGAGCTGGCAAAGGCACGCGCCCATCGCCAGGGCGTGCACGACAGGATTCAGTTCAAACTGATGCCGCCTGATCCCAATGACACAAGGGATGTTATCCTCGAGCTGCGCGCCGGCACGGGGGGAGACGAAGCCGCTCTCTTCGCGGCGGAAATGCTCCGCATGTACACCCGCTTTGCCGAAAAGATGAACTGGCAGGTCGAGGTGCTGCATCTCAACGAGATCGGCATTGGTGGTATCAAGGAAGGTATCATCGCAATCAAAGGAACCCATGCTTATTCCCACCTCAAGTACGAGCGAGGAGTCCACCGGGTTCAACGCGTCCCAGTGACCGAAAGCGGCGGACGCATACACACTTCCACCATCACGGTGGCTGTGCTGCCCGAAGCCGACGATGTGGAAGTCCGCGTCGATGAGAAGGACTTACGTGTCGATACCTTTCGCGCATCCGGCGCCGGGGGTCAGCATGTGAACAAAACTTCCTCAGCGATTCGCATCACTCATCTACCCACCGGCTTAGTGGTCACCTGCCAGGACGAACGCAGCCAGTTTCAAAATAGGGAGAAGGCTATGCGCATACTGCGCGCTCATCTCCTGCAGCGCGCACGGGAGCAACAGCAGCAGGAAATCACCGAGAAGCGACGCCGCCAGGTGGGTTCGGGCGAGCGGAGCGAGAAGATCCGCACCTATAACTTCCCTCAGGACCGTATCACCGACCACCGTCTGAAGGAGAACCTGCACAATCTTCCTGAGCTCATGAAAGGTGAGCTGTTGCCACTCATTGAGAAGCTGAAGGCGTGGGAAGCAGCGCAAATCTCGACTGAAGACTAGATGACGGGAAGGACAATGCCAGCACCGCTATCGCAACTCGGCACTCTGCCCCTCACTCTCTGCGAATTCTCCACTTTCTTAGCGAATGAGCTGGCAGCGCTTCCCCAAGTCCTGAATCCGCAGGAGGATGCAAGCATCATCCTCGAACTGGTGTGCGACCTGCGGCTCCGCGACCTGCTGATGTCGCCCCATCAGCGAATCCCATCGGCGGCAGGAGAACGTGTGGCAGAAGTGCTTCGTCGGGCACGGGCGGGTATGCCGCTCGCTTATGCCCTGGGGGAATGGTTCTTCGCCGGGCGTCGTTTCTTCGTGGATGATAGAGTGGTCATTCCCCGACCCGATACCGAGGTCCTGCTTGCCGCGGCAAAAGACTTCATTCTCGAACGCCGAGCTCCCAGCAACCAGCCTTTGCGCGTCCTAGAACTAGGAACCGGAAGCGGCGCCTTGATAGTCAGTCTGCTTGCCGATGACCATCTGGAGGCAGTGGCCACAGATGTGTCACACGGTGCGCTGGCAGTCGCCCTTCGAAACGCGAGACGCCATGGCGTTCGGTTAAGCTTCCTGGAAGGCGACCTGCTCTCGCCCCTCCAGGCAGGATACACCTTTGACCTCATCCTCTCCAATCCGCCCTATGTAGCCAAGGAAAGCGACCTGGAACCCTGCGTTCTCAAATGGGAGCCGAAAGGAGGACTTCTTGTGCCTAATGGCCAACCGCCAACCTATTACCACCGCAGAATAGCCAGTGAGGCCGGTGAGATCCTGAGGGCAGGCAGTTGGCTCGGACTTGAAGTGGGAGAGGGACAGGCTGCAGAGGTGGCACACATCCTTGAAGACTCAGGATTCAGCAATGTTGGAATACGCTGCGACCTAAGCGGGACAGAAAGGGTGGTGAGTGGCTACTGGCGAGGGTAAGACATCTTTCCACCACCGCTGGGCTGAAAGCCTCTGACGCGGCCATCATTGAAGAGGCAGCTGGGCTCTTGGCGGCGAACGGCATCATTGTGTTCCCAACGGATACGGTCTATGGGTTGATGGCGGCAGGCGACCCAGCGGGTGCGACTCGAAGATTGAACGAGCTCAAAGGACGGGATCAGGCCACGCCCGTCGCCGCACTTGTGAACGCAACCGCGCCACTGCTTGCACTTATCTCCGATCTAGACGAGCACTCTCCTTATCCCTTGCTCGAACTCGTGCCGGGGCCGCTCACGCTGGTCATTCCACGGGAGTTCACTGCACGCGTGCTTCCCTCTGCACTGATGGCACTCCCGCATGCCACCATCGGCTTTCGCGTCCCCTCTTATCCGCCACTCAACGCGCTCATTGAACGGGCAGGCGGCTGGATTATGGCCACGAGCGCGAATCCAGCGGGGAGAAAGGAAACTGCGACGCTCCGTTCAACACTTGAGGGACTTCCGCAGCATACGATCGACCTTGCAATAGACGGAGGAATGCTGGAAGGGATTCCGTCGGCGGTCGTCGAATTCATCAACGGCGGCTGGCGAATCCTTCGTCCCCATCCTAAGCTTCCGTCAGAACCGAACCTGTGAACTTGAGGCGTCAGCAGATATAATAGATGCGGGGCATGCGAATAACTTATGACTTCACCTGGCTCCATAAGGACGCCATCGGCGAGAGGGGCGTTTCTTCACAGGAACTGGCCGCTCTTGAGCAAGCGCATCCTCACCCGTGGAAGCAGATCCTTCAGAATCCATACAACTGGCCTCTTGGCTGGCTCGACCTCGAAGCCCGAACCGCCGAACTCTCATTAGTCCGCCAAGCGCTGGCGCGCATCGAGAACAGGAACGTCCTAGTTACGATCGGAATGGGGGGGAGTACGCTGGGAACAAAAGCACTGGCTGCCACCTTCGTCCGCCAAACGGGACCCTCCAGCTTCTCAGCCGGGGAGCGAGAACTGATCGTTGTCGATAATCTGGACGAAGCAACGACGGCTGAAGTGATCCACCGTGCGGGAACTCAAGGCGTTGTCCTCAACCCAGTGAGCAAATCTGGAAATACGTTAGAAACCATAGCAAACTTCCTGGCGTTATCGCAGCGCCCTGCTCTCGCCGACTCGCCGGTAGTTGTGACCACCGGGAACAGAGATGGCGCACTGGCGACATACGCACGCGAGACGGGAGCGCCAGTACTGCCGGTGCCCGGAGATGTAGGCGGGCGCTTCAGCGCGCTGAGCCCTGTTTCGTTGTTTCCCCTGGGATTTCTTGGGTACCCCATAGAGGATCTTCTCGAAGGCGCAACTGCGGCACGTTCGAACCTCACCGCAGATGACTACGAGAGCAATCCCTCGCTCAGACTTGCGGCGCGTCTTCATCTCCTGGCTACGAGAAGGAACTTCAGCGAGCTCATGCTCTGGATATACTGCGATGCTTTGCGGGAGTTCGGACGCTGGTGGGAGCAGCTTTTCGCCGAGAGCCTAGGGAAGCAGAAGCAGGTCGCAAGTGAGACAGTGCGCGTCGGGCTGACTCCACTGGCTGTCAGTGGTCCTGCGGCTCAGCACAGCTTGCTTCAGCTTGCGCTTGATGGTCCGCCCAACAAGATAAGTGGATTCACCAAAGTCGCGCAAACCCGCGCCGAGCTGCCCGCACTCAGCCATCCACCAAGAGGAGTCGCGGAGTTCAACTACCTGCAGGGCAGGCACCTCCACGAGATTGCGTCGGCTGAACTGGAAGGCACGCGCAGCTCGTTGCGCCACCAGTCCCTACCGAGCTATCTTCTTATCCTGCAGGACTTGCAGCCCGAAGTGCTCGGTGAACTGATTCTCTTCTTCGAAACGGCAATAGCTGTTATGGGAGTCTACCTTAGTATTGACCCCTACACCCAGCCAGCAGTAGAAGAGAGCAAACAGCTTGCGCGCAAACTGCTGCAGCAGTCCCCAGCTTGAAGCATTGTCACCAGCAACCGCTGAACGTGAAGATGCCCCCGCCGAAGCGGGGGCATCTTTCTTTCTCTGCAGTTACAGATTCCCTAGAACTATGGTGCAATAGTGAGCGGGTCAAGCCCGAAGTCCTGATAGTAGGAGCTCTCACCTGCCTGGGCATTCCTGAACGAAACCCACCACTGTCCGTTCATAATCTCGTGCGGTGTGTTGTCGTTCCAGTAGTAGACCTCCGAAGGATCTATACTGACCAAGCAAGGAACCGCCGGGCTAGTGCTAATTACACGTGGTATTACCTGAATCTCTGGAAGGGGATTCAACTCTGGCGGCGGCGTGTAGAGGATCAGGTGGGTAGCTGAGTTCCCAGGTAGTGCACCATTGTCGTGAGTCCGGTCACGGACCCACAGGTTCTTCACCTGGAATACCACCATATCGAAGTCGTCCTTGTGCGCGGTCTTAATGCTGAAGTCTGGTGGACCCGGCACATCCCAGACATCAACGCCGAAGTCCGTGTACTCATCAATCACCGGTGTGTCACGGTATCCGGGACCCGCCGCAGCAACGAAATTCCTCGTGATGTTCGCAATCATGTTGCCCTGCCGGTCGAAGAACCCAATGCTGACGTGCCCGGGCAGAGTCTCCATCTGGATCAGCGCTGGGCTGATGCCGATGCTATGCGGCTGCAGGTACATGTTGCCCAGATGCGTACCGGAGGTGGTGTCGGGCGGTGGTGAATCTCCCATAACATAGTACGCCGCCGGTGATTCCGCCAGTCCATGGACGATATCAAATGGCTGCGGTACGAACTCGAAGCCGCTCTCCTTCTTCATGACATTGTACCTGGTCTCATCATCAGGCACCCACACCGTGCCACTGGGTGGATACTCTTCGTGACCGACCGGATTCAAACGGACTACCGGGTCGGTGGGGAAGAAGTAAACGATCCCCGACGGCTCGCTCGGGTAGATGTCGTCCAGCGGGAAGCTCGTAATCTCCAAGTACACAGGGCCGGTAACGGTGAAAACCTCGTCGGGCTGCTTGAGTGAGGAGCGAACCTGAACATCAGCCGGTGGATCGCCGCGCTGCTCGGTCTCGATGATGCGCCAATGATATTCGCCCTGAACCTGCCCGGTTGGGATATAAGCCAGCACGTGCATCGTGGCCATAGTACCACCCCCAGTATCCTCAGGCTCTCCGGGTCGCTGCGGCGCTGGCGGCTCTTCATCAGAAGGAGACCAGTAAGTGTAGGTCAATGGGTCGGTGGGCGGATCTGGAACATGCGGGGTAGCAGCCGGCGAGAACTCCACCACAATCCACGGATCCGCGTCCTTGTTGACCAATTGCACGGCCGCCGGAATCGCAGTGTACTCCTCACCCTCGGGAGCCGTTCCCAGAGGATTGTCATCAGGATCCCAGTCATCCCAGCCGAAATCAACCGCGACCTGCACTTCTGGCAGCTCCTGATTCACCGCCACCTCGTTGGGTACGCTCCCCCATACTTCAGGCGCAAAGCCATCCTCAACAACGTTCAGATCTACCGAGGCGAAGAACGTCTGCTCCACACCGTTCGTCATGGAAAGAGGTGGCGTAACGTAAGCATTGGCCGTTAACGTGGTTACGCCAGAAACACTGCTGGGTGCATTGGGACCAATCGTACCCGTGTACTTCTTGTCGCCAGCCTGCTTCGGCACCTCGGCAAACGCCTCGATATCACCCTCAACGCTTACGAACTCGGTACTCTCATCCGCAACCAACAGCTCCTGGAGCACCGCGATGATGTTGTTGTAGCCGGTCTCGCCGTTGAAATCGGGGTAGTCGACCGGATCGGGGTACAGAGCAGCCTCACCGATGCCGTAAGCGTTGCCCTGATAGAGATAGTGAATCCCGGTCAGACGCAGCGTTACCTCGTCGTTTGCAGTTACATCACCAGTCGCTGGCGTGCCCTGCTCAGGCGCATAGAGATCTGTGCCGTCTCGATCGCCGCCAGTGGTGTTAGTAGTATGCTCAATCTGAATCTCTATAGCACCATACCCAGTTCCAGGAACGATGCTGATTTCTGGAGTGGGCGGCGTTCCGCCAGGATAAAACTCGACGTAATCGAGGCTTTCTGGCCCCTCGTTCGGCGTGGACTCTCCATCAAAGAACCAGACCTTTACCCAGATCGTTTCGAAGCTGGAGTAATCGCCGGTAAGAGTGTAGTGGTACTCGTTGAAGCCACCTTCACTAGTTCCGGTGGCATCTGCCCAATCTAGTGTCCCGTCGGAAGCGTAGGTGCCATCCACGGCGTCCGTCGCCACCCGAACATCAAACTGCCCCACGCTCGCGCCGAAGTTCGCCGCCAAAGGCGTCAGGTCGCTAATTGCAATGACCGTATCTTCGTTGTAGTCAACTACGGCGACTTCAGGATTCTCCGTGGTGTTCTCATTCCAATGGGCAGCAATCGGGGTGATGTCCGAGATGTTTACCATACTGTCCCTGTTGCCGTCGCCGTGGAAGAAGCTGGTTGTCCACATCACACCCATATCTGGTGCAACGACCGCAGGATCCTGCACAAGGTCACTGATTGCCCCACTGGGCAGAACGGCAGCCGTCTTACCAGCATAGGGGCGGTTCTCGAAAGTAACCGTTGCCAGCGTACCTGAGCCGGAAACACCGATAGCTTCATCGGGATGGATGAAGACCTTGGCGATGGATACGACACCCGGCTCGTCGGTGTAGCTGAATGTAATGAGGTCATCACCCGAGGGCATGAACTCGCCGTAATCCACACTCACCGGATCGTAGAGGTCGGGATCATACCTCAATTCGAAAGTGAAGTTCGTGAGTTCAGTCACGTCCTCCGCAGAAATGGTGACCCTCGTTTCACTTGCAGAGCCCGAACTGACTACCGCAATCTGCTTCTGCAGCGAAGCATCAACGGAACCATCGGGCCGATAGGGCACACCAACGAAATTACCCGCGCCTTGCGGGATGTCTGGGACCTGGGAGCTGCTGACACTCGGGCCAATCGCGGTGGGCGCACCACGACCGCCACCACATCCGAGCAGCAGGAAGAAGAGCAGCAGCGCCACGCCAGCCCCAAAAGTTAGGGATAATACCTTTCTCATGATGACTCTCTCCTTTTCAATGGCGTTTTTGCTGGTGGCCAAGCCCGGAGGGATTTCCTCCCTCCTGCTCGCCCTTGCGGGACCCCACCCACCCGCGGGTGGGCGGGGTCCCGTCATGTTCAAACCACAACCTCAAATCACTCCACAGTGATCTCGAGAGACTGGTCGTCAACGAAGCTGTAGTGCGTGTTCTCGTCAGAGCTGTACATCGTGCCGGCAATGATAGCACCACCCGCCGACTGCGAGTACTCATGGACAAAGTGGAACTCGGCAGTTCCAGCAGTTTCCGCGGTCAGCGTAACATTGAACAATGCACCGGTGGATCCAGCAGGAGCCTCACCTGGCGTGCCAGTAAAGGTAGGCGAGACGTTCACGGCGATGTACTTGCGGCCAGCAGGAACCTGGACATCGTCGACGAAGTAGTCGGCATCGTAGGGACCGAACAGAGAGATGCCGCCAAGAACCAGCCCGAAGTTACCGCCGGGGACGAGCGTCCAGAAGCCGTCCACATCACCAGCGTCGCCACCAACCGCGCCGAGATTGAAGGTGTCGGTAGTTAGTGTAGCTCCTCCGACTCCGAACCCTTCGTACTCGACCATCGCGGAATCCAGATACCGCAGCGGATTCGCGGTGTTGTAGGCCCATACCGTCAGCACGATAGTGTCGCCCACAGCTACGGTTGTCTTGTCAACGGTCATCCAGATGGCGTTGTCAGGCGGCTTTGGAGTAACAAGAGTGTCGCTCACCGAGTCGCTGTCCGTACCACCCATGCCGTCGTCCACCGTCACCGTAATCGTGAAGTCGACATCCTCAAAGCCAGCAGCCGCAACCGTCGCCGTCTGGACGTAGGTCGAGGTCGGGCCGATGGTCGCCGGAGTGACGGTGACATCACCGCTGTCGACGGTGAAGGTGAAAGTGAGCTCGTCACCATCTTCGTCCGCCGCGGTCGCCGTCAGAACACCATCAGCATACGTCAGTGTAACCGTGGGAGCCCGATTCTGGGTCGGACCAACAGTATACTCAAAGGTCTTCGTTGTGCTCCCGTTAACGTCGGTGGCAGTGAAACTCCCGCTGTAACTCTCGTCAGCAGTCAGCGAAGGGTTCACCAAGGTCACATTGACCGAGGACGAATTCCCTGAGCCGGTGGCAGTGTTGGGAATCGCGCCGCCTCCGAAATCCCACGACCAACTTGTGACGCCGGTTCCGCTGGTCATCGTGGCGGTGAAGGTGAAAGCCTCACCGCCAAAGTTCGACGCCGCATCTGGCATGGTTCCCAGACTTACCCCGGGGCCAAGCTGAATGCCAAGCGGCGCCGGTAGCTTCCTCCCGCAGGCCGAAACCAGCAGGACAGCGGCTACCACTAAAATGATCAAACCAATAAGTCTTCTCACTAGCTTCCTCCTTCAACAGATGGATTTTTGGAAGAATACACAGTTGATTGAGGCATTATAATCCATAAGGTCAGCTTTGGCAATAAGCCGACCGAGTTGCCCCCTGAGCCAATTGTTACCCTGCACATCCCCTCCTTTTCATCATATGGTCGGCCTCATTATAGCACCACCGGTCGCAACTGCCAAGCTCACCCCCGCAGGCCGTTCGCGGAGTCAGCCTCACAGGCCACAAAGCACCTGTCATCACCGGGGCATCCCCTTTGCTACCGCTTCAATCAACTCCAAGTGCTCCCGCAAGTACCAAGGAAAAAGCCGCTTACGGAAACTCTCAACGCTGCTCGTCCAAGCTAGGAAATCACCACCGCCGTAACCTCTGCTTCGGTACTCGTAACTAAAGAAGGGCGCCAGCGAAATCCGCACCGGCGAGTAATCCTTCTGGTTGTAACCAGCCAGGGGAAGCACAAAGCGGACGCCCCCTTCGGTCCTTGTGAACTCCGTATCGTAGATGTAGAAATCCACTTCAGAGCGTCCAAAGTAACGACGGGTTTCCGCCCGCCATCCATCATCTCCCAGCAAGAACCGACCTCCGTACGCGCTGAGAGTCAGATCATACCGAGGAATCCGGATGCTCCCCGAACCCAGAAGTTCATTCAGGTAGTCGCCGAACTTCTTGTCCCGTACTCTCGCTCCAATCACACCGAGGTCAAAGCGGCTGTCAGCGAAGTACTTCCGCAGCTCGCCCTTGACTCCCCAGCGATGGTCGTCGAAGTAACCTCCGCTGCCAAGGAAGTAGAGAGCTTCACCGCCGGTCGCATAGAGATCAATGCTCGCCCCACGCACAAAGGGCACCGGCGGATCGCGGCGGTCCAAGTTGTTCGTGAGTGGAATCTCTTCGTGTCCTCGCAAGGTGAAATGCCGCCCCAGCGAGGTTTCATGTTTGATGGCGATGCCGCTGCGCTGCTTCACCGGTGCGTAAGGACGGCCCAAGTCAAGCTTGTTCGCAGGAGAAATGTGAATATCAGTGCTGCCAGCAGCTCGTTGATGAAGAGCCGACTCGTAATCGAATTCGTAGTCCGGCGGCTGGTAGTCGAAAATCCTCACGCGACGGGCAAACTCGTTGCGGCTTAACTCACCGTTTGCAAACGCCAAGAGGTCGCCAATGGAGCATTCGGTGTTGAGGATGAAATTGCCCTCGCGGCGGGCAACGAGACGAAGCTCGGCTATATCCGCAGGTGCGTTGATGGCCGCCCACACCAGCACCCACGCCCACGCTTCCTCTTCCATTCGATCGAGACGATTCTCGTATTTCAAGGTCAGGATGTCACCCGCGCTCTTGGCTTCAACGTTCTCGAAGCCAGCGCGCGCAAGCTTTGCGGCCAGTGCATCCAGAGAGTCAACCGAGCACTCAACTGCGACCGGATCGCGGGTCAGCCTGGCATCATTCTTCGCCAATCGCTTCCCTGAGTGCTGCAAGCCATACGAGCAGCTTATGCCAAAGGTGAAGTCACGGTCAGCGGAGGCGAGCAGCAGGTTGAAATGCCCACCCGGTGACACTCGGACTCCGAAATTGTGCTGGCAGCTATCGTACTCGTAGAGCAGCGAAGCCTCCTTGAGCGGAGTGATCTCAACGCCGCCGAAGAAGCCCTCTATGCGGCGATTGCCATAGCCAGCGGTGAGCTTCACTGGCCCTGCTGTCTTAGTGAGCGCCCCATAGAGAGCACGCTGCAAGCGGGCCTGCCCACCCACATCGAAGACACCCGCGGCAAGAGAAAATGGAGCCGATGGCTCCGCCAGGAATTGAAGCTTCAGGTTAGCGCTCCGATCCTTGTACGCACCATAACCTGGAACGCGTGTCTGCGCTACTCCAGGAAACTCGGTGTAACGCGCGCAAACCTCCAGGTGCGGCAGGTAGCCGATACCAGCGAAGTAATTCCTTTGCGTCTGACCGGGCCAGCGCGTGCGATTCTCATTGCGCCCAAAGCCAAAGCAGGCTTCACCATCTTTGAGCACTTCCGCAGTCGGTATATTGAGGATACCGGTCACGCCTTCGAGGTTGGGTTTAGCCTGTACAGCGGTCGACGCAAGAATCGTTGCGGCGAAAGCCGTTGCGAGCGCAAGAAAAGCTACACGTGAAGCCGACCGCAACTTCCCATCCCACGCAGCAAGAGCGGCGACAACCCCTCCTCCTCGTTGGAGCATACGACAATATTACGCCGAAAACGCAAGGATGGCAAATCCGGCAGGACGTTTCCAGCCCAGAGCAATTCAGGCGTGCCTGGCCTCATGGTTCCAGCGGACCACGCTTTCAGGCAAGCTCCGAGGCGTGATATACTCAAACGTTAGGTGATGGCGGAGAAGTTTATACTCGTTCAGGGCGCGCGGGTTCACAACCTCAAAAACATCGACGTGCGGATTCCGCGCAATAAGTTGGTCGTGTTCACCGGAGTCTCCGGCTCGGGCAAGTCCAGCTTGGCTCTTGACACCATCTACGCCGAAGGTCAGCGACGCTATCTGGAATCGCTTTCCTCATATGCCCGCCAGTTCCTCACGGATTTCGAGAAGGCCGATGTTGACCAGATTACCGGTCTTTCACCTACCATCGCGATTGAACAGAAGTCAGCCTCGCATAATCCACGCTCCACCGTAGGCACAGTTACAGAGATCTACGACTTCCTGAGGGTGCTCTACGCTCGCGTGGGGATTCAGCACTGCGTGAAGTGCGGTAAGGTCGTGGGGCGCCAGACAGTTGACAACATCGTGGACGGCATTCTTGGTTATCCCCAAGGAACGCGCATCTACCTGCTAGCACCCGTCATTCGGGGACGCAAGGGAGAGTACCGCGACGTTTTCAACGCTGCCAGAGCGAGTGGATACGCCCGAGTGCGGGTCAACGCTCGCATCATTTCGTTGGATGAGAGCATTCATCTCGACAAGAAGCGAAAGCACGACATCGAAATTGTGGTGGATAGGTTGAAGATCCGTCGGGACGAGCGCAAGCGACTAACGGAGAGCGTGGAGATGGCGCTCAAGGAGAGCGGAGGCACCGTGATAACCCTCGATGCTGATAGCGGTGCCGAGCGAGTCTTCAGTGAGAAACTCGCGTGCACCGAGTGCGGGATTTCTTACCAAGACCTGACACCGCAGATGTTCAGTTTCAACAGCCCCTATGGAATGTGCGAAGTCTGCGATGGTCTCGGCACGAGTCTGGAAGTGGATGAGAACGCGCTTGTTCCTGACCCATCGCTCAGTATCAGCAACGGGGCGCTCAAGCCCTGGTTCTGCCAGGAGCGCTATTTCCGCAACCAGGCGTCGAGAATACTCAGGAAACTGGGGTACTCACTCTCAACCCCGTGGCAGGATTTGCCTGCTCGGGCACGCGAGGCGATTCTCTTCGGCAAGGGCAATCACAACCCCCTAGAAGGGATCGCCAACACAATAAAGCGGCTCTATCGGCAGACCGAAAGCGAGAGTGCTCGGCGCTACTACGCCTATTTCTTCGCGAACAAGCCCTGCCCCTCCTGTGGCGGCAAACGTCTCAAACCTCAATCGTTGGCAGTGACGGTCGGCGGGAAGAGCATTGCTGAGATCACGGACATGGCGGTCGATGATTCCGTACGCTTCTTGGAGAAACTGCACCTGCCCGGCACCGCCGGAGAAATCGCCCGTGACCTACTGCGTGAGGTTGTTGCACGTCTTCGCTTCATGCAAGATGTCGGTCTAGGGTATCTCACGCTTTCCCGGAGTGCCCCGTCACTCTCTGCCGGCGAGAGCCAGCGCATCCGCCTGGCGAGCCAAATCGGAAGCGGCCTCACCGGCGTTATCTACATACTCGATGAACCATCCATCGGTCTGCATCAGAGAGACAACCGACGCCTGCTAGATACACTGATTCAGCTCCGCGACCTCGGCAACACCATTATCGTGGTGGAGCACGACCGCGAGGCGATGGAGACGGCGGATGTCATCTTCGACTTCGGTCCCGGCGCAGGACGCAAAGGCGGATGGATTGACGAGGTGGGCACCGCCGGGGAACTGGCACGCTCTGGTAAGACGCTGACTGGCAAGTACCTGAGTGGCGAACTTCGGATCGAAGTGCCACGCTCACGCCGCAAGGGAAACGGCAAGTTCATTACCATTGTGGGAGCCACCACCAACAACTTGAAGAACCTTGCGGTGCGCATCCCGCTGGGAAAGTTCGTGGCCATCACCGGAGTCTCCGGCTCTGGAAAATCAAGCCTCATCAATGAGACGCTCTACAAGGCGACGGCGAATCTTCTTCACGGCACCATCCGCAAGACGGGACAGTTCAAGGAGATACGCGGACTGCTGGAGAATGTGGATAAGGTCATCCGGATCTCGCAGAAGCCTATCGGACGAACTCCGCGCTCGAATCCCGCAACATACAGCGGGGTCTGGACGCCTATCCGCGAGTTATTCGCCCAGCTCCCCGAGAGCCGCGTGCGCGGCTACAAGCCGGGACGCTTTTCCTTTAATGTAAAGGGAGGACGCTGCGAAGCCTGTCAGGGCGAAGGAGTCAAGCGAATCGAGTTGCAGTTCCTCCCCGACGTCCATATCACCTGCGAGGAATGTGGAGGCAGGCGCTTCAATCGCGAGACTCTGAGGGTCAGGTACAATGACAAGAATATCTACGACGTGCTGCAGATGACGGTCGAAGAGGCGATGGAGCATTTCGCCAAGCATCCCCCGATTCTGCGGATTCTGCAGACTCTGTCCGATGTGGGGCTGGACTACATTCAGCTGGGTCAATCCGCACCCACCCTATCCGGCGGCGAGAGCCAGCGCGTGAAACTGGCGAAGGAGCTGACCAAGCGCAGCACCGGCAAGACACTCTATCTCCTGGATGAACCCACGACCGGCTTGCACTTCGACGACATCAAGAAGCTCCTCAACGTGCTTTCGAGGCTTGCCGACGCCGGCAATACCGTCATCGTCATCGAGCACAATCTGGACGTCATCAAGTGCGCCGATTGGATAATCGACCTGGGACCCGAGGGCGGGGATGCCGGCGGGCGGCTGGTGGCGGAAGGGACTCCTGAAGAAGTGGCGCTGAATCCTATGAGCCATACCGCGCGGTTCCTGAAGAAGGTGCTGCGCCTGCGCGACGAGGAGAGCAAGGGAACAGAGGAAGCGGATTAAACTCCATAGCTCATCGGCGAAGCAGCTACAATATCCAGGCGGACGATGCCCACCACCACTGACCTCATTGAGAAGAAGCAGCGCGGGGAAGAGATCAGCTCCAGTGAAATCGCTCGGTTCGTCAGCGGTTACACAATGGGAAAGATCCCCGACTACCAGGCGGCTGCGCTACTCATGGCGATCTACTTCCAAGGGCTGAGCCGCGCCGAGACGGCCGCCCTCACCGAGGCCATCGTCGCAAGCGGCGAGACCGTTTCGTATCCCCTGGACTTCGCCCCCATCCTCGACAAGCACTCAACGGGCGGCGTTGGCGACAAGACGAGCATCCTTCTGGTGCCGATGCTAGCTGCCGCCGGCTACAGGGTGCCGAAGATGAGCGGACGCGGACTCGGGCACACCGGCGGCACCATAGACAAGCTGGAATCCATCCCTGGCTTTCGCAGTGACCTTTCCCACGAGGAGCTCCTCGCCCAGCTTGACCAGATTGGCTGCGCCATCATCAGTCAGAGTCCAGAGCTGGTCCCCGCTGAGAAGAAGCTCTACGCGCTCAGGGACGCGACCGCAACCGTGGCAAGCCAGGGGCTTATCGCCGCCAGCATTCTATCCAAGAAGATTGCAGCGGGTGCGAGCCACGTCATCATCGATGTCAAGCACGGTTCGGGAGGCTTCTTCAAGCGCAAGAGCGAAGCGCGACACTTCGCCAAGTTCATTGTCAATCTAGCACGCGAATTCCCGCCGAGTGTGATGGCGGCGATAACAAGTATGGAGCAACCGCTCGGGCGTACTGTGGGAAATGCCCTGGAAATCCAGGAAGTCATCGACATCCTGAAAACCGGCGACGCGGAAGCGGAGGTCGCCCGGCTGAGCATGCTATTAGGAGGAGCACTTCTGCACTTCGCCGGCGAAACGAGCAACCGTGGTGAGGGCGAAGCGAAACTCGCGAACACACTGAGGGATGGCTCAGCCCAAGAGAAGTTCAGGCAAATGGTCTCAGCTCAAGGAGGCAGGCTTACCGAATTCAGCCGTCTGAGGGAGACTATTGAAGACCGGACGCAACGGGTAGAGGTGAAGGCTCCCGTCAACGATCATGTCCGTAGGCTGGATGCACTCTCCGTCGGTCGCCTTTGCCATCGTCTCGGCGCAGGACGCAACCGTATGACTGACACCATCGACCCGTGGGTGGGAGTCATACTCAAGAGGAAGTTGGGCGATGCGGTCATGCAGGGCGAAGTTATAGCTGCTGCCTATGCACCGATGAACAGCCCTTAGGGAACCCCTCGCAGGTCAGCCGCTAGCCGGCTCTCGCCTCAACGCGGATTTCCCTCGGGAAGTCCTTTATCTTCACTTCGTCGCCTTCTTGCAGACCTTCAAGCACTTCGTAGTTCTCGTAGTCGGTAACACCTAGCTTAACGACGGTCTTTTTGGGAATCCCGCGTTCCTGCCGGACGAAAACTACCATCTCGCCCTCCTTCTCACCAGGTCGGATAGCGGCAAATGGCACCAGCAGCACATGCTCAATCGTCTTGGTCTTAATCTTGATTGCCGCTGTCATATTCGCCAGCAGGCTGCGGTCTTCATTCGCAACCGATATCATCACGGTGAAGGTGGTGAGCCCCCCCGGCTGCTTCTCACCCTGGGGAAAGATGTTGGTGACGGTTCCTTCATATACTCGGTCAGGATAGGGATCCACTGTCAGTTCAGCCTTCTGTCCCACCTCCACCGTGCCGATATCAACCTCGTCGATGGAGCCCCGCACCTGCACCTCGTGCAGGTCGGCGACGGTACAGATGGTTGTGCCTTCGGTGAAGCCCTGACTGGAGGAAATAACCGTATCGCCTTCCTCTACATACTTCGCCAACACCGTACCGTCGATAGGCGAGACTATCGTCGCGTCGCCAAGCGCCTTACGTGCCTGCGCCAGATCGACCTTGGACTGCTCCCAGGAGAGACGAGCCGCCTCCATGGTTTGAGCGTAATCAGTGCCCTTCAGAAGCTCAAGGCTAGTCTCCGCCTCATCCAGCTGCACCCTAAACAAGTCCACTGCCTTCTGCGCGTCTTCAACTTCCTGGTCGGAGGCGTAGCCACGGGTGGCGAGTTGCTTCACACGCCCCAGTCTATCCTCTGCATTGGTCAGCGACAACTTGAGTTCATCCACGCGTGCTTGCGCCACCGTAATCTGCTTCGGCAGGTCGGTCTGCTTCACCCGCTCGTAGCGAAGCTTCGCCTGTTTCTCTGCCAGAACTGCCTTCTGCAGCCTCAGCTTTTGATCCTCCTGGTCAAGCCGGGCAATAAGGTCTCCCTTCTCGACTTCGTCGCCTTCCTTTATATAGAGCTCCTCAACGATACCGGTCGCCTCACTCTTGACCCTAGCTGTAGTCCGCGGCTCGACAATGCCGGTTCCTTCGACAGTCAGAGTGAGATCGCCGTACTTGACTTCCTCATAATCGGAGGAGCCCTTTGTTTTCGAGCTCGAGTCACCCCCCGCCTCACGGGAAACGCTCACGCGCCAAAACACGAAGGCGGCGATAATGACCACGGCCAACACCAGAAGGAGAATACGCTTCATCTCTTATCCTGCTCCCACGGCCTTGAGGGACATGGCCATACCGAAGGCCATCAGAGCATACAGACCGACCTGAACTACCAGCAAGCTCAGCGCGGTAACCCACGCCGCTACCATGCTTACATTTGCAGAACGCCGCAAGCCGATAACAAGAAGATAGAGCGCCCAAAGCGTGAAGATACCTACGGGCAGGAGAGATGTCTGCAGGATCGGCCGCCCAGCGAACAATTGTGCCAAGCTAGTGTAGTTGATGACGGGTGCCTGGGTAACCATCATCACCGATGGATCACCCAGCGAGGGCCTGGTAATCATCAGCGTGATTCCATTAATCACCTTCGCCAGGAGGACGGGAAAGAAAGTATAGGCGGCAAGCGAAAGCGCTTGTCCATAGCGCGCTTTGCCTGACGAGATGAGAACTGCGAGCCAGATAACGAAGCCAAGAACAGCAAAACTAATCGCCAGACCCGCGGCGACTTGCACCGGCGTCATCAAGTAATCGGTCAGACCAACCTCTGGCGGAGTGCTCCGGCCCATGAGACCTGCATATTCTGAAGAGACTTGCTTCACCGCCGGAAGCGCCAAGCAAGTCACAACCATCAGAATCACCGCGTGGAAGATGTACGGGCGCCAGAAGTCGCCGCGGTCGCGGAGGTAGTCGAACACCTTCTTCGGCTCGATGAAAATGTCCAGCACACGACTTGCGAAGCTGTAGCGAGACGGAGTCGGCGCCAGCGGACCGCCACTGTCGCTCAAAGCTCCCTGCTTCTCATCCATTGGTTATCCCTCCCGCGAAGATGATGGATTCACATTATACACAAGGCGACCGAACTGCCACGCTCTGCGAGCCTTCACCACCGCGCACACTCGGGCGGCGCGAGAAGGGTGGTCGAAGCCCTCGCTGGCCAAGCTGCCTATACGGTGTCACTTCACTTCAATGAGGTTCCCGAATTCAGGAATCTCCTTGCGTAAGGTCTGCTCAATGCCGACCTTGAGCGTGTAGGTCGAGAAGGGGCAGCCGCTGCAGGCGCCAAGCAGTCGCACCTTCACGTCGCGACCCACGACCTCCACCATCTCAACATCGCCCCCTTCCATTTGCAGGTAGGGTCGCACCTGTTCGAGCGCAGCACGCACGCGGCTAACGAAATCGTCTTGCGGGCTGTCAGCGCTTCCAAATTGAGTTTCTTCCACCATTGCTCCGACTCCCAATATTAGATGATCAACCGCAGGAAGAGGTTCCCCTCAGCCCAGGGGCTGGAGTGAGCCAGCGTACGAGAATCTAGGCGATGAACTTGCGCCGCACCAGAATGACCTTACCCAGAATCTCCACTTCATCCGGGTACTTCAGAAGCATCGCCTTGTAACGACTGTTGGCAGGCTGCAACAGCAGGCGGTCTCCTTCGAAGTACACAATCTTGACGGTGGTCTCACGTCGGTTCACCTGCACTACCGCGATGTCGCCATCATGAACGTCGGTTGCTGGAGAAACAATGAGCACATCGCCATCGAGAATCCCCGCTTCCACCATGGAATCTCCCTTGACAACAAGCGCGAAAGCTTTTGGATCATAATTGAGCTCATCATCCGCCAGCACGATCTTCTCGATATCGTCGTGAGCCTCCACAACATTCGCCTCATCGAGGAGACCGGCAGGGACCCGGTCGAAGAGAGGTATCGCCCTCCGCTGCCCCGCCCGGACAGAATCGGTGCCCAAGGTTGTCATTGGAGGAACCAGACGTGATAGAGCTGCGCGGATCTCCCTAATATCCCGAAGGACACCGCTGTCACGCCCCAGCGCCTGCCGCTCACGGAACTCGGGGCTCAGCAACCCACTTGCCACCACAAGTTCATCATACGGGAAGTCCAAAGCTTCACTCATTTTGCGCATAATCTTCGTCGAGGGACGTCTCTCCCCATTCTCGATGCGCGAGAGGTAGCTGTTATTCACTCCCAGAATCTCCGCCAGATCGAACTGGCTGTAGCCCTTGCTGATGCGCAGGTTGCGTACGAGTTTCCCGATCTCCAGGAACGGCTTTTCCGCGGTCTTTGCCGGACCTTTGGCCCGACGCTTACGCCTAACAGACTTGCTCGATTTCTTTTGTACCATCACTGTTCAATCATACCACATAATTGGCAAATGCATCCAATCGCATCCATCTGGATTCGCAACCCCCGATGCCGACCATCCGGCCAGAGAACAAGCTTCGGAGCCTGTTTGTGCACGTCTTTTCAGTGCCGTTTTTCGCCCTGCGCCCCAGATGATGACCATCTGCTAGAATCCTTATGGGGAAAAGCCTGTGGGTCTCTTTGACATCAAACGGTTCCGCATTCCGACGCCCGAGCAAACTTACTTGGAATTCGCCTATGCGGGTATTGGGCGTCGTCTCCTTGCCGTGCTCATCGACATGGCTCTCATAGGTGCATCCTGGGTGTTTATCGGTTTTCTGGCGACATTGCTCGCCACGTTGGCAACTTACGCACTGGGGCAGGATTCAGCAGGCGCCTACTCGTTTGCGCTAACGGCGAGCATCGTCGCCATAGGACTGATGGTCGTCTCGCCGTTTCTCTTCCACTATCTGTACGAATTCTACTGGGGGGG